>DASZIA010000259.1:0-16633 GCA_035949535.1 Planctomycetaceae bacterium | reverse complement strand
GGTCAAACGCCGCTGGGTGAGCGAGGCGATCGACTCGCTCTTGGCGGCCGGTTACAAGATCTCCAGCGGCAACGAATTGGTGCGAAGTCTCGACACGGATCACTTTGTTTATCGCGACCATCTGTTTCGGGGCAGCGACATCCTGGCGACGGGCGTCTCCTCGTTCGGCCACTTCCAGGGCGTGCATTACCAGAACTTCGATCAGCTTGAGCAGTACGTGCAAGGCGTCGCCTCGGGTGAATTGCCCATCCACAGGGCGCTCGTGCCGACGAGGCACCAAGAACTCATTCGCGAGGTCGTGCTGCAGCTCAAGGAGGGGCGGATCTCGGCCCGCCCGTTCCGCGCGAAATTCGGCGTCGACATTTTCCAGGAATTTGCGACGCCGCTGCGCAATCAAGAGGCGGCCGGTTACCTGTCGGTCGAAGGGGACGAGATCCGCCTGACCCGCCGCGGACTGCTGCAAGTCGACACGCTCCTGCCCGAGTACTTCGAAGAAGAACACCGCGCAATCCGCTACACCTGACGCTAGCCGCACGAAGGCTAACCCGCGACAGGCGGCTAGCCCGCACAAAGAGGCTGTGCCTCGTGAACCCGCACGTCGAACTTCAATCGCTGTTGGAGCTGTTCCCAGAGCGCGAGCCTTTGCTCGCCGATGCCGAGCACGTGGCCTCCGAGACGCTGCCGGAACCGTACCGTCGGATGCTGGCGCACAACCATCACATGACGGTCACGATGGAGTCGTACCACAATTGCCGGGTGGACGTCCGCATCCTCGATCGTCGGTTGGACGGCGACTCGTACAGCCGCAAGATCGTGCTGCTGAAGTCAGGAACCGAGACGCCCGTTCAGTTCGGACTCGTGCGATTCGATTTGAGCTACGTGACTCCGATCGTGCGCGAGGAAATCCTCGCCGGCATCAAACCTCTGGGGCGGGTGCTCATCGACCACAATGTCTTGCGTCACATTGACCTGGGCGCCGTGCTGCGATTGGAGGCCGGACCTTCGCTGGCGCGCTACCTGCAGATGCCGGCGGGCGGCACGACCTACGGCCGTCTTGCTACGATCTTCTGCAACCGGCACGCCGCGGTCGACTTGCTGGAGATCCCTTCCCCTCTCACGTGACGCACGGACAGGCTCCCGTCGGGCAGTTGGTCGAAAACCCAAGCCAGCATGGAACCAGACAAGAAACCTCGCTTCGTAACAAGCCGCCGGGTCGAATTTGTCGACACGGACATGGCGGGGATCGTGCACTTCACGAATTTCTTCCGCTACATGGAGCAGGCCGAAGCCGAGTTTTTCCGCAGCTACGGCTTTACATTGGCGGAACGACCAAATACCGCGGGCGTTGCGGAAGGTTGGCCACGGGTCTCTGCCACATGTTCGTTCAAATCTCCCGCCTATCACAATGAGGTGCTCGAGATCCGCATCTTCGTCCGGCGGCGCGGCTTCAAATCGCTGACGCTGGGATACGAATTCCATCGCGGTTCGACACTGATCGCCACCGGTCAGATCAAGACGGCCTATTGCCGATTCAGTGTGGGCCAGCCGATCCAATCGCTGGAAATTCCTGCGAAGTTTGACGAGATGCTCGGGCCCTACGACCTTACGCAGGCGGAACCAGCCGCCGCGAGCGACCGCGACGCATAACCATCGAGAGTCATCATCATGCAGCAGGAGGACGGCGATCTCGCCGTGGCGGGCCTCTCCAAAGAATTTGTGTCGGAGGCGGGCCGTCTCACGATCCTAAACGACGTTGGCCTGACGATGCGCCGCGGCGAGGCGCTCGCGGTCACGGGCCCCTCCGGTTCCGGCAAGAGCACGCTCTTGCACATCCTGGGGATGCTCGATCGGCCCACGTCGGGATCCGTGCGGCTGTTGGGCGAGGATCCGTTCGTGCGCACTGACGCACAGCTCGCCGGCTTTCGCAACGCCAAAATCGGCTTCATCTTTCAGGACCATCATCTGCTGCCGCAGTGCGATGTGCTCGAAAACGTGCTGATTCCGGCGCTCGCCGGCGCGGGGGCGGGAGCGGCCGAATCAAAGCGAGCGATGCAGCTGCTCGAGCGAGTGGGCTTGAAAAATCGCGTGACCCATCGACCGGCTCAGCTCTCGGGAGGGGAACGTCAGCGAGTCGCTGTCTGCCGGGCCCTGATCAATCAACCGGTGCTGCTCCTGGCCGACGAACCGACCGGCAACCTCGACCGGGCGAACGCGGAAGCAGTCGGCGATCTGCTCTTAGAGCTCAACCGCACTCACCAAACACTGTTGGTCTGCGTGACGCACAGCGCGGAACTGGCCGCGCGGTTCCCGCGCCGCGCAGAACTCGTCGACGGCCGGCTGGCGGACCGGTAGCAACCAATGACCCACCTTCGACTTCTGCTTCGCAATCTGTTCTATCATGGACGCACGAACGCGGCCGTGGTGCTCGGCGTGATCGCGGCGACGGCCGTCATCACGGGTGCTCTGATCGTTGGCGACTCGGTCCGCGGCAGCCTGCGGGAGATGAGCCTCGAGCGGTTGCAGAAAATCGACGACGTCCTGATCGCACCCCGGTTCGTTCGCGAAGACCTTGCCCGCGAGCTCGCGGCACGGCCCTTTTTCAAAGAGCGATTCGAGGCAGCCGCTCCCGCCTTGATGCTCAGCGCGCCGTTCGTCGCCGAGCACAGCGGAGTGTCGCGCCGCGCTGGGGGCGTGCAGATCTTCGGCGGCGACGAACGGCTGTGGCAGCTCATCAATATCAAACCCCCGTACCTGACCAGTGACGAGATTGCGATCAACGAGCGTCTGGCCGAGCGACTGCGAGTTCACGCCGGGGACGACGTGAGCCTGTTCATCGAAGTTCCGTCGGCCATTCCCCGCGAATCGCTGCTGGGCAAACGGGAGGGAGACTCTCGCGAAATCCAGCTCAAAATCAAGGCGGTGCTGCCAGACGATTCCGGGGCGGCGCGGCTCACGCTCAACCCGACGCAGCAATTGCCGCTCAACGCGTTCGTCCAGCTCGGCAAGCTGCAGCAAAGCGTAGATTTGGCCCGAGTTGAACGCTCGCGCCGCAATCCGCAGGGGAGCGAGGCCCAGATCAACGCGCTCTTCGTCTCTGCTAAGTCCCCTGTCGACCAGACGGGAGCGAGCGCTCCCGAGGCGGCCCGCGCACTGAGCGACGAACTGTCGGGATTGCTGGTCCCGGCCGACCTTGGGTTGCGGATCGCCGTCGACTCGCCCCGCGGTTATGTCTCGGTCGAATCGGAACAGCAGATTCTCGACAGCGATGTCGCGGCGGCAGCGACCGAGAGCGCTAAGCGGCTCGGCCTGACCACATCGCCGGTCTTGGTTTATCTCGCCAACGAGATTACGAACGCGAAAGATCCGAAGAAATTCTCGATGTATTCCGTCGTGGCCGGGCTCGACCCGGTGGCCGCGATAAATCCTCCGTTCGGGCCCTTCGTCTGGGCATCGCCCGTTCCTTCGCATTCGCTCGGTCCCGACGAGATCGTGCTCAACGATTGGATTGCCGAGGATCTGAACGCGAAGCCCAACGATGAAGTCCGTCTGCGGTATCACATCATCGGTTCCCACGGCGAACTGCCCGAAGTCGAGCACACGTTCCGCGTGGCCGGCATCTTGAAACTCGAAGGTCCGGCCGCCGACCCGGGACTCGTTCCCGTCGTGAAAGGCATCACCGACGCGAAAACGATCAACGATTGGAAACAGCCCTTTCCGATGAAGCTCGATCGCGTGACCCCGCGCGACGACCGCTATTGGGACGAGCACCGGGCCACGCCCAAATCGTTCGTCTCGCTGGAAACGGCTCAAAAACTCTGGGGCAGCCGCTTCGGTTCGCTCACGTCAGTTCGCGTCGCACCAAAAGCCGGGGAAACGCTGGAACGGACGGCGGACGACGTGCGGCGCGAACTTCTCAAGTCGCTCAAACCGGCTCAGACGCATCTGCAGTTTCAGCCGGTGAAATACACCGGCGTGAAGGCGGCCGCCGGCTCGAATGACTTCAGCGAGCTGTTCCTCGGTTTCAGTTTCTTCCTGATCCTGGCGGCGACTTTTCTGATCGGCCTAATCTTTCGGCTGGGGATCGAGCGGCGCGGGACGACGATCGGCCTGTTGGCGGCGGTCGGCTTCACTCCGCGCCGGCTGCGTTGGCTTTTCCTGGAGGAGGGCCTGATTCTGGTCGCGGTCGGAGGACTGCTCGGGACCGCCGCTGCCGTCGGGTTTGCCGAGCTGATGGTCTACGGACTGACCCACTGGTGGACTCAAGCGGTTGGCACACAGTCGCTGTCGGTCTTTATCGTGCCCGCGACGTTGGCGATGGGATTTGTATTTTCGGCCATCATCACGGCGCTGGCCGTGCTGTGGGGATTGCGGCAGCTCAAAGCTCTCAGTCCGCGCGAATTATTGAGCGGCGCCACGGAACCGTCCATTTCGGCGGCCAGGCAGCGCCGCCGCAGTCGCCGCTCGCTGGCGATCGGCACCGCGCTCCTGATCCTCGCGGGGGCCCTCTTGATCGGCGTGTTGACGGGCCGACTGCAGGGCGAGGCGTTCGAGGGCTTGAGCTGGGGCGTGGTGCTGTTCTTTCTCGACGGTGTGATCATCCTGGTGGGAGGCGTCATGCTGATCGCCGGGCTGCTCGACGGCGAACACTCGGCCGCCGTGCGGGGCCGCGGCATGACCGGCCTGGCTCGCTTGGGTGTGCGAAACACGGCGCGACAGCGGCAGCGAAGCACGGCGTCGGTGTCACTCGTGGCGGCCGCTACGTTCGTGATCGTGGCCGTCGCTGCCGGACGGCGCAATCCGGCCGCCGAAGTGCCCGACAAAAGTTCCGGCAACGGCGGCTTCCGCCTCGTCGCGGAAAGCACCGAACCGATCCTGCCCGATCTCAACACGCCGGCCGGACGCACCACCCTCGGGATGAAGCTCAAGCCGGCGTCGCCGGACGAGACACTGATCAAAGACTCGCGTTTCTTCGCCTTTCGCGTCAAACCCGGTGAGGATGCAAGTTGCCTGAACATCTATCAGACGCGGCTTCCCACGATCCTCGGCGTCCCGAATTCGTTCATCGAACGGGGCGGGTTCCGCTTTATCGGCCGCAGCGAGCCGAATCCCTGGACGCTGCTCGAACAAACCGAACCCGACGGCACGATCCCCGTCATCGGCGACGCCAACACGCTGCAATACAGCCTGCACAAAGAAGTCGGGACAACGATCGCGGTTCCCGACGAGGAGCATCCTCACCACAGGCTGAAAATCGTCGGCATGCTCGACGGCAGCGTGTTTCAAGGCGTGCTCTTGATGTCGGACGACAATTTCCGCAAGGCCTACCCGACCGTCGAAGGCTACAAGTACTTTCTGATCGAGTCGCCGGGTTCAGCCGCGCAGGCCGACCATCTTTCGGATGCGTTGGAGACGCAACTAACACAGTTCGGTTTCGATGCCGAACGGGTCTCCGACCGGCTGGCGAATTTTCTCGCGGTGCAGAATACCTACCTGTCGACGTTCCAGACGCTGGGCGGCCTGGGCCTCTTGTTGGGGACGCTCGGACTGGCGACCGTGATGGTCCGCAACGTATTGGAACGCCGCAAGGAGTTGGCCTTGCTCAATGCCCTTGGCCTTCGCCCAACGGGACTGGCGTGGCTCGTGCTCGTCGAAACGGCCGTGCTGCTCCTATGCGGCCTGGCAACGGGGACGATTGCCGCGTTAGTCGCGATGGTTCCACATCTGGCCAGCACAGGGGCCGACGTTCCCTGGGGCTCGCTCGCGCTCATTCTGGCGATCGTGTTTTTCGTCGGCATGCTGGCGGCCCTCTTGGCGTCGATCGAAGCGGCCCGCACTCGCATTCTGGAGGCGCTGCGATCGGAATGAGCGGTCGACGGCTTTAAATTGCAACAAACTTTGCCGGCGCACTAGAATCAAGCGGTTTCAAGGGTCAATTTCACGGAGACGATTTCAATGCAGAAGTTGCTGGTGGTGTTGTTATTCGTGCTCGGCGCCGCGTTGTCGTGGGGCGTTTACGTTCCCCTGGTGCATCGCGCGACCATGCAGCTTCAAAGCAATCTCCGCGCGTTTTTGTTCGTCGGCGTGGCGTACTTCCTGGTCGCCGTTGTGCTGCCTCTGGTGATGATCTTTGTAATGAATTGGGACCCCACGGCTAAAGCCGCTCCCAATTTCAATACCACTCCGGTCTTTTGGGGCCTCATTGCGGGATTGGCAGGTGCCATCGGCGCGTTGTGCGTGATCTTCGCAGTGACGAACGCGGGAGCGGGAGGCGCAATCTATGTCGCCCCGCTCGTTTTTGCCGGCGCCCCGATCGTCAACACCTTCGCGACGTTGTATTATTTCGCACCAGCCAAAACGGCTCCTGACTGGAGATTCTTGACGGGGATTGGATTGGCGGCCGTCGGCGCCGCGATGGTGATGATCTTCAAGCCTGCCGCCGAAGCGCACGCCGCTCCCAGTGCTCCGTCCGCAGCTGTGGCTCCCGCGGAAGCCGGAGCAGCCGCCCACTGAGCCGCGAATTCGCGGCCTAGGGCGCCGCTTTCCAGTCGATTTTCGCCTTTTCGCGAGACTGAGCGACGAACTGCTCCCACAAGCTGCGTGATAGGCGCGTGATCACGCTCGTCCGCACATCCTCCAGGTTCAGGTTGCCCGGCCGGATCTGAGTGACTGTGTAGAGGTGCACGCCGAACTTGGTGCGGAAGGGGGCGCTCACCTCGCCCGGCTTGAGCCGAAAAACGACACGGCAGATCTCTGGCGGCATCTTCCCCCGAAATGCAAACCAGCCGACGTCGCCTCCGTCGGCCGCGCTGGGCGCTTCGGAATATCGTCGGGCCGCGTCGGCAAACTTGATCTCGACGGCGACGATCTCGGACCGCAGCCTGGCGAGCTTTTCCTCAGCGGACTTCACTTGAGCGACGTCGGCCGTTGCGGGCAGCTTGAGAAAAATCTGGCTCGCGCGGATTTCCGTTCCGTCGAGCTCGCTGCGGTGACGGTCGTATTCGTCGCGAATCGCCTGTTGAGTCAACACGCGCCCCAGGTGAATTTGCCACGCCATCGGCAGCGATAACTCTCGCCGCAAGAGCGCATCGAGCAGACTCGAGCTTGGGAGTAGCTTGTCCGGATCGCGTTTTTCCCGCTTGAGCTGCTCCTTGGCCGTCTTCACGGCAGCGGCCAACTTTTTGGGATCGACCTCCGCCCGGCGATCGGCCAGGAACTGGCGCATCAGCTCGTTTTCGACGAGTTGGTCGAGATCGGCCTTCCGGGAGTCGGCCGACTCGTGCGGGGGAAGCCTCCGCAGGAATCGATAGACAAGAAGTTGATTTTCGGTGATTGGCGTGCCGTTGACCGTCACCAGCACTGCAGAACTATCACGACGCGCGCCCGAGCTCGATCCCGTCTGCGCCGTCGCCGAGTCGGACAAAAAGAGCGCGAAACCGGCGACTAAGCACCGCAAAGAGAACTCGCGCGGCGACAAATTCCTGCGTTGCGAAAACATCGAGGCCAAGGCTCCTTCCAAACGTCATCTACCGGACGGAGCGAGCTGACCGAACTACGGGCATGTATTGCTCGTGAGACCAGGATTGAGCCGCGTGCAACCTCAACATCAAGCGGGCGGAGGCAATTCGCACGTGCTGGTCCATCCGCCGTTCGATGTGGGTGGTCGCCCTTTGAATCGCCAGCCGCGCGTCTTGCACCCGCTTTTGCCGGGCGACGACAGCCAACACCGCATAGGCCAGCGTGCCGATCAGCCCAGTCGCCAGCGCGCCGCGTTCCAGGGTCGGCGAACAAACGTGCGCGACAGTCGTTCCCAAGAGGTAGCCGCTCAGAATCAAGATTGTGTTGCGGGCGGTCGCGGAAGGGTGGAGCGCGAACTTGTTCACGCCGCGGTCATTGACAAGGCGGGACATGCCGAAAGACTCCCGAAGCGATCGTAGAGCAGACCAAGAGGGACCGGGGGACGACAAACATCAGCAGAAAGCTCTGAGGCAGGCAATTTTCAATCCGAAGCCGATTTTCAATCCGAAGCCTAGGCCGCACCTGGCACGTTGTCAAAAGGCAACACACCGCAAATTGCGGCCCGATTTCCACTTCACGAGCAATCTGAGGCCATGATTTCGGGGCAGAAGCAAAATCCTGGACTGCAAAATCGTTGGAGACGGTAGAACCGTTGCCCGCGCCGCGCTCGAGGACGATACTTGCCAAAGGAGCGTCCCTCTTCGTTGGGAGCCATTCTTTGAAAATCGCGCTGGCCCAGCTCAATCCGATCGTCGGCGACATCCGCGGAAATTGCCAACTCGTGCGCGCCGCCGCCGAGGAAGCAAGCCGTTCGGGAGCCGAGTTGCTACTCGCCTCGGAGCTGATCATCAGCGGTTACCCGCCCAAGGATTTACTGCTGCGAGAAGGATTCGTGGCGGCCTGCGACCGGGCCGTCGATGAGCTTGCGGCAGTCCTGCCGCCCGGGCTGCCGGTGATCGTCGGCCATCCCAGCCATCGGGAAGTTCCCGGCGGGCGCGTGGCGAATGCGGCCAGCGTGCTCCAGCAGGGGCGCGTCACTGCGACGATCCACAAAATGCTGCTGCCGAACTACGACGTCTTCGATGAGCAGCGCTATTTCCATCCAGCCGATCGAGTCACCCCGGTGCAAATCGGCGGTCGGCGGTTCGGGCTGCACATCTGCGAGGACGCCTGGTGGGGCGTCGAATCGACCACCTATCACATTCCGCCGCATCCGCTGCCCGATCCGGTCGCCCTGCTGGCCGAAGCGGGCGTCGACGCCTTCATCAATGTTTCGGCCAGTCCTTTTGAACTGTCGAAGCCAGCCCGGCGCTTGGATTTGATCAAGGGGCACGTCGCCCGCCATCGCAGGCCGTTTCTCTTCGTCAACCAGGTCGGCGGCAACGACGATCTGGTGTTTGACGGTGAGAGCCTGGTAGTGAATGCGGCCGGCGAGTGTGCCGCCCACCTGCGGGGATTCGAGAGCGAGCTGGCTTATTGCGACCTCGATCACTTGCCCGCGGCAACTTTCGGGAGCCCGCTCCGACCGGCGTTGCTTTTGGACGCGCTCGTGCTCGGATTGCGCGACTATATGCACAAGAGCGGCTTTCGTGATTGCGTGCTTGGCGTCTCGGGCGGTATCGACAGCGCTCTGGCGTGTTACATCGCCGCGCGGGCAGTCGGAGCCGAGCATGTTCACGCGCTGCTCATGCCCAGCCGCTATAGCAGCCCGCACAGCGTGACCGACGCTCGGCGACTGGCCGACAAGCTCGGCGTCGATGCCCAAACCATTCCGATCGACGCGATTCATCGAGCCTACGAGGCGACGCCCGTGGTGGGAACCGACTTATCGAGCCAGCCGGCAGGGGTCGCCGATCAAAACGTCCAGGCCCGTATCCGGGGCGCGCTGGTCATGATTCGCAGCAACCGCTACGGCTGGTTGGCACTGGCGACGGGAAACAAGAGCGAACTGGCGGTCGGCTATTGCACCCTCTACGGCGACATGGCCGGCGGATGGGCCGTCTTATGCGACGTTTTCAAACGCGACGTGTACGCCGTCGCGCGCTACGTCAACGAGACGGTCGAAAAACGCGAGGTCATCCCGGCCGGCACAATCGAAAAAGCCCCCAGCGCCGAGCTAGCACCCAACCAGTTCGATCAGGACACGCTCCCGCCTTACGACCTGCTCGACGCAATTCTGGAAGGGCTGATCGAGCGCGAGTTATCCGTCAGCGCCCTCTCAAAGCAGTTCCCGCCCGAGACGGTCCGCTGGGTGGCCCGGCAGCTCGACCGCAACGAATTCAAACGCCGCCAGATGCCCCCCGGCATCAAGCTCTCGCAGCGCGCCTTCGGCAGCGGCCGACGCATGCCCATGGCGGCGAAGATCGATTTCACATAATCACGCGGCCTGCGTCACGCAGGGGGGGTCCGTCTCGAGTGGCTATTGAGGAGGGATTTGAACCACCAAGTCACCAAGAGCACCAAGTGCAGAAAATTCAGTCTCGCCTTCCTTGGTCACCTTGGTGACTTGGTGGTTCCAAAATCCGACTGGTGCGCCTCGATTTCTCCCGCAACTCCTTCCATTCACGTTTCCTTAGCGTCCGTCGGGTAAGGAAAGTAAAGCTCGTTGTGGTCGGGGTCCACGATGACCATGAGCTTGTAACCCCAGCGCCCATCTTTCACGTCCACGCCCTTTCCTTCCAGCTCCGCGCGCAAGGCGTTCAGCACTTCGACATCGAGCGAGATGAACATCAGGCTCTTGCCGACCTTTTCGGGCCATTGGGAAGAGAGAATGAGCTCGCAGCCCTGCCGCTCGACCTGAGCGACCCAAGCCTGCCCCTCTTCCTCATAACGCCATGGCTGGCTGAACCCAAGCTGCTTCACATAGAAATCGACAGCTCTGTCGATGTCCGCCACAAACAACACCGGCCGCGCATACCACTTGTTGCTCATGACGTCGCACTCCGGGGTGGAGGCAGTAAACGGGACGCAGCTCTTGATCACGCGGCGCGCGGCTCCGTTTATTGTGCCGCGCCTTCGTTTCGCAAACTAGACCGCGTTTCTCTCGGCCCCAAAGCTCTGCTTGGGACCGCACTGCTTTGAAGCTCCGCTTCGACTCTGCGCAGTTCCGATCTGCTCCGCATGGTTGATCCGGATGACGCTCGGTAGCGTTATCATCTGTGTACAGCCCGTCGTTAATAGCACATGGAGAGGTCATGCTTAGCCGGCTGCCCCTCGCAGGCATCGTCGTCTACACAATCGCCGTCGCACTCGTAGCGGCCTTGATCCTCCTTCCAATGAAGGGCGGACCAGAATCGACTAGGGTTGTGGCGGGCCTGGTGCTAGGCGCACTTGTTGGGATGTTTCTCGACCCCTTCAAGCAAAAGGTGCTACTCGTGCTCCAAGGGCCGAAGCTGGAAGTTGAGCTAGACGAGTACTTCCTGGAGGGGGCGCCAAGGCGGATCTATCTGCGTCTGCGCGTCACGAACGCAAAGGAGCGAACAGCTGCAGCGTGCAGGGCGTATCTCGCGAAGATCGAAACATACGACGTCTCGACAAAGCAATACAAACCTTTCCCATTTCGGGACACGTTTCCATTGAACTGGGCGTTCGAGCAAGTAATTAAACGGCTCGATATTCCGATGGGGATTTCGCGGTATGCCGATTTGGCGCTGTTTCGCGACAACAGTCCTGGCTTCGTCCCTCAAATCTCCACGGAAGAAGGGAAGAACGTCGACGCCCCACGATACTGGGAAATGTGCGGGGCCCATGGGCGCTTCCGGCTAACGGTATTCCTCACAGCAGATGGCACAAGCCCTGAAGCTAGGGAGGTCGCGATTGACTGCCCTGGGGGTTGGCCGCCGACGTACCAGATCTCCCGGCCAAGTCGATGGTGGAAATTGCAAAGATCGCATTAAACGCGGGCCGTTATTGGTCTCTCCTCTTCTCCACCCGAGGCACCAGCTCCATCGTCACGTCGGTCCCGCGTGGCGGGATCCGCTCGGTCCACGCTTCGAACAAGAGCCCCTCGTCCTGCTTGTCGGTGCTCTTGATCGCCAGGTCGAGCATCGCATCGGGGAAATTCGAGACGCAGATCAGGTCGCCCCCTTCGGCGATGTAGGCCTTCTTGCCCGTTCGCTCGTCGACGTACCAGCCACTGCCCACGAAGACCCAGCCGGCGTCGAGCTGGCGGGATTGGCTCTGATCGAAAAATGTCGCGATCGCCTTGCGGTACGCCGCATCGCGACTCAATGTCAGTAGCTTCTCGCGTTGTTGCGCTGACATCGGGCCGAACCAGGTCAGTTGTTTGAACTTTGGAAAGAAGCGGATCGGCAGAGCATCGTCGCGATCGGGAAGTGTCAAGCCGGCCGGCAGCTGGTCCATCGTCACGACGAAATAGCGATGCGTCGCATAGCGGATCCATTCCTGGGCTTTCACCCGGTGCGGCTTGCCGTCCGCGTCGGCCCATTGCAAAAAGATATCGACGGGCTGGCCAGTGGCTGGATGAAAGGTCGGCTGATATTGCACGGGAGCGCCGGTCTTCGCACCCAACGCCAGGAGTCCCGCATGGATCACGTACGCTTTTCCGTCGACGGCAAGGATCGATTCGTGCTCCTTGGTCTGGGCGGGACAGCACAGCATTTCGAGGAAGCCCTCACGCAGCACGACGTGCGTCTTGACCAATAGACGCTTTCCCACATGGTCGAGTTGGACTATGCCTTTCGGATCGAGGGCAACGAGTTTATCGGCGGGCTTCTTGGCGGCGGCTGTTCCCTCTCCGGCCGACGCGCGATTGAGATCCGCCAGCGCGAACAGCGACAGCCCAAGGGCGGCCGCGGGGAGCCACCCAGTCGAGAGCCACGCAGACGAGAGCCAGGCGAGAAAAGCAGAGTCACGACGCATTTGTCACCTCGATCGAGGAACTGTTCGCCTAATTATTCGACGAGTGCTCTCGAAGTTTCTTCGCCGTCAGTTCGTGGATTTTGAGTCGCGACTCCGTGTCGGACGGCGACATCACGACCACCTTCTTATAGGCGTCAAGCGCCTCGTTAAGCCGCCCTTGGGCGGCGAGCACATGGGCGATCTGTCTCTGGCATTCGACATATTCCGGATCGACTTCCAGTCCCCGCTCTGCATACAGGATCGCTTCATCGTACTTCCGCTCGTCCTCACACAGCCTGGACAGGTTGTAATAGGACATGGCGGCCTTGGGCTCGATTTCCAGCGCTCGATTGAACTCTTTCCGGGCCTCGTCGTACTGGTGCCATTCACTGAGAATCGTGCCCAGTCCCTCATGCGGTGAGGCCGAGTCTTCCTTGATTTCGATCGCCTTACGGTATTCCCGCGCGGCCTCTTTCAAACGCTTGGCCGCCTGGTAGGCACTGCCCAGATCGTCGTGGGCGAGCGCGTCGTCGGGATCGAGCCGAATGGATTCTTCGATGTTCGCGATTGCGCTTTTGGCGTCCCCCTGCCCGAGCAGCGCGCAGCCGAGCGAGCATCGGGTCATGGCGTTGTTTTCGGTGACCGCCAGGGCGTGCTGAAACAGCTTGACGTCGTCGCTCCAGAGCGTGACCTGCTTGAATCCGAGAAATGCGTATACGGCGATCGCACCGAGTGCTGCCGTCGGCAGGAGCCAGCGACGCAGCCGCCAATTGGGCACGAGCGAGGGAACCAGCCAGGCGACCGCCAGGTAGAGCCCCAGCAACGGTAGATAGGCGTAACGATCGGCCACCCGCTGCTTTCCGATTTGGATCAGGCCGATCAAAGGAAACAGAGTGCCGAGATACCAAAGCCAGCCAACGATCAAATACGGCCGTCGTCGCACGTTGAGTATCGCCACGGCTGTTGCGACCACGAGAAACGCCGCTGGAACCACCACATCGACGGGACGCAGCCTTTCGAGCCGGTGCGGATAAAAGATCGCCAGGTCCAGCGGAACGAGAGCCTTCCAGGCGTACCACCCATAGGCAGAGATCGCATTCAGGATCCGTGCGCCGAATGGGTATGTCTCCAAACTCCGAATGCCGCCTCGCGATTGAGCCACGACGGCAATGGCGCTAAAAGCCGCGACGAGCCCGAAGAAGGGGATCTTCTCGATCACGAGTCGTCGAAATCCAGTCGGGCGCTCGGGCGCGGCCTCCGTTTCCGACGCGTCGCTGGGCCGCGAATCCCAGGTGATTCCGAACCGCCCGAGGGGCCAATAGTCCAACAGCAAAAACACGCAGGGCAGCGTCACGAACGTCTGCTTGGCCAGCAGGCTCAATGTCAGAAAGACAAACGCGGCCACGTACTGCCTGCGGCGCTGCGTTTGGGCATAGCTCACGTAGGACCACAGCGACAAGAGGCCGAACAAGGTGCACAAGACGTCCTTGCGCTCCGTGATCCATGCCACCGATTCGACGTGCAGGGGATGAACGGCGAACAACGCCGCGACAAAAGCGCTGCGGGCGGCACTTTGCGTCATGCGAGTAAAGACGGTGAACACCAGCAGCACATTAGCCACGTGCAGAATCACGTTCGTGATGTGATAGCCGTCCGGCCAGTTGTGGTAGATGGTGGCGTCGAGCATCAGCGACAGCCACGTCAACGGGATCCAGTTGGCGTCATTGAACTGAGAGACGGCCCAGCGCAGGCTCGACCATTTCAAGCCGTCCAACACGAACCGATTCCATTTCACGTAGGACGGATCGTCGAGGACGATGAAATTGAAGCCGCACGTTTGCCCGTAGACGGCCAGCGTCAGCGCGACCAGCAGCGCTCCCAGAATAAAGGTCGACCTCAGGAGAGGTTTGCGCGGGGGCGCGGCTTTGTCGGCGGCCGGTCCCAGCTCCGGAGTCGCATTGCCCGCCTCGTCGAGCGGTTTGGGGGAACGACCGAAGGGAAAGGGCAAGCCGGCACCTGGACAAGCGAGACGGGAAGAGTTGGAGTCCCGGCTTCAGCCGGTCCGCATCTGGTGCAAGTCACAAGACCGCCTGAAGGCGGGACTCCAACTAGGCAATGATATCACGGACGACGGTTCCGGAAACGTCGGTGAGGCGGTAATCGCGCCCCGCATACCGGTACGTCAACCGCGTGTGGTCGAAGCCCAAAAGGGCGAGCATCGTCGCGTGCAGATCGTGGACGTGGACCCGGTTTTCGACTGCCCGGTAACCGAATTCGTCGGTCGAGCCGTAGGTCATTCCGCCTTTGACTCCTCCGCCGGCCAGCCAAACGCTGAAGCCCCAATGATTGTGGTCGCGTCCGAACAAGGGATTGCCGGTGCCGGCCTGGCCCAACTCGACGGCGGGCGTGCGGCCGAACTCACCGCCGCAAAGCACCAGGGTCTCGTCCAACAAGCCGCGCTGCTTGAGATCCGTGAGCAGGGCGGCGATCGGCTGGTCACACTGGCGGGCGAGCTCGCGGTGGTTTTGCTCCAAGTGCGAGTGGGCGTCCCAGGGCTGGACATCCCCGTGGTAAAGCTGGACGCAGCGCACGCCGCGCTCCACCAGGCGCCGGGCGATCAACATCTGCCGGGCCTGCACGCCCGGTCCGTACATTTCTTGAATGTGCTTCGGCTCGCGGCTGACGTCGAAGGCATCGGTCGCTGCCGTCTGCATGCGGAAGGCCAGCTCGAACGATTCGATCCGAGCCTCGAGCCCTGTATCCTCCGCGCGTGACTGCTGATGCCGGCGGTTGAGCGCGGCCAGCAAATCGAGTTGCCGCCGCTGGGCCGGCTGCGAGAGAGCGGGGTTGCGGATATTGTCGATCAGCTCATCGACTTTTGTCCGGCGCGTGTCGATATAGGTGCCCTGAAATGCTCCGGGCAAGAACGACGATCGCCAGTTGGAGACGTCCGAAACCGGCAGCCCCGGACACATGGCGATAAAGCCCGGCAGATTCTGATTGTCGGTCCCCATGCCGTACAAAAGCCACGAGCCGAAGCTGGGCCGCGACAATCGCTCGTCGCCCGTGTTCATCAGCCGCATCGACTGCTCGTGGTTGGGCGTGTTGCAATACATCGAGCGGATGACACAGATGTCGTCGGCGTGTTGTGCCGTCTTCTCGAAGATCTCGCTGAAGTCGAGCCCGCTCTGGCCGTAGCGGCGAAAACGAAACGGTGAAGGCAGGGCCGAGCCGGTCGGCCGCTCGGTGCTGAGGTTTCCAGTGGGCAGACGCTGGCCGGCGTAGCGGGCCAACGCCGGCTTGGGATCGAATGTGTCGATCTGAGAAGGGCCACCGTTGAGATAGATGTGGATGACATGCTTGGCACGCGCGGGGAAGTGCGTACGCTTCGGGGCCTGCGACGAATGTGCCGCGACCGCCGTGGAAGCCAGCGCGCCCGAATCCCCCAACAGGCCAACCAGGCCGAGCATTCCCAAGCCGGTGCCGGTTCGCGCCAAGAGTTCTCGGCGGGACAGAAACGCTGGGTTGGCGAGAGGCAGGGTCAATGACGGCGCGCGATTTTGGGACGCCGACGCCGGGTCCCCCTCACCCCTAACCCCTCTCCCGCGAGGGGAGAGGGGAACAGATTTGCACGCAATGCCGTCTTGGTCAAACGGTGCCAACGCTGGCATTCTTCCCCCCTCGCCCCTTGCGGGAGAGGGGCTGGGGGTGAGGGGTATCCTACTGTTCCGAAATTTGAGCACGGCCATTTCTTCAATCCACGAACATAAATTCATTGGAAGCCAACAGCACCTGCGCGTATTGGGCCCACGCATCGAGCTGCGCTTTTGGCGCGTGAGGCAGTGAGCGATCCGCCTGGGCCGCATCGATGAATCGCAGCGCCATCTCGGTCTCCGCTTCGTCGGGGTGGCGGCCGAGCACAATTTCGTACAGACTCTCCACGCGGTCGGCAGATGACAGCTTGCCCGCGACTTGCGGACGGGCGGCCAACGATCGGGCCTGCTCCAACATGAAGGGCGAATTCATCGCAAAAAGCGCTTGTTGCGGCACCGTCGTTTGCGGGCGGCGTTCAGCCGACTGGTCGGGATTCGCAAAGTCGAACGCGCGGTGAAATCCGGGCAGGTGCTGCCGATCGACCAGGCCGTAGATCGTTCTGCGTCCGCAGTGCGGATCGCCCACGATGTCGGCGGCGCGCCCGAAGAGAGTTGGGTCGAGCCGGCCCGCAACCGCCAGCATCGAATCGCGCATGGCTTCCATA
>DASZIA010000258.1:0-5992 GCA_035949535.1 Planctomycetaceae bacterium | reverse complement strand
CTCGTCTACGACGCGATCCTCCGCCGCAGCACCGACATTCACCTGGAGCCCAAAGAAGATGAGATGTCGGTTCGACTGCGAATCGACGGCGTGATGTATCCGACGGAACCGTTCGACCGGGTTGTCGGCGACGCGGTGATGAACATCTTCAAAGTTCTGGGCGGAATGGACATCACCGAAAAGCGTCGCGGCCAGGACGGGAGCTTCGGTGCCCGCCTCGAGCAGCGGCAGATCGACTTCCGCGCGGCGACGCAGGGAACGCGCCACGGCGAGAAGCTCAGCCTGAGAATTCTCGACCAGTCCACTTCGGTGAACTCGCTTGCCGGTCTGGGCATGCGAAAGAAGATGCAGGACTCGATGCGGCAAATCGTGCACCAGCCGCACGGGTTGCTTTTGAGCTGCGGTCCGACGGGCGCCGGCAAGTCGACCACGCTGTACGCCGCACTTCGCGACGTCGACGCGTATCAGCTCAATGTGATCACGGTCGAGGATCCCATCGAATACAAGATGGCCAACGTCAACCAGATCGAAATCAACACCAAGGCCGGCCAGACCTTCGCCACCTCGTTGCGCAGCATTCTGCGGCAGGACCCCGATGTCCTGATGATCGGAGAAATCCGCGACGGCGAAACGGCTGCCATTGCTTGCCAGGCGGCCAACACCGGGCACATGGTCTTTTCGACCGTCCACGCCAACGATTCGATCACCGCCGTCTACCGGATGCTCGAACTGGGAGTCGAACCGTTCATGGTGGCCAACTCGCTCTCGGCGGTGCTTGGTCAACGGCTCGTGCGGCGTCTGTGCAAGGAATGCCGCGAAGCCTATAAGCCCGATCGCGCCGTTTTGGAGCGGCTCGAGATCCCCACGGATCGCATTGATCAGTTCTTCCGGCCTCCGGGCAACACAGGCGAGATGTGTCCGGAATGCAACGGATTGGGATATGTCGGCCGCACGGGCGTGTTCGAGCTCTTGGTGATCAACGATGAGCTGAGAGACTTGATCCGCGACAAAGCGGCTGCGTCGAAAGTTAAGTTGGCCGCCAAGCGCAATGGAATGCTGACCATGAAGCAGGAGGGAATCCGCCTCCTGGCCCAGGGGATTACGTCAGTGGAAGAGCTCGAGCGAACGGTCAAGTAACGACTCGGACCCTCGCGCACGCGTTTTTCGCAAAGTCCGTAACTATGATCGATTTTGCACTGCTCGTTATTATCGCGCTGGTGACTTGGAATGTAGCGGCCGAGGGCGCCTGGGGCGCCGCAGCCCTATTTTTGAGCGTGATCTTCGCCGGCCTCTTTGCGATGAATTTCTTCGAGCCCCTGGCCAACTTCCTCGAGTTGAACGTAAGCAGCGATTGGTCGATGCGGTTCGATTTCATCTCGCTGATGGTGCTGTTTGTGGGCGCTGTCTTCCTTCTGCGGCTCATGTCGGAAAAAATCGCGCCGGGTTTTATTGCCGTCCATAGCCGACTCTACGATGTGTGCCGATTTGGATTCGCCTTGATGACCGGTTATGTGACGGCGGCGTTTCTGCTGGCCGCGCTGCACACCGCCCCGCTGCCCCGCGAATTCTTGGGCTTCACGCCGGAAAGAAAGAATTTCTTCGGTTTCACGGCCCCCGACCGCGAGTGGCTGGGCTTCGTGCAATACGTATCCGAGAAATCGATGCAATCCTCGGAGCGCGGGCGAATTTTCGACGGGTTCGAGTTCCGGTTCGAGGTCCCAGTCGAAGGGCGCGACGATTTGATCTTAACGACCTATATCATTCGCTACGCCTCGCGTCGCGAAGCCTACGCCGCGGCCACCGGCGGCACACCGGCCACCGCGCCCAGCGGCGCGGCCGTCGCCCCGGGCGGCGGCGAACAAGGGCCCGCTACACTCGGGGGCGTGCGCGATCGCGGCAGCGGGCTCTAGAGCCTCGCCGGCACATCGTCGCTTGAGCCAACGCGTCGAAGCGCGGGCTTTGTAGCCGCCCTCCGTGACGCCAGTCACGGCTCTATCGAATGCCGTGCTTCTTGAGCTTGCTGAAGTAGGTGCTTCGTGGGAGCCCGAGCAACCGCGCGGCGTGGGCCTTGTTGCCGGAACATTTGCGGAGCGCACCGAGCAGGGTCTCCCGCTCCCAGGCGGGCGTCATCCCGTCGCCGTTGAGAGAATTGATCGAGGCGCTTTCGGAAAACCCGGCAATCGCGCGGCGGCCGTTCGTCTTGGTTTCGATGATCCGCGCGGGCAGCCGGCCGGGCCGGCCAATTTCAGCGGGCAGATCCGCGAGAGTCACGCGGTCCGATTCGGCGAGGACCACGGCCCTTTCAAGGACGTTTTCGAGCTCTCGCACATTCCCGGGCCAGCGATGCTGCTCGAGGGCCGCGAGGGCCTCCGGATCGATGTGAGTGATGCGCTTGCCGCACTTTTGCGCCGAGCGCATTAAGAAGTGCAGCGCCAGCTCCATAATGTCCTCCGTTCGTTCCCGCAGCGGAGGCATGGGGATGGTGATCACATTGAGCCGGTAATAAAGGTCCTCACGAAACCGACCTTGCGCAATCAGCTTCTCCAGATCCTGATGGGTTGCCGCAATCACCCGCACATCGACTTGAATCGTCTGCGAGCCTCCCACCGGTTCAAAGCAGCGCTCTTGCAGCACGCGCAAAAGCTTGATCTGAATCTCGAGCGAGATATCACCGATTTCGTCGAGGAACACGGTCCCGCCAGTGGCCGCTTGAAAACGCCCGATGCGGTCGCGATGAGCGCCTGTGAATGCCCCTTTCACATGGCCAAACAGCTCGCTTTCGAGCAACGTCGGCGACAGCGCAGCGGAATGCACGCAGATCATCGGCCCGCCGCGCCGAGGACTGTTGGCATGCAGCACGCGGGCGACCAGTTCCTTGCCCGTCCCGCTTTCACCCCGAATCAAGACCGACGACTCGCTGCCGGCGACCTTTCGCACCGTTTCGAGCACGCTCTCAATAGCGCGGCTCTTCCCTTTCATATCGTTACGATTCAAGTCGCCCGATTGGGCCGAATGAGCGTTTGTCTCGGGATTCTGGATTTGCGAGAGCTCCGCCTGCAGCACGGCGATTTGGCGAGCCTGAGTTTCAATCCGCTCGATACGACGGGACAGCTCGTCGTTGAGCCGCTCGAGATCCCGGTCGCTTTTGACGGTATAGAGGGCCACATTCGTAATCTGGCCCAGAGCGTTCAAAAACGTGAAGTCTTCGCCGCTGAACGGCGTTGAGGTTTGCTTCGCGCCCAACAGGACGAGGCCCACTGTTTCGGTTCCGATTTGCATGCCATGGGCGAGGTCGATCCGCAATTCGCGAAGGGCCGTTTGGGCGCCAGACAGATCGCTCATCGAACCCAAAAGGGCCCGCTGCAAGTTTCCAGACTCCATTACCCCCTGAATCAGCGGATGCTCGGCAGGGAATTGGCGCGGCAAGTTCTCGGCGCCATATGCCGAGATGAGCCGAAAAGGCGCTTCTGCCGAAGTGCGCAGATAGAGCGCGGCACGATCGACGCCCAACACATCGCGGCAAGAACTCAACATCAGCGCTGCCACCGCCTCCGGGTCGGCCAACCGGCCCACGGCACGGTTCATCCGCTCGAGCGCCTTCCCCAACTGATATTTCTCGCGATAGAAGCGGCGGTCGATCATCCCTTGGAACATGTCCCGCAGCCAAAGCAAGAGAATCACCGCCAGCATGAGCACGACCGAGATAATCGCCGACTGCTGCGTCAGAGGGAAAACGTTGAGGTATTGGCGTGCGATCGGGCTCAAGGCAAGCATCAGCGCGAAAGCGACCGTCAGGCCGCAATTGGCCAGATAGTACATCACCCCCTTCGTGACGATCTGATCCACGAGCAACAGACGGTAGCGGATGATGCCGTAGGCGTAGGCGACGGTGAAGCACAAGCCGGCCAGAAAGATCCAGACGCGCGCGGCGCCCAATGCGAAGTTCTCACGGTCGAAAAAGGCAAGGTAGAGCGTCACGCCCAAGCAGACGGCGGTCACCACCCCAGCTCTCCAGAGCAGCTTCAATTGAATCTGCTCAACGGCGTTTCGGGTGCTGCGATAGCTCCGTAGCACGCGGGCCATCGTGATGACGAAATACACGCCCCCGACCACGAGCGAGCCATAGATCCCGAGTCGAATGCCGTCCAAAAGCTGCCGGATCGGCACCACATTTGGCGCAAATAGGCCGGGCCAACTGCAGATCGCCGTCAGCGCCAAGAGTCCGAGCATCCCGGCGATCGGTAGTCCATAAATCAGCGCCAGCGAAGTGCGCGGACGCCAAACTAACGGCAGCCAAGTCCGCGGGAACACCAAAAAGAAGTGCAAGCAGACGGCGGGCAACAGCATTGCGCAGATCACGCACGGAGCCGTCAGCCAGAAGCTGGACGCAACGATCCACCAGTGACTGGTGCCCAGGAAGGCGCCCAGCGTAACGAGGCACAGCGAGTAAAAGAGTTGCGACGCCCGATCGAAGGGACGGTTCCAGTACACCGCTGCGCCGATGGCTAAGGCCACCGTCTGCAGCAGGAACCAAAACAGCGAGAAGAGCACCTCAGAGAGGGGAAGGGACCGGATCGTGACGTAGCACTTCTTAACGTCCGCCAGCGTTTTACCTTGCGGGATAAACTCGATTGCCACGATTCGCGTGCCATCGTCGTATCGGGCGAGCGTCTCCAGCCCTTCGACGTCGTTCGGATCGTCCCCGACAGGCAGGGCGGCACCATTGGGGGTCGGTTCGCTGGAGAGCCGCATTTGCCAATACGTGAAGTCGACAAAGGTATTGACCGTCCACTTACCGATCCTTACCAGCCGGTCTCCGGCTGCCGGGTGCAGTTTCCCATGAACGCCCTCCTTCGGCACAGCCCGCATCACGACGCCATCCGTCACGCCGTTCGGCGACGGGCTATCGGACAGCAGGCACCGAATCCCCAGATCTGGGGCCGCCGCGACGATGCCAAGGACAACCATCGAATAGACGAGGACGATACCTCCACATAAGAAGAGCACCACGGCCGCTCGAGATCTCATAAACTGGCTCTCCCCCCCGTTTCCCCGTCGTGTGGGCCCCAGATCAGATCCGTCTGTTACGCTCGGCCGCAAACTCCCCAACTATCAATTACTTGTATCGTTTCGGCGCCGCTTGCACAACGATCGGCGCCGAGGCAGCGCGTGTTTCGGCGCCGAAGACATTGAAAAGGTGGGTGTTGGCCCACCTGCCCATTTTGAATAAAGATGGAGAATTTCGGCTGAAAAGGGCGTTTTTCCCATCAGAACCATCAACATGGGGCCATGCGACTGGTTCCTTGGCACGGCACGTGCGTTATTGAGGAATCGCTACGAGAACTCGCTCTTCGCCATCAGTAGGTAACGAGTGAGCTTTTTGTGGCCCAATTTCTGACCCAGCCTGACCCCCGAGGGTGATGTCCAGCGCGAACAAGGCCTGGTTGAGGAAGGTCCCCTGAGAGCAGCCTGACCCACTCTGCTTATCAGTTCCCCAATCGCAAACTAACGTCCCAAGGCCTTGAGCGCGCAGCCATTCTCGGGGGTCATTCTATTTTCCGGCGGGCGGTGCGTGTCAACCGCCGGTTCCTTGCGGATCACAACACACCCGTGGGGACAATCCAGTAGGCGGCAAGCGAAGAGGTCCAGCCTGCTGGCAGCGTTAGCTCGCCGAGTGCTGCCCGCCCGGATTACTGCTGGGGCGGTATGTGGCACAGGAGCGCCGGCTTTCCCAGAGTGAAACCTCGGCGACCGGCAACCCCTCGGCGGCGGCGTGCTCGTAGATCAGACGGGCGATATTCTCCACCGTCGGATTGTCTGGGATCAGCAGCAGCGGCTCACCGAGCGATTTGAGCATCGGGACGACTGGGTCCGCTTCACACAAGATCATGCGATGATCGAGCTGGCTGTCGATCCAAGCACACAGCGACCGCTTGATATCCGTGAAATCGACCAGCATCCCCCGCTTGTCAAGAGAAGCCGCTTCAAGGAC
>DASZIA010000257.1:0-14583 GCA_035949535.1 Planctomycetaceae bacterium | reverse complement strand
CTGCGGATCGATCGGCTTCAAGAGCGCAAAATCGAGGTTGCCGGTGCGAATCAGCTCGCTGAAATTCGCACAATTCGGCATGAAGAACGTCTCGACCAGCGAGTTGATCAGCATGCCGGTCGCCAGAAACGCGAAATACTCGGGCCTGGTCCAATCATTGATTGCCACGACCTGGCGATAGATGATCTCGAACAGGGCGACCTGGGCCACGAAGTAAAAGAGACGTGTCACGATCGTGATCAACAAATTTCCGCGAAAGGTCATTTCGCGAACCAGCGAATTGCGAAAGAACGTCGCGAACACACGGAGGTAGCTGGCCCGCGCTCCTGCGGGCAGCGCCAAGGGAGCTGGCGACCCCGGCTCGAGCGCGAGACGTTCAGTCGGCAAACTCGACACCGCTCGTCCCCTGTTCAATCCGGCCGATGACCGCGTGTTCGACGCCGCTGGCGGCCAATTGCGTTGTCACCGCTGCCGCCTGCCGCGCGGCGACGACGAGCACAAAGCCGATGCCCATGTTAAACGTCTTCCACATCTCGGCCGCCTCGACGGCACCGAGAGATTCGAACCACGCATAAACGGCAGGCGGACGCCATTTCCCGCGATCGATGAGCGCGCGGCAGCCTTCGGGAAGGATGCGCTCGACGTTGTCGATCAAGCCGCCGCCCGTGATATGTGCCATGCCGTGCACGGCCGGCTTGCGAGGCGATGCGGCAAGGACGTCGAGCACGGGCCGCACGTAGATTCGCGTCGGCTCCAAGAGCGCCTCGCCCACGGTTCGATCGAGCACCTCGACTCTTTGATCGGGCTTGAGCCCGGAATGTTCGAACACCGCCTTGCGGATCAGGCTGTAACCGTTGGAATGGAAGCCGCTCGATGCCAGGCCGATGATTTTGTCGCCCGGCCGAATAGCCGTCCCATCAATGATTTTCGTGCGCTCGACGGCGCCGACGCAGAAGCCGGCCATATCGAAATCGCCGGGACCATAAATGCCCGGCATGATGGCCGTCTCCCCGCCGAGCAACGCCATTCGCGCTTCCACACAGCCGTCCGATACGCCGCGGACGAGTTCGGCCAAGCGTTCGGGGTCATCGCGGTCCATCGCGATGTAATCGAGGAAGAAGAGCGGTTCGGCTCCGAGACACAGCACATCGTTGACGCACATGGCGACCAGATCGATGCCGATCGTCGAGAATCGCCCGAGCGACGCGGCGACTTTGACCTTCGTCCCCGCTCCATCGGTGCCTGAGACGAGCACCGGATCCTTGAAGCGCCGGGCCGGCGTGCCAGTCGGATCGTTAAGCCGAAACAGGCCGGCAAAACCCCCGACGAGGTCGATGACCCGTCCCGTGTGCGTCCGTCGCATGAGGGCCGGCAGCTTGTCCATCGCCTGGGCGTAGAGGCCCAGGTCGACGCCCGCATCCCTATAAGTCAGCTGTGCCATGGCCGGATCATATCGAAAGCGCGGGCGGCAGTCTCTCACTGCGGCCCAATTCGGGCGGCACGCAGCGCCTGTTCGTAATCGGCGGGCGTATTTGCATTTCGGAGCGAATCCAGTTCCGCGTCGACACCCCTCAAGTCGGCAACGTCCACGAGCCGGGCGTCCGACGCGCGCACCAAATCCTGTGGCCGTCGATTGCCGGCAGCAAGCAGCTTGAGCGCACGCAACTCGAGCGTTGTCCGATAGACTCCCGCCAGCGGATGATAGTACGCCTCCTCGCACGGGATCGCCATTTCATGAGTCCCTAGCGCGTCGATCATCGCGCGGACAAATTCGACCTTGAGTAATGGTACATCGCACGACGAAACGTACGCCGCGTTTGCCCGGCCGCCGAGCGCCGCGAAGCCTGCCGCTAGCCCGGCAAGCGGCCCCTGCTCTTCAAGCGTGTCGCGAGCCACGATGATCTCGGGAGGCAGTGGCGGCAGGTCCTGCCCGACAGAGGCGACTACCACCACAGGCGAAACGACTTCGCCGATAATCCTCACAACGCGACTAAGCATTGTCTCGTCGCCGAACGGCAGCGAAAGTTTGGGGCGGCCCATGCGCGTACTTTGCCCGCCGCACAGCACGATGCCGCCCACGCGATCGACAGAGAGGATTTCCACGTTCGTCGTTCCGCTGTCTGGTCGATCCTTATATCTTATCGACGTGATGCCTTGACGTGATGCCTTGACGTGATGCCTTGACGTGATGACACAGATGAGATGACACAGATGAGATGACACAGACGAGATAACACAGACGAGATGACCGATCGCAGAGTCGGCTGGCAAGCTCATCCGGCATCGGATAGATTCCGAAAGGCGCTTCGGCCGCCCGCGGGGCCGACGCGAAGTCTCAAACGGGAATCGTGCATGCTGAAACTGCCCGGCGACAATCGCTTTTCCAGAAGGCATTTGCTGCAAGTCGGCGGTCTCGGCCTGCTCGGCGTGACGCTGCCTAAGCTGCTCGAGTCGAGGGCCCGCGCCGATCTGGCAGGCATCGTGCCCAAAGCCGACGCGTGCATCCTGCTCTTTCTCAATGGCGGCCCAAGCCATCTCGATATGTGGGACCCCAAGCCGGAGGCCCCGGACGGGATCCGTGGCGAATTCCGGCCGATCGACACGTCGCTGCCCGGTTACTACGTGGGCGAGCACATGCCGCGGCTCGCACGGCACATGCATCGAGCGACGATCGTGCGGTCGATGCATCATGGTGTCAACAATTCGCACGCGGCGGCCGTTTACGCGTCGCTGACCGGGCATGATCGAGGCGAACTGGGAGGCGGCACACAGCCCACCGACTACCCATCGACCGGCTCGCTGATCAGCCTGTTCCGGCCGCCATCAGTCCCCGTGCTCTCGCACGTCACGCTCCCCTACATGACGAAGGAGGGAGCCGGCGGGCCACCCCAGCCGGGATTTTTCGGCGGGTTTTTGGGGCACGCGCGCGATCCGCTGTTCGTACTCCGCGATCCGAACGCAAAAGATTTTGAAGTGCCCGAGCTGACGCTGCAGGCCGATATCAGTGCTCAGCGGCTGGAGGTTCGCCGGGCTCTGTACGAGCAGCTGCAGCAGAACGTGAACGCCCGGTTTGGCGGCAACTCTGCGGCTTCGATGAGCGCCTTTCAGTCGCGGGCCATCGACTTGTTGACCGCGCCGGCCACACAGCGGGCTTTCCGGATCTCGCGAGAACCCGACCGCGTGCGTGACGAATACGGACGCAATATCTATGGTCAGAGCGTCCTTTTGGCGCGGCGGCTGATCGAAGCGGGGACGCGGGTCGTCACGCTCTCTTGGGCTCCCGATGCGAATGCGACCTGGGACACGCACGGGAACAATTTTGCGTCGCTGAAGAATGTCCTCTTGCCGCAGCTCGACGCGGCCTGCTCGCGGCTCGTGAGCGATCTTGACGAGCGCGGGCTGCTGTCGCGGACGATCGTTGCCGTCTTCGGCGATTTCGGCCGGTCCCCCAAGATCAACGGCGGCGCGGGCCGCGATCATTGGAACTACTGCTACAGCTTGATGATGATCGGCGGCGGTTTGCGGCAGGGGCTGGTTTACGGCAGCAGTGATCGCATCGGCGCGTTTCCGGCCAGCAACGCCCTGGCGCCCGGCGATCTGGTTTCGACGATGTACCATCTCTTGGGCATCCCGCACGACGGACAGGTCCGCGACCCGTTCGGACGCCCCTACCGCATCGTGCCGAGCGGCGACGTCGTGAACGACCTGATCGCTTGATTCCGCGCACGCTGAGCCGGACTTGGCCAATGACCGTGCGCAATCTTGGGACGGTGGCCAGGAGCCCCTCACCCCCATCCCCTCTCCCGCAAGGGGAGAGGGGAGAGATACGCGCGCTCCCGCACAGGCCAGTGGAGCAGATTGAGCGCAACGCCTCGTTTTTGCAAATGGCTACGAACGCTGGACTCTCTCCCCCCTCTCCCCTTGCGGGAGAGGGGTCGGGGGTGAGGGGGATCTGCGGTTGGTGTCCCAGAATCGCGCACGGTGATTCTAGTGGGTCAGTTTGAATCCGCAGGCAATTCCGTGCCGGATTTGGCTCCCGTGGCAAATCTTTGAGGCGCGCGTTACAACCGAGAGAGAGTCTGCGGCGAATCTTTTCCCAGACAGGCCGGACGGTTGGGGGCGTGAAGCATGGGGCTGTTCAGCGGTACGAAAGACTGGAATGTCGTGGGCGTCCTCTATGAAAAGAAGGGCCACCTCCAAGTCAACGGCAATCGTGCCAAGGGGCCCAACGCCGAGAAAGTTCGGGATGCCGTCAAGCGGCACTCGCGATCGGTGTTTTGGGCCGTGTTCAATCAAAAGCGAGCCTTTGTGGAAGGGGGCCCGGGGGCGGGCCGCGAGTTCGTTTCGATCGAGACGTTGCAGTACATCGAAAAGCACATCGCGAAAGCCAAGAGCGTATCCCAGATCCTGACCTTGCTCGAAACTGGGAAAACGGACAAAGCTGCAACAGGCTGGGAAATCGCGCCGCAGCCGTCGGCCTCCGAAGAGGGATGACACCGCGATCGGTCGAGAACGGCGGGATGCCGCGTGGTATCATAGGGCCGAGGAGACCGGCCGATGACCGCGATCGAACACCGTCCCGATGCTGCCGACTTGGATGAGGAACCCACGTCTCGCCACCCTTTCGACACGCATCAGGTCGAAAACCAGCCTCCCGCGCTGGAAAACTACAACGTCTTCAGCAGCGACGTTGCGCTCCGCGAAGCCGTCGCACGGGAAGGGGGCGGGTGGGGATTCGATCGGCTAACCCGGTTCGGAGAAGTGGTCGGCAGCGCACAGGTCATTGCCTGGGGCCAGCAGGCGAATCGCTTTCCGCCCGTCCTGCGCACGCACGACCGTTTCGGCAATCGCGTAGACGAGGTCGAGTTTCATCCGGCCTGGCACGAGTTAATGGCGATCGGCGTCGAGCATGAAGCGCACGCGCTCGCCTGGCGTACCCCAAAGAACGGCGCGCACGTCGTAAGGGCTGCCCTCGAGTTCCTGCTCTATCAGCAAGAGGCAGGCGTCGGTTGTCCGCTCACCATGACCTTTGCGGCCGTCCCCACCTTGCGCAAAGAGCCTGAGCTGGCCGCCGAGTGGCTTCCACGCATCACCTCAAACGTCTACGACCCGCGCTTTATCCCGGCGGCGGCAAAGAGAGGCGCGCTCGTCGGCATGGCGATGACCGAGAAGCAGGGGGGCTCCGACGTCCGCGCCAATACAACGCGGGCCCGTCCGACCCGGCCAGGCGCGGCAAGCGACGCCGCGGGGGAATACCTGCTGACAGGGCACAAATGGTTCTGTTCCGCGCCGATGAACGACGCGTTTTTGACTTTGGCCCAAACGGAGCGTGGCTTGACCTGCTTCTTCGTGCCGCGCTGGCGACCCGACGGCAGCCGGAACGTCTTTGCGATCCAGCGTCTCAAAGACAAGCTGGGAAACCGCTCGAACGCCTCCAGTGAGATCGAGTATCGCGAGACCTGGGCTCGACGTGTGGGCGAAGAGGGGCGCGGCATCCCCACGATCATTGAAATGGTCAATCACACTCGGCTCGATTGCGTGGCCGGGTCGGCGGCCCTGATGCGCCAGGCGGTCGTTCAGGCGATTCACCACGCGTCGCATCGCGGGGCCTTCGGCAAACTGTTGATCGATCAGCCAGCCATGCAAAACGTGCTGGCGGATCTCGCCGTCGAATCAGAAGCCGCGACGGCACTGATGGCGCGACTCGCGCGGGCGTACGATCGGGCCGCCACGGACGAGCAGGAACGACACTTTGCCCGCATCGCGACAGCAGTCGGGAAATTCTGGGTCTGCAAGCGAGCCCCGGCCCACGTGGTCGAAGCGCTCGAATGCTTGGGTGGCAACGGATACGTCGAAGAATCGATCATGCCGCGGCTGTACCGCGAGGCGCCGCTCAATTCGATCTGGGAGGGATCGGGCAACGTGATGTGCCTCGATGTGTTGCGGGCCATCCAGCGCGAGCCGCAATCGCTCGAGGCGCTGCGTGGCGAACTGGCATCCGCAAAGGGAACCGACTCCAATTACGACCGCTTGCTCGCGCGGTTGGAACATGAATTGACTCTCTCCGAAGAGATCGAAGGGCGCGCGCGGCAGATCGTCGAGCTTCTGGCTGTCGCACTGCAGGCGGCCGTGCTGTTGAGAGCCGGTGTGACAGTGGTAGCCGACGCGTTCCTGGCGACTCGCGTGGCGCGGAGCGGCGGGCAAATCTATGGCACGCTCCCGGTGGGCATCGACTGTCGTGCCCTGATCGACCGCGCGCAGCCCGTCGCGAACTAACGTGGCTCATGTGGGATGGAGAAAACCGGCAAGAGATGTGGTTAGTCAGTGCCGGTTTCCCACGATCGGCCTCAATCGATTGACCTCCTCTTCTGCTGCTCAATGGATTCGGGGCTTCGGAAGGGCGGCCGCAATTTGGCCGGGAAGATTGCGAAAGACCGCCGTCTACACGTCGGGGGGTCCCCGCGTGAGATCGCGAAGTAATTTTGTTGTTGTTCGAGGTCGGTTGGATTAGGGTGGGATGCCATTGTGCATCCACCAACAGCGTCAAATCGACAGGTGCTTCATGTCGGTTCGATTCGAATGCCCTCACTGCGACACGAGTCTTTCCGCGTCCGATCCGGCGCGACTGCTCAAACCGGTCGTCTGCCCAAAGTGCAATACGCGGTTTCAGCCGAGCGTTCCTGAGGTTCCGGAGCCCGCGACGCGAGTCGCGGTCCGACCGGTCAGCGCTCCGCGAAATGACGGCGCCGCCAAACTCGATTTCCTGTCTGAGGAGCCGCTAAACGAAGAGAGCGGCGGCGATCTGCCGGAGCCGCTCTTCTATAAGCTCGACAGCACCAAGGTCAGCCTCCGGGAATATTGGTGGGGGTCCCACTTTAATCCGATCGTCCTCTTGGCGGCATGGCTGATCAAACTCTTTCGCGTCCAGATTCCCAGCTCCACCGACGATCCGCCGGTCAAGTCGATCACGCCGTTTGAGGCGTCGGTCGAAGACATCCCGGACGACGTCCGCGCCGAGTTCCGGCCTCTCGTTGTCGAACTTAAGCGGCTCGGGTTTGTCGATCCGGCCTGCCACATCATTCAGGACGGACATCACAAGACAACGATTCATTGGCTGTCGCTGCGCCATGAGTCGGGACGGGCGATTGTGCGCTGCCACCGCCGGTATTGGAGAACGCAAAGCCGTCCAAGAAGGTCGTTCTTCTCCACCTTCGTCACCCGCTTCAGCGACGGGACCTACCTGACAACGACTTCAGGCAAGGCCGACATGTTGTGGCCGCCGGTTGTGGAGATGCATCGCGACCGCAAGGCGAACGCAGAGGAGCTTTGGGAAGAACACTGCCGATTGCTGGACGACGAGGCCGGCGGCAAACGGATTCGGTCGGTTCGCGACCAGCATGATCTGATGGAAGCACTTGAAGTCTATCACGAGCTCGTCACCAGCTTTCACGTTGACCGCGGCGTGTTCGCAAAAATGTCCACCGCGGAGGAAGCCCGCGCCCGGGCGGCAGCGCCGGTGGGATCGGCGGTCGCCGGCCAGCTCAGCGAGAATTTGGCGTACTCGGACGTGTACGACGAATTGCAGAAGCAGAGCAACAAGAAGCAAAACTGGCTGTTTTTCTCGTTGTTGCTCGGCATCTCGCTAGTCGCTTTTGCCGCGCTCGGAACGTTTGCCTGGTCGGCGAATACGGTGCTGATGCTGATTCCCGTGCTCTTGTTCCACGAGGCAGGGCATTACGTCGCGATGAAGCTCAGCGGGTACCGAAACCTCAAAATGTTCTTCATTCCCCTGATGGGGGCGGCCGTGTCTGGGCAAAGCCTGAATGTGCCGAGTTGGAAAAAGGTTCTCGTGTCGCTGGCCGGCCCGGTTCCCGGCATCGTGCTCGGGATTGCCTTAGGGATTGTCGGCCTCGTGCACCATTTGGACTGGCTCAAAGAGCTGTCGATGATGTTCCTGGTGTTGAACGGCATCAATCTGATTCCCATCCTGCCATTCGACGGCGGCTGGGTCGTCCATGCGCTGCTCTTCTCGAGGCATTACAGCCTCGACGTCACATTCCGTGCGATGGCTGGGCTCGCGCTGCTGTTCATCAGCGCGCTCTCGCGGGAAGGCTTCCTGGCGGCACTCGGCGTTTTCATGCTGATCAGTGCGCGAACGACGTACAAGCTGGGAAAGATTGCCCAGTTGCTCAAGCCGAAATTGAAGCGCCAGCTCCGACGAGAGGAAACGCTCTCGCGGGAAACAGTGAACGTCATTGCCCGCGAAATCGACGAGCGCTTCAAGCAACAGTCGATGAACGTCAAGCTGAGGGCCCAACTGGCCAGCAACGTTTTCGAGATGATCAAGTCGCCCGCTCCCGGTTGGCTCGCAAGCTTCGCATTCGGCGGCGTGTACCTGGGCAGCATTTTGGCGGCTACCGTCTTCGCCGCGGTCTTGGTCGTGGGGCGGCAGGCGAACTTTGCTCAGCTTGCGAGGGTGGCCGTTGCGGCTCCCACGATTCGGTACCAAAAGGGTTCGACGCAGGTCGTCGAGGGGCCCAAAGCGTCACCAGCAGCACAAGAAGTGACCGTCATCGCTGAATGTGCCGACGCAAAAGCAGCAAACGAGCTCTTCGCCGAGATGCAGGGACAAATTCCCGCCGCGGCAACTTTCCGAGTCTTTGGCCAGACGCTGCTGTTGGCTCTTCCGGCCAATGACAACGAGGCGCGCAAAGAGTGGTCTACCAAGCTCGAGCCGCGCTGCAAGTCGGTCGTCGTCCAAAGCGACGTCTTTTCGGTGCCGATGACAGTCCTTTGCATTGCTCCCGACGGCCCGAGTGCAGAGGCCATCGAGCAGGACTACAACGACTACGCGATGGGAGGGCAATTTAAGGCGCTGATCAGCCCCTGGAGCAACGACCCGCGCGTTACTCCCGACCAGAAGCGCGCACGAAAGACCCTGCGATTCTTGCAGAATTCATTCTCGCCGGAAGACCAAAAAGCGACTTCGGACTTTTACCCCAAGCGACGGGAGGCTCTTCGCCGCGGCGACAAAGATGCCGTCGCCAAAATCGACGCCGAGCTCAAAGAGCTCCGTAAGAAGCAGTGGGACCAGCACATCCAAGCGGTTATGAGTCGAGATGATGTCGACAAGAAACTGATCGAGATCTATGCCCGCAGGCCGACGATCGCGGGGGCCGATCTCGACGATGAACTCGACGAGGCGGAGGAACAGCCGCCAGCCGACAAGCGTAAATTCACGAAGGCCTACGCGACATGGTGCGATGAAATGGCAGCGCGCCTCGGCCAGTTGCCTATCGTCCGCGGCAAACCGACGGCCGGAATCGACCGCTACGGGAGCAAATCGGGCTTCGCCTCTCAGGCCGGCCTCATCCTGCGATTCGACTTCGTGCAATTTAACCGTCCCGTGGATGGAATCCCGAGTTTCGCCGAATGGCTCTATTCCCAAAAGTGCGTCGACCTCAAATACCGACTGGGATCAGCGGAATAACCATAAGTCCTTCAGTCCAAAGTCGAGAAACTTAGGTCGGGCCGTCGGTTCTCCAGGCTTTGGACATCGCACCTGGGGCTTTGGATTGATCGATGAACAAAGCTTTCGTCCGCGATCCCGAGCCGACCGTCGATCGCTGTCCTCGTTGCGGGGCGGCGGGTCAGCCGGTCGGTAGCGTGATCTTGGACTCATTCGTGCTTCCCGAGGCGCGAAGCCAGCTCGGGGAGGCAGCGAGCTACTGTCCTTCCGAAAGTTGTCCCGTTGCGTATTTCGACGCATTTGACCGCCGGATCGAGGTCGCGCAGCTGGCGCGTCCCGTTTATCCGAAGGATCCTGATGCACCGATTTGCGGATGCTTCGGCTTTACCTGCACCGAGATTGACGAAGACGTGCGAGAAGGAGTAGCGACGCGAACGCGCGCCCAGCTCGAACGCGCGCGATCGTCTACGGCAAGATGCTCGCAGTGCGCAGCCAACGGACAATCATGCATCGCCAACGTGCAGCGCTGCTTCATGAAGCTCCGCGGAACGGTTTGACGGCTGTGGGGCCTGCGGCACCGCGGCGTCCTTGACCGCCCGCGTGGTCTGAAAGATCCAGGGGCCGGGCCCCAGGATAAACAGCCGGAAATGGCGCGTGCTCTGAACGGTCAGCCCGAGCTTCGGATAGTAGTCGGTGTAAATGTAGATCGGGTGGAAGGCACACAGGCCCATCAGGCGGTGAGAAATGATCACGAGGTAGTAGTAGAGCCGGTGCCGGGCCCGGAGAAACACGTTCCCGCGGGGAGCGCCAAAGTCCGCCACGACGAAATCCCCGCCCGGACGAACGAGCGAAACGAGCCGGGCCATGATCTTCTCCATCACCGGACGCGAGAAGACGTTCAGGAAGAAATTCGCCACGACGACGTCGAACGGTTGCGCCGGCTGATATTCCATGATGTCGGCACAGACGAATTCGCCGGGTAGGCCCGCGCTCTCGAAGCGCTTACGAACCGTCTCGACCATGCTCGGCGAGAGATCGACGCAGGTGACCTTGATCCCTCGGCTGGCCGCCTCGAGCGCTTCCTCGCCGGGCCCGACGCCGACATACAGGACCCGCTGGCCGGGGTGCATGTCCTCGAGCTGCGAAATCCTCGTGGCCAAATTCTGCCCGCCGGTGAAGAGCACGGCCAGCCGCTCGTAGATCGACGACACTCGATCATAGCTGCGGGCGCTCATGTCGCGCTGCGATCGTGTTTGCAGTTCTGTTGGGACGTTCATCGAACGCACCTCTTTGCGAATGTCGGCGACCAGAGTCCTCACCGATCAGCAAAAACCTCACGGGGGAGTTCATCGATCGCGGCGCCGCCCCGGCGAACGGGTTTCGGCTCGATTGATTCCCGCGGGAATTGAATCGGCCGGGAGGGGAAGATCGCCGAGAAGGCGGCCTTCAGCACCAGCCTCATCGTCCAGCGGCCCCCCTTCACGTAGATCGACATCGGCTCCTGGTAGGAGCCGAGCTTATAGTTTTTGATCTCGTCGGCAGTTTGCCCGACGTAGATCGCTTGCGATCTCCGCCGCAGGGCGATGTCGACGAGATGATAGAGCAAATTGAAATAAAGCTCGCTTTGCGAATTGAGGGAGTAATCCAGGCCGACAAACAGCCCGTGGAAAGTCGTCTCGCTGAAAAGCGACGCCAAAAAGCCGACGATCTTGTCCTCGCGATAGACATACGTGAACACCGTGTTGTCGGGCAGCTGGCGGGCCAGCTCGCGAAAGAACTCGGCGGGCAGGTATCCGAACTCGACCTCGGACTGGTCGGCGACGGCCTCGTACAAGCGGTGCACGTCATCGGTATAAAGCTCTGCGGCCTGATCGCGGCCGAGCCGGTCCTCGACGCGCAAGCCGCTCTTGGTGAACTTCCTCTGGCTGCGGCGGACCGTGGTCCGTTTTTTCGAGTCGACCTGCGACAGGTAATCGTCGAAGTCGTGGTACGCGGGGAGGGTCCTGTTCATCGGATAACTGTCGGCCCGCCGGTAGCCGTTGGAAAGGAGCGGCTCGAGATCGCGGCAGCCGACCGGATCGATCTCCTTAAAAACGATCAGGCGGGCCCATTCCTTTTTTGCGAACTTGCGGGCCACAGAATCGACGATGCGCAGCGCGGCGTCCCGATCAGCGTCGGGGGCAAATCGAATGTGGCTCTGTCCCGCTGAGACCGGCAGGCCGCACAAGATGAGCTTGCTGCGAATCGCCCAGGGCACGATCCGTTCCAGGATTGCCAGAATCTTCCCCGCCGTCCCCTGGGCCAGCGAAGCACCCCCGATGACGAATGAGGAAAGGCAGGCGGTTGCCATCGGCCGGCCTTGCGCGTCTCGCACCACCACGTGGCGAAAGCGACACTCGCGGCCCATCGCGTTTTCGACCGCCCCGATGAAGCGGGGATCCATGAACAGGTCGTCCGGTTCGCGGAGACTGTTCCATTCCTCCGGGTTCACTCGGCGGATCGAATCGTAGACCTCAAAGCCATAACCGGAGTTCTTCATGGCCTGACATCGTTCCGCGTGATCGGACTCGCAAGATCCCTATCGCACGCACGGTTAACGGCGTGGCTCTGCAGGGGGAAGTCACTCGACCGGTTGACAACTCATCCGGAGCGGCCGCTCACGAGTGGCAAGATGCGTACGTTGACGCCATTTGAATAGCTTCTGCTTGAGATTGGCACTGACTCTCTTGCCGTCGAATGCCAGCATTCCAGTAATCCGAAACAGTGCCAGCGCACTCAGCAGGGTCGATTTGGGCAGAACGCAGATATAACGCGCCTCATAACTGGGTCTGAAGCGGCTCTTGAAGTGGTAAATGCCGGCGAAGTCGAACAGAAAGTTGAGATACTTCATGCCGAAGACGAGCCCGCACCGAATCATGGCGCTGTCGCCAGTGCTCGCTTCTTCGCAGCCCAGCCCGGGCGAAAGGCAGAGCGAAACCGCCTCGATTCCTTCGGCCCTCATTCGCATCATCGCCGCGTGAAACAGGTGTGCGACCACGCCACGGACCGCATCACTGCGGTGGCGATACATCTCGAACGCCCATTGCCGGCCCTCGCGCATCGGCAACGCGACTAAGAAGCCCTCAATTCGCTTCGGAAGACCGCTTGAATAGGCCACGAACAGACGACGGCGGCCCCATCCCTCCGGCTCGAGCTGACCCTCCAAAAGCCTGATTGCTCCGGCATGAGACTTGGTGGCCAGATGCGCGTCGGAAATCTCTCGCAAATCTTGGATCAATAAGTTCCAGGAGGAATCATCCATCTCATCGCGGCAGTGCTCGACGATGGTGATGCCCGCCCGCCGGCAGTAGTTGGTCTGTCGGCGAACCCACTCGTACTGTTTACCGGACCAGGTGCATTCCCGAAGGTCGACGAAGGGCTCTTCACCCCATTTGGTGACCTGAAAGCCATGATCGCGGAATACTGGAGCGTCCGTCTCGGTCACGTTGATAAAGGTCACAACCAGCCGGTGCGATTTCGCAAAAGCAAGAAATTCGCGCAGTAGCTGGGGCTTCTTTTCGTCACTGGCAAGCAGGCCTCCGACCACCTTCACGTACTTCCCCATGCGCCGATAGGAGACGAGTCCCGTTCGGTCTGGCAACCAGAATCGCTTCCACCCGCGCTCTGTCGCGAAATACGAATCGTAGACCTTGCCGTGAACGTACGCTCGAGACTCGGCTCGCAGCCATCCCTTAGACACTGGCTGCGCGCCGCGGGGCCGTGCCAGGATCGGCCGCTCGGAAACGGGCGCGAAGTCAAGCTGCCGAGTGTTGACGGCGGTTTGATCCGCTGGCTCGAGTAGCGTATCGAACTGCGGATCCGAGTCCGGCTGCAGCAGCGTGCCACTGGTCCGGGGCAACACGCGAACGCCGGTTGAGGCGCCAGCGCCCCCGAAATGCTTGTCGGTAGAAGTCACCGTTTCGGCCGTCCCCTTCTTGAACCGATGTCGGGAGCAGCAGGATGTCGCCCATCTGCTGCAAACCGTTTAGCCGGGGTGTTAAATCGGCCCATCAATCCGTGGAAGGGGCGCGACGGTGCGAACTCAAAGGGTGCAAAGACTTTTGCCAGCGTCGCTTGGGGGAAGCGATGATCGCGGAGAAGAGCGATCCGGAAAGAGCCAACCGTGCTCAGGACAGCTCACAAACTGACTGGCGACGAGGCGTCGGAAAAGACAACTCATCCTTCCGACTTTATTCAGAACTCGCAATCGAAGTCAAGGACGTAGTTTACGCTAGCGTAAAATCTTATGCAGTCGGTGCGCTAGAGACGGATTTGCGATCAGGTTGCCAAAAGTCGCGAGCGGTTCTCAAGGGCAAAGCGGCCGGAACTTCGTGCTCCGGAAGTGCACCAGTTGTCGAAACTGGCTTTGCCAGTGGGTCCGTGATAACCTTGCCTACCTTCGACAGGCTCGGAGTTTGCGATGGCTGAGACGACCCAAAGTGGTCCCGATTTTTCCAAATCGGACCTCATTCCTGTGATCGCACAGGACGACGCGTCAGGCGACGTGCTGATGCTCGCTTACATGAACGAAACGGCGTGGAAGGAAACGCTCGCCACCGGCCGCGTGTGCTACTACAGTCGCAGCCGACAAAAGCTCTGGCGTAAGGGCGAGGAGAGCGGCAACGTTCAGGAAGTCAAAAGCATCTTCTACGATTGCGATGCGGATACGATCCTGATCCGAGTCAACCAGATTGGCGGGGCGGCCTGCCACGAAGGCTACAAGAGCTGCTTCTTTCGCAAGATCGATCCTCAGACCGGCCGCGTCGAGGTCGTCGGAAGTCGGGTGTTCGACCCGAAGGCCGTCTATAAGAAGTGAGTGAGAATCAGGCTCAGGCAGGATTGCCGGGCAAGGACGTTTCATGCCAGAACGCAAGTTGAGATTGGGCATCCCAGCCGGCAGTCTTCAGGAAGCCACGGCCGCGCTGTTCAAAAAGGCCGGGTACAACATCACCTTCTCGTCGCGTTCGTACTACCCCCAGATTGACGACGCGGAGATCGAATGTCTCCTGATCCGAGCCCAGGAAATGGCCCGTTACGTTGAGGAAGGGATCCTCGATGCGGGCATCACCGGCCAC
>DASZIA010000256.1:0-9968 GCA_035949535.1 Planctomycetaceae bacterium | reverse complement strand
CCGGCGAGTACGAAGGGATCGATCGCTACAAGGCCCGCGACCTCGTCGTCGAAAAGATGCAGGAGCTGGGACACCTCGTCGACGTCGAAGAGCGCGTGATTCCGCTGGCTCATAGCGACCGCTCGAAGACGCCGGTCGAGCCGTACCTGTCGGACCAGTGGTTCGTCCGGATGGAGGATTTGGCCCAGAACGCGATCGACGCCGTCAACGATCGGCGAGTCCGCTTCTTCCCGGGACGCTATGCGAAGACCTATCTCGACTGGCTGGGCGAAAAACGCGATTGGTGCATCAGCCGCCAGCTCTGGTGGGGACATCGCATTCCGATTTGGTATTGCGCGACCTGTGCTGAGGCCGACTTGAAGCGTGCGTTTGCCGGCCGAAGCGACGTCGCCTGGCGGCACGATCCCGAAACAAACCAGTGGCTGATCTGCAGCGAAACGGATCTGCCCGCCAACGCGCTCGGACCGGGGCATTCGCTCAAGCAGGACGACGACGTCCTCGATACGTGGTTCAGCTCCTCGCTCTGGCCGGAGGCGACGCTCGGCTGGCCCGAGAAGACGGCGAGCCTCGCCTACTTTTATCCGACAAGCGTGCTGGTCACGAGCCGCGACATTATCACCCTGTGGGTCGCGCGGATGGTGATCATGGGCCTCTACAACATGAAAGAGGTTCCGTTTGCCCACGTGTTCGTTCACCCGAAGCTCTTGGATGGCTTCGGGCAGACGATGTCGAAGTCGCGGGGCAACGGCGTCGACCCGCTCGATCTGTTCGAGAAATTCGGCACCGACGCCGTGCGGTTCACGATCGCCTCCTTTGCCGGCGAAACGCAGGACGTGCGGCTCCCCGTGAGCTACGTGTGCCCGCATTGCGAGGCGCTCATCCCGCAGACGCTCGAACATCAGAAGGCGGCCCCGCGTGGCGGCGCCAAGCCGCGAATCACTTGCCCCAAGTGCAAAAAGAGTTCGCAGTATTCGAGCCCGTGGTATGAGCCCGATCCCAGGGAGCCGGTGGCGCGGATCGTCAGCGAACGATTCGAATACGGTCGCAACTTCTGCAACAAACTCTGGAACGCGGCCCGGTTCGTGGCGCTCAATCTCGAAGGATACACTCCGGGTGCGATCAGTCCGGACGAACTGAAACTGGAAGATCGCTGGATCCTAAGCCGGCTGTCGTACGTCTCGGCAGAACTCACCGAGCAACTCGATCGTTATCAACTCGATGGGGCGACGCGGACTCTGCGCGATTTCGTTTGGAACGAGTTCTGCGACTGGTACGTCGAGATGGTGAAACCCCGTCTCCGCGACGAATCGCTGCGTCAGGTTGCGCAGCGAGTGCTGGTCGGCGTGCTCGACACCATCTTGCGGATGTTGCAGCCGTTGGCGCCGTTCTTGTGTGAGGAACTGTGGCAGCGCCTGGCTGAGATCGCGCCGGAACGCGGCATCCCGTCGCCGTCTCGGGCGGCCGCCAGTGTGATGGTCGCCCCGTGGCCCGTCATTCCGACGGACTGGCGCGACCCGGCGCTGGAAGCCCGATTCTCGCGGCTGCAGGATACGATTGTCGCGGTTCGAAACGTGCGCGCCGTTTACGGCATTCCGCCCGCCACTCCGCTCACGCTGCACGTAAGATGCACTCCGCAGATCGCGGGCGACCTGCAGGACGTCTCCGGGCAGTTCGAGAACCTGGCCCGAACAATGCTCGAAGCGGCCGGCGCCGAAGTCGAGCGCCCGAAGGGTTCGGCCAGTTTTGCTCTCACGGATGCCGACGGGTTCATTCCGCTGGAAGGAGTGATCGATCGCGACGCGGAACTTAAGCGGCAGCGTAAAGAAAAGGAAAAGCTCAGCGGCATCATCGCGGGCAGCGAAAAGAAACTCGCCGACGAAAAGTTCGTCAGCCGCGCTCCGGCCGAAGTGGTCGCCCAGGCCCGCGAAAACCTCGCCTCGCTGCATAAGCAGCTGCAAAGCGTGGAAGAGATCATCCGGCAGCTGAGCACGGATTGAGCTTTGGCAAGCGGCGGGTGTCAGCCCGCCGGTTCTCCGGATGATTCTCTTTGCGTGATTCGCGGTTCCCGCGCCTATAGAATTCCGAAGAACCGTCGGGCTGACACCCGACGCTCGCCGAATGCAAATTATCCGGAGCCTCCCGTGTCAGCCGAACTTGCCGACAACCCTTTGCTCGTCACCGATGGTTTGCCGCGGTTCGATCGCATTAAGCCCGAGCATGTCGCACCGGCCGTCCGCAAGGTCTTGGCAGACGCGTCAGCCAAATTCGATGAAATCGAAAAGACTGTCGAAGCGACATGGGCCAGCGCGGTCGAGTCACTCGATGAGCTGAACACCCCCTTTCAATACGCATGGAGCCCCGTCTCCCATTTCCTCGGTGTGCTCAACTCGCCCGAGTTGCGCAAGGCCCACGAAGAGGTCCTGCCCGAGGTCGTATCGTTCAGCTTGCGCGTGGGGCAGAGCGAACCGGTTTACCGGGCCCTCAAGGGAATCAAGGGGAGGCCCGACTGGTCATCCCTTTCCGAAGCCCAGAAGCGGATCATCGATCACAAGATTCTTGACGCCGAACTGGCCGGCATTGGCCTGACCGGCGAGAAGCGGGAACGGTTCAACGCCATCGCGCAGGAGATGTCGCAAGTCACGACCGACTTCTCCAATCATGTGCTCGACGCAACCAAAGCTTTTTCGATCACGCTTACGGACCGCGCGGACGTCGAAGGCCTCCCGGAGAGTCTGCTGCGGCTGGCCTCCCACTCCCACAACGCCACGCTCGAGGAGGGCCAGACGCCGGGCAGCGAAGAGGCCGGTCCCTGGCGGTTTACCTTGGAAGCGCCGAGTTTCGGTCCGTTCATGCAGCACAGTCGTCGCCGCGACTTACGCGAGTCCATGTACCGGGCCTACGTCACGCGCGCCGCCTCGGGCGATTGGGACAACACACCTCTCATTACGAAGATTCTCGCCCTGCGCACGGAAGAAGCCCAGCTCTTGGGTTTTTCGACGTTTGCCGAGTTGAGTCTCGCCAAGAAGATGGCGCCCAACGTCGAGATGGTCTCGGCGATGTTCCAAACTCTCCGGGAGGCGTCCTGGTCGGCTGCGCAGCGTGAGCTTGATGAAGTCCGCGCGCTGGCTGCCCAATCGGGAGCCGCGTTAGGGCAGGGCAGTCAACCGCTCATGAATTGGGACGTCGCCTTCTGGTCGGAGCGGCTGCGTGAGGAGAAATTTCAGTTCACCGACGAAGAGCTGCGTCCGTACTTTCCACTCGAATCGGTGCTCAAGGGTCTGTTCAGCCTGGCGGAGCGGATCTTTGGCATTCACGTTTCGTCCGCCGACGGCGAGGCGCCCGTCTGGCATAAAGATGTGCGGTTTTTCCGGGTGTCCGACGAGGGTGGCAAGCAGATCGCGGCGTTTTATCTCGACCCCTACAGCCGCCCGGAAAACAAGCGCGGCGGCGCCTGGATGGACGATTGCCTGGGCCGCCGGCTGTTACACGGACGCTTGCAGCTTCCGGTCGCGCATCTGATCTGCAATTCGACGCCGCCGGCCGGCGGCAAGCCTTCGCTGATGACCTTCCGCGAGGTTGAGACGCTTTTCCACGAATTCGGGCACGGCCTGCAGCACATGCTCACCACGGTGGATTTCGCGGACGCCGCCGGGATAAACGGCGTCGAGTGGGACGCCGTCGAGCTGCCGAGCCAATTCATGGAGAACTGGTGCTACCATCGGCCGACGTTGCTCGGCTTGAGCGCCCATTACGAAACGGGCCAGCCGCTGCCGGAAGATTTATTCGAGAAAATCCGCGCAGCGCGGACGTTTCAGGCCGGCCTCGCGATGCTGCGGCAGCTGTTGTTCGGAATGACCGATATGGCGCTGCATCACGGCTATTCGCCGACCTCGGACGAGTCGGTCTTCGAGTTGCAGCGACGGATCAGCGAGCAAACCTCGGTGATGCCCCTCTTGCCCGAGGATCGTTCGCTCTGCGCGTTCACACACATTTTCTCCGGTGGCTATGCGGCTGGCTATTACAGCTATAAATGGGCCGAGGTGTTGAGCGCCGACGCGTTTAGCGCGTTCGAGGAGGCTGGCCTCGAGAACGAGCAGGCCATCGCCCGCATCGGCCGGCGATTTCGCGACACCGTCCTCGCTCAGGGCGGCAGCCGCCACCCGATGGAGGTCTTCAAAGACTTCCGCGGCCGCGAGCCCGATCCGCAGGCCCTACTGCGGCATAACGGCCTGGCGTAAGGCGGCTGTCCATTCAGTGCTGTGCGTGGCCCACAATTGCCCTCACTTGCTTGTCCCAGGGAACTGATTAAACTGCTGAAAAATCACCACACTCGATTTTGTCGAAGCGTCGCGGACGCTGCCATGGAAAGTCAAGAACCTGCGTGCGGCGCCGATCCCACGAGCGGCTCCCAAACGCCTCTTGCCCGGCGACGGTTTTTGACCGTGCTCGGCAAGTCAGCGGTCGGGCTGGCGTCGGTGGGAGTGATTCTCGCAGCGGTGCGATTTGTCTATCCTCCGTCGCGTCGGTGGCTGCGCTGGCCGAGAATCGTGGCGCCGTTTCAAACGATCGCCGCGATCGACAGTTTGCCGCTCGGAGAATGGAAGCTCTTGCCGACTGCGTCCGTCGACGACGAGATCCCGCCGAAGAAGCGATCCGTCTGGGTCCTTCGCGAGGGCGACAAGGCAAGCGAATTCCGCGTGCTCTCGGCCACTTGCACGCATGCGGGCTGCCAGGTCGCCTGGAAAAACGCTCGCAAGCTGTTTGTCTGCCCCTGTCACGGCGGCACATTTGAGGCGGACGGCAATCGCAAATCCGGACCCCCGCAGCGCGCGCTGGCCGCGGTCGATTACCAGGTCAAAGAGGGCCAACTCCTCGTACGCTCTGACGATGTCTAAGCGGGACGCGATGTTGGGCCGCCAGTAGGCTAAACGAGCGAGCTCGGCTTGCGGGGACCGCCATCCAGGAGGCCATCCGAACGACTCATCCCCGCCGCGGAACGCACGCGAGACCGCCGCTGTGCCTGAATTCGCTTTTGAGCCCGGTAGTAGGTCAGCCCCAGGCGGCGGAACGTAAACGCGGTCAGGTAGAACCCGCTGCTCCAGCAGATCCACAGCAAAGGAAATGCAGTCAGCGGTGCCACGTGCAGCTGGCCGATCAGATAAGCGGCCGCGAAGAAATGGCCGAGGAACACGGCTGCTGCCATGACCGTCAGCCCGGCACATTCCCAGGGCATGGTGAACGCGGTTCGCACGACTTGGATGGGCGACGCCACGCGCACGGTGTCATCGAGGTTGGTCAACAACAGCGCGATCAACCACCAGCCGACGCCTGCGAAGCACAGTTCGACGAGAATCGACCAGTCGACGATCGTCAAATCGCCGCAGTAAAGCCAATAACCCAACGCGGCGGCGAAGAATAGCGCGGGGCCGGCGAGGAAGCAACTCAGCCAATGACCGCAGCTCACCAGCGCTCCGAGCGAGGTGCAGCCGATGCCGGGTTCATGCTTCGTCTGTCCGTGGCACGCCATTTCCAGGATGGCGTTGAAGTAGTGGAAAGTATGTCCCAAAACAAAGAAGACTCCAGCCACGCACCCGATGAAGAACAACACCAATTGCTCTCTGAGCGGGTTGTCTCGCTCCATCGAGAGCCAGAAGATCAACGCCACGGTCGTCAGCACCGCCTCGAGCAATCCCAGGCGGAAGAAAACCGGCACCTTGTCCAACGGAAACTCGAAGCTGTGATACCAGCGCTGCTCCTTGCGCGCGGGCAGCAGCTTCACCCATCTCGGTTGGCTCCGCAGCATGATGCTATTGGGCCGGTATCCATCGCCGTCGGTGACTTGCCGGGAAGGAACAAAGGTCGTCTTGCGGTCGGAAGGCTCTGCACGGCGCGGCGGGACTAGCGTGGAACTGCCGGGCACTAGAGACGGGGCGCCCGAAAAGGCGCTGCGAGTTGGCGAGGACGGATCGTCTGACGAGGCGGCTTGGATCGGCTGGCTGCCCAGTTCGGCGGAGCGATTGCGGTCGCGTCGACGCTTGTTCTTGCGCGAGCCGCCGAAAACGTCGAACCAGCGCCGCTTGGGAATTCGCAGAGGTTGCCAGCAGGCGGGACACTGCGTGCTGCGCCCCGCCATCCAGTCGGGGGCTTTGAGACGTTTCCCGCAATCGCAAACGACGTCAATCGCCATGCGCTAATGCTGGTGGTCTTGCGACCAAAGAACTCGGTTGAAGTGGACCTGCCGCCGGTTGTCCGCGTCGCCTTGTTAACGCTCCCACAAAGGCTGCACGGGCGGATAGCCGCCCGTGCCCCCCAGCGATTCTACCGAGAGAATCGCTGCACCGTTACCAGATCACACTAAAGGTCGGTTCGCACCAACTCGTCCGGCACTTTCGGAGCGCGGAGCGTTCTCAAGAATGCCAAGATTTCTTCCCTCTCAAACGGCTGCAGCTGTTTGAACTTCTGGGCGGTACCCGCGGCCTGGCCGGCGTGCAGTTCGATGGCTTGGCTGAGGGTCGCGGCTCGACCATCGTGAAGATAGGGAGCCGAGTCGGCGACGCCCCACAACGGCGCCGTCCGCCATTCGCTCGATTGCGGCGCGCCGCCTTCGGCAAAGTCGGGCAGGTTTGGGGGCAGGTCGCCGTAGGTTCCGCCACCGACAAGCGTTTGCCCCATGCGATGCAAGAGCAAGTCGCTGTAGATTCCCTTGGCTTCACCGACATCGACCTTATGGCAGTCTGTGCAGCCGATCGTGTGAAAACGCTTTTTGCCTTCGGCGGCTTGACGAGCGAGCGCGGGCGAGTCGGGAATTTCCTCGAACGGTTTGCCCAGCATGGCCACAAATGCCGTCAGCTGATCGCATTGCTGGTCGGTGAGGTCGAGCCCCGGCGCCCGGTAATCTCGTTTTGCCATCGAAACGGGCTGAGCCTGGCTCGGATTGCCGAGGCCCAACTCGTTCGCGCAAGCGGCCCGCACAAAACCAGCCAGCGAGGTCGTCTGCGCCTTCCAGCCGAAACGGCCGACGTGACCGTCGACCAGACGCAGCGCCCGCCCCACCGGGAAGTCGTCTGTGTCAGAATCAGAAAGGCCCCATTTCAGGCGCTCGGTCCGCTCGTTGGCGATGATCGTCTGGTCCGGAATCGCATCAATCAGGTTGGCACCGAAGAGAGCGGGCGTGTTTCGCTGCGAGACGTCCATTCCCACCACAAGGCCGATATTGGGGGCCGTCGTGCAATCGCGCTGAACGCGAGGCAACAATTCGCTCAGGGGCACGTGGTGGCGTGGAAACTTGGGAGCTAAGAGGGACAAGGATTCGGCGAATTCGTCGTTAGTCGCAAACGTATGGACAACCCCCTGGCGCGATCCCTTTGGAGAACCGCTAGCCTCGGCTGGGGCTGAAATCTGATTCTGGGAATTTCGGATCGCGCGGTTGGCCGAGTCGCGTACATCCACAACTGGGTTGTCGATCTGGGTAAAGGTGGTGACATTGTTTTCGAGCGGGCCGCCGCCGCCCAACCCACCTTGTTTATGGCACTCAGCGCACGACTTGGCGTTGAAGACGGGGCCCAACCCATCGCCGCCGGCCGCCAGCGGATCGCCGGGCGTCCATTCGTGAATGAAGAGTTCGCGGCCCGCCTGGGCCTCACTCCTGTCATAGTGAGTCTGGGGTGCAGACCGCGCGAACCAGGAGACCCCGCGGTAGGCGAAGGGCAGCACGAGCACCAGAGGGACGATCACCCGCAACGAGGCAAACGAGCGCTTCATGACCCGACTCCCATTCAACGCGAAACGCAAAGAGCCCAATCCAACTGGTATTAGTCAGCTCGCTATTAAGAGTGAGGCCGCGAGCCGTTTTGTTTAACTGTTTTCTCCCAAAAATTTCCCCTTCGTCGCTTTCCAGTCGGCGATCCCGAAAGATTGTTGGATTCTTCGAGCGCCAATTCAACGGAGGCGCCCCGCAAATGGATCACGGTCCCGTTAAAATCGAACGTAAGCTTGTCCTAAGGGCGGTTCACGCATAAGAATACGCTTATAAAGGCCCGCCGAGCCCCGCCCCGACCTCGCCGCCGAACCCTCCAACGCCAACGACCGTCAAGGTGCGAATTGCCTTCCACCAGCCGACCTCTGAGTTGGATCTGGTCGCGCGATGCCTTATCCGGCGGCCGCGCCAGCCGGCTGGTCGTTTCCTTTGGGCTCTGTCGCGTGTTGCTCGCCGCTTTCTTCTGGGCGTTCCCGGACGCACCGGCCCGTGCTGCTGATAACAACAAACCAGCGCCTTCGGCCCAGGCAACAGTAAGCGGCACACGGCAGGTGGCACCGGCAACAGAATCCGCCAAAACGTTCCGTACAACGATCCAACCGCTGGTCCGGAAGTATTGCGTCGAGTGCCACGGCAACGAGACCACCAACGGCGGCGTGAATTTCGAGAGTCTTTCTGACATTTCCTCGGCAATCGCCGCGCGCAAGACGTGGCACAAAGCCCGCAAGATGCTGGAGACTGGCGCGATGCCGCCGGCCGATCATCCGACCCGCCCCAACGAGGCGGAGGTGGCGTCGTTGGTCCGCTGGATCAATCAGGCGGTCTTCGAGGACGACTGCGGAAAGTCGCGCGATCCCGGTCACGTGACAATCCGGCGGCTCAACCGGGCCGAATACAACAACACGATTCGCGACCTGGTCGGCGTCAAGCTACGGCCGGCCGACGATTTTCCGTCCGACGACGTGGGCAATGGCTTCGACAACCAGGGGGAAGTTCTGTCGATTTCGCCTCTGTTGATGGAAGGGTACGTCGCCGCCGCCGAACGAATTTCATCTGTGGCCCTTTTCGGTGTCGACATCAAAAATCCGCCGATCAACCGACTCGATGTCCGCAAGATGTCGACCTCGGGTTCAGCCCAGCTGGCGCGCAGAAAGTACGTGCGGGAGAAGCACTTTTGGCTTCCGTCGTCAGGCGCAGCTAATGGGACGTTTCGGTGCCCGATGGCGGGCGAGTACGTGCTGCGAATCGTTGCCTCAGGTCGGCAAGCCGGGACCGAGCGGCCACGTCTCGAAGTGCGAGTCGACGACACGACGCGGCAAATCTTCGATGTGACCGGTGAAGCCGTCCTCGGCAATTACGCGCTGCGGATCCGATTCTCGAGCGGCGAGCACAGATTCTCGGCCTCCTTCACAAACTCGCTTACCGAGCCGCCAGCCCCGCCGCCGCTTCCCCAGGTCGCTGCCCACGGCCGCGCCGCGAAGGCGACCGATCGGGCGCGACCGTCGCGCGAGCTGGAACTGGAACGCTTCGAACTGGAAGGGCCGTTCGCCATCGACCCCCACGACCCGACCCTGGCGTCCCTCGAGACTCGCAAGCGGATCCTCAGCGGCGCTCCCGCAGACAACGGCTCATTGGCACAGTCCACCACGCGCATCTTGAGCCGCTTCGCCACGCGCGCTTTTCGTCGGTCGGTTGGGCCCGCTGACATCAAACCGTACGTCGACCTGGCGATCGGCTCGTCGCCGGACGGCTCCCTCGACCGCGTGGTCCAGACGGGAATTACCGCGATCCTGGTCTCGCCTCATTTCTTGTTTCGAGTCGAGCAGCCGGGCACGCCGACTGAAGGCAAGGACCCCGTGCCGATCGGCGCGTTCGAGCTGGCTTCGAGACTCTCTTATTTTCTGTGGAGCAGCATGCCGGACGACGAGCTGTTTCGGCTCGCGGCTGACGGAACTCTCACGCGGCCCGACGTGCTCGCGGCCCAAGTCGGCCGCATGCTGAAAGACCAAAAATCGCAGGCCCTCGTCGCGAACTTCGCCGCGCAGTGGCTGAACTTGGGACTATTGGATCTGGCCCGTCCCAGCCCGAAGTTCTTTGAGCCGTTCGACAGCAATTTGCGGAAAGACATGCGTCGCGAGACGGAGCTGTTTTTCGAGAGCCTGGTCCGCGACGATCGCCGAGTGCTCGACTTGCTCAACGGCAAATACACATT
>DASZIA010000255.1:0-60470 GCA_035949535.1 Planctomycetaceae bacterium | reverse complement strand
TTCAAGCGACTTATGCGGCCGCAATAAAAAGTGTCCCAGAACCGCCTTTGGCGTTTGTTCACATTGGCAACATGTCATTCTGCCTATTTTTGATTTCCTTAATTGTGGCGGGTTTCTTTTGGGCGCGGTTTGGTGAAAGGGCCGACCAGCAACCTCGCGGACAGCCGCCGCAGACCAAGAAACCCGGCTCAAACTGAAAAGCATCGTACCCGTCCTCGAACATGCGGAGCATGCCCGATGAGACCATTTCTTGCCGCCGTGGTTTTGGCTTGGCTGTCGGTCCCGATTGCCGAGGCGGATGACAAACCGACCTCGCCGGCGCCGAAACTCAGTAGGCTTACCCCCGCAAACGATTCTCGGCTTGCGAAAGCAAAGGGTGTGCAGCCCCAAAAGATTGGCGTTCTCACGTATTATCCGAACAACGGAGGCGGATACACGTTTATCCAAGAGAAGTACATCATCTTTTATGCACTTCCATATGTGCCTACAAGCTGCGAGGGCCAAGAAGTGTCGCTTATGGCGATATTAGTACGCGACGTCTCGACCATCGGCACTTCCAAGATGGCGTTCGGCGGTCAAACGGTTTACCGAAGTGCGATGCTGTTCACTCCTCAAGGTCCTTCGTGCCGAGAGGACATCCCGATTGCCAAATGGAGCCGCGACGCGCCGGACGGTCGATTCCGCTTAACGATTATGGCTGAGGACAACGAAACCCGGCTAAAACTGAAAAGCATCGTACCCGTCCTCGAACATGCGGAGCATGCCCGATGAGGCCATTTCTTTCCGCCGTACTCTTGGTTGGGATGTGCGTCGGCACTGCCGAGACCGCGAAGTCGCAAAGCGCTGACATCGCGAAACGCGACGCAGGGAAGGTCAAGGCCGCACAGGCAGAACTTGAAAAGGATACGCGGCTTGCCAAACTCACCGATGCGGCCCCGCAACAAATCGGGATTCTGACCTACTATCCCAACCAAGGAGGCGGTTACACTTTTATCCAAGGGAAGGACATCGTGTGTTATGCACTGCCCTACACACCGAGCACCTACAAATGTGAGGTCCGCGTGTGGCAACGGGTCATTCAGCTCCCTCGCGGCATCAATCCGCTTGGGGCCGGCGTTGCGGCAATGGCTAATGTTACGCAGTCAATCAACGTCCCAACTATTGGCCCGTCCAAGGTTCCGTTCGGCGGACAAACGATTTACCAAACTGAGATGGCTGACAACGGCAAGAATGGCTTCTACCGCGAAGACATCCGAGTGGCGTATTGGAGCCGGGACACTTCCGACGGCAAAGTTCAATTGTGGCTATTGGCTGACGACAGTGAAACCCGGGTGAAACTGAAAAGCATTGTGCCGGTGCTGGAACATGCTCCCAAACCCTAGGCCGGTACGCAATGAGAACCGTTTTCGCCCTATTCATGTTCGTCCTGAGTGCCGCCGCCGGATACACTGCTTTCGGACTGTACCGGTATCTTACGAGTTTACCGCCCGACGACCCGACTCTCCCGACTGGACAGCTATTGATGATTGGCAGCGTCGGCTTTAGTCCATTCGCGGTGGTTATCGCATTAATTGTCTCTGCGGTTGTAATAAGCCTGGGCGGAATCGTGGTTCTCGTGGCCGGGCACGACAAGCCTGGAGATTCTTGAAGGCTAAAAGAGGATGGACCCCAAATGAGAAGGACTCTCGCCCTCATGCTTTCGCTTGGGCTGTCGGTCGGCATCGCTAAGGCGTCGGATTACAAGCCGGCCGCTCCGCCTTTGAAGCCAAGCGGTGTCGAAACCGAAAAGGATGTGCGGATTGCCAAGCTTACGGATACCCAACCACGGAAGATTGGCGTACTCACCTATTACCCGAACAAGGGAGGCGGCTACACTTTCTTGGAAGGAAAGGAAATCGCGTTTTACGCACTTCCCTTTATGCCGGCGACGTGCCAATTTGACCGCATCGTTCGGGTACTTGGCAGCCCTAAAGGCGAAGTAGTGCCCCGTAATATCGTCGAGCGGATAAACGTGTCTATTATCGGAACATCAAAAATGCCGGTTGGCGGTCAGACCCTCTACCGCGGTGAGATGCACACGTACTTCAATGTCTTCGTCCGACACGATATTCCGATTGCCACATGGTTCCGTGACGCGCCCGATGCCAAAATCCGATTGTCCATCACGTCTGATAACCACGAAACCCGGCTCAAACTCAAAAGCATTGTGCCGGTGCTGGAAAGCAATTCGAAGCATCAACCAAGCAGGCGGTAGGCGGGTTTCCAAATGACCGACACCGCCGCAACGTTGTCGATAAGCGTGCCATCCGTGCCTCCTGCTGGATCAAAGCGGGATCTTAAATCGCAAGCCGCGCGTACGAACGTGCTTCGCCGTTCGGCGTTCCCTTGCGATATAACTGCAAACGACGATGCTTGTCTATCGCGCGCGTCAGGCCGACACACGCCGAAGGTTTGAGCTGCATAACCCAAAACGCGAACCGGACGAGGCTTTGGCGAATTGCGCGAAACTCAACCCTTTTCCAGGAACGCCGTCAAAAGGACCCAAAAAACGCGGTCCGGAAGTCGTCCAGACGGCGGGTGCCGCGACTTGGATTTAATAGCCGACTGGCGCAGCCACCGAAGGCAACCAGACCGTTAAATGAAGGGCGGAGACCCATGAATCCTGACCAACCCAAGCACGGCTTTCCCTGGACTATTCCGGCTATCGTCGTCGCGCTCTTTGGCGTGTACATGGGGACCTATTACGCATTGGTCTTTCCTGGATTCTATTTCACGGTTCTTCCCGCCCTCCGGAAGCCGACAACCGAGTACACGCATGGAGGACGGTTTGCGGAGACCTTTTTCGTCCCCGCCAACTGGCTTGACAGGATGATTAGGCCGCGCACGTGGGAAGAACAGGAAATGTGAGGAGGCCGCAAAGTGCCATTTGGAGAGGTTGGATGGCGCAAGGTGTCTGGCCAACACGGGTGTTGAACGAATCAGCGCAGGTGTGACAATGGCCGATGAAATTGATGGCAAAGAGCTGAAACTGCAGTCTCCCACTTGCATGCGATGCGGATGCGAGATGCAAAGAGGGGTTTTAGCCGACTATGGCGACGTCGATTGCGTCTTTTCACTTCGCTGGCATCCCGTTCCACTGCCGACTGTTCGACCTTCATTTTGGGAGCGTTTTTTAAATCTTGGAATTAAGGGCAAGGTCGGAGGATTCGAGGCGAGTATTTACCGTTGCGAATCGTGTGGCCGTCTTGAGTTCTTTGCGCTTTGAATCAGCAACACAAGGTGCTGCCCCATTAGGGCCGCTAGAATGACGGCATGAGGCGCGTCTTTTGGTTGTGTCAATTGGGCTACGCACCGGCGTGCTTAGCGGCGAGCATCGCCATTTGGGCGGCTGGGGTCAATTCTGAGAATCAATCGTCCGCAGGGGACTCCTGCTTTTCGCATCGCCTGCTGTCGCAGTTCTTGGAATCGTTTGGGCATTCATCATCATCCGCAGGTGGCGGGCCTACAATCGGCGACGATGCGAGTAGCTGAACTTCCGTGCCAATTCGCAACTTTCGTTCACGATGCGGTCGCACTAACGTTTTCTCCGCTTCCGCCGTCAACACAAGACGGGGACACCACTAGCGACTGAGCAAGGGAAACGCGATGACCGACAAGCCGGACAGGAAACGACGGAGGTGGAAACGCGCAGCGTGGGTCGCGGCTGCCTTGCTCCTTCTTTATCCACTATCGAGCGGCCCGGCAGCGTGGGCGTGCTACAGAATCGACCCGATGAACAGGTCGGGCCTGAAGGAGATGCATCACCGGGTCTACACGCCGGTGATGGTCGCGTGCCGCTGCAGAGAATGTCGTATCGGTAGCGGAGCACGCCATGACCTTCGGGCCATTCTCAGTCGTAGTGTGGTACCGGGCTCGATGAGGCCAAAATGCGGTTTTTTGCACCCTGCCAGCAACACAACTCGCGTGAACCGATGAACGACAAGCCAGACAGGAAACGGTGGGGCCAGTCGATAGAGCTTGAGACGCTCGACCAACTGCTTGGGGGAACGCTTCCGCTGGCCACCATTCGCTCGCTGTATGACAGCCAAGACCATTTCGTTCGCGCAATTACAGCGATGCTCCATACGGGACAGGTGCGGTTGGTCGCGAACGGCAAAGATGTTGAGAAATACCGGTGGCGGAATATGCTCGGCAACTCTGACAGCCAAAGCGAAACAGAAAACGTGTGGCTTGAGATTACCGACGTGGGTGCTCGTCGAGTTTGTTAGCCGACGCAAGCCCGGCATCCGCGGCTCAGCAACACAACTCGCGTGAACCGATGAACGACAAGCCGGACGGGGCTTCTGAAACGGCTGGGACAGCAATGTCGCAACGCGAAGAATCCATGGTCGACAAAAGCCGTGGCTTAATCGCAAGGATACTCGCACGGCCAGATGACGCCTCTGGGCAGGATTTCAACGATTTGCTTTCGCTGTTCTTCCGAGGCGCCCCCATAGCGATGTTACGGGAACTGCTCGATTGCCCCAAGGGCGCCCTTTTCATCGCGGGGGAGTTAGGTGATAAGGCAACTCCGTTCCTCGAAACCATTGCTCGCTTTCTTGGGCGCAAAGACTCCCGAATCCGGTCGTCGTCCTATAACGCTCTCGCCCACTGCTCGTCACGTGGCGAAGCGAGCGCATTCATGCACGTCACTTTGGGAATTCGTGATTCGGATGCAGGTGCGGCAATTTGGCGTGATAGCCGCGGGGCGGGCCGCAAGCGTGCAACCCGACCTTCTGAAGCTGGCGGCATCGAGCGGCGATTCGGAGATTCGTATGTGTGCCGACGCTCAAATCTTGTTGAAGCCAAGATTATAGCCCTAAGCAACCAATTGAACGCGCACTGAACACGGTTCGCACTGGATTGAGCGTCTCGAACTGGCGGCGAGTATCTCGCAATCGGCAACTCCCTATCGCGGATCGGAACCGAGTTGCATGCCGGCACCGCCGCAGCGGGCGCCCTCCCGTCGACACCCGCTCGTTAGCAGCCACGCCGCCGTTGTGGAGTCGGCTTGATGATCTGCTCAGCCCTCCGACCATTGCTCCACTTGCTAAGCCAGCCAGCACCGGACTCAGCAGGTCGGTGCCGACGATCATCAGGCTCCAAGCCTTCAACCCATCGCGCCGCAATCCCGCTGGGCCGTGTTCCGGGGATCATTCAATCCCTTCTTCTGGATGCAACTTCTCGTCAGCCCAGTGGGCCGGAGTAAAAAGCGCCCGCGCAATGGGATACGGAATTGTCCACTCCCCAATTCTGTGGCGATACCACATGGGGATCCCTGCCTTTGGGCCGTAATACGGCGTGTAGGTGGCATAGTACGCCACCACGTAGGCCGCCACCAGGAGAGGAGCCATTGCCCATCCCCGCCACTTCCAATCCGGCTTGTTGGTCATCGGCACGCTCCGTTCATGCCGTGATTGTACCGGGAGCGGCGGAGGGCGATGCACGAATTCGGGGCTTTCCCGGCTCCCCCAACCTGCTTACGAGTTATTGCGGCCGAGGGGTAGAATGGCCGCTGCCGTTTTGTCCCTCACACGCGCTGCTTTAGGGGGCTCCGCCATGCAAGACGCGAAGTTCTGGAGAATCGTTGCTGTTGTCGTTTGCGTTGGCCTCTTTTACGTCGGGCACGGCTTGCACGATCGCGGAGGCGACGGACTGCCGTCGCTGGCAAATGTGGCCCACGCCGGCGGAGTCGCCGTAGATCACCCACCGGAACGCGGCGTGGCTCCCTATCACCTTTACACTACGGATGCGACCGGAACGCTCCTCCACGTCTGGAAGGCCGACATTTCTGGGAAGCCGAAATACTTTGGGGTTGCTCAAACGAACCACGTATTCGTCGAGGCTCACATAGCACCCGAGGCATTCGCGCCTAGACCTGCACAAAAACCCTAGCGCTTGCACAAAACTCGCCTGAAAATGGGGGTTATTGTGCAAAGCCCGCCGCGACGCAAAATGTTGGGGCTGATGTCTGGCCGACGCCCGCCGCTAGAATGACGCCATGAGCGACGAAGGGAAGAAGCACAACCGGAAGCAACAGCGGTGGGGCACAATTGCATTCTTGGGGTACCTATGGGGCTGGCTGCTGCTGTGGGCGCTAGCCGTAGCTGACGTTCTGCCGCCCAACGAAACATTGGGCTGGATTTGCTACGTCGTATTTTGGCCGCTCGTTATGATCGGCCAACTGGTCTTGTGGGTCCGTCTTCATCTGTGATCCGCGTCGAGGGGCTTGACTGCCGGGAAACGCGCCCACTACCGCAACGTCAATGGACCGGCCCCGATCCGCCCCGCTGCTTATTTCCAAACTGACCCAGTACCTAATGTTTCGACCGCAGAAATCAGAACTCTGTCGTGCAGCGCCCTGGCGGAAAAGCATCCTTGGAGCGTCGCTTGAACCCAAGGGCTGGCGCGGGTGTCGACAATACTGTCCAGGGCGACGAGGCGAGGCGCTCCTTCGGCGCTCGCGAGCCAGGTCGGTCCCTGCGGCCTGTTCACAGCTCTGCTTGAGTCAGAGAAACGATGCTGCTCTCAATCACAACCACAAATCCTCCGGCTACTGAACTCGGTTTTCTGCTTCACAAGCATCCAGATCGATTTCAGAGCTTTGATTTGAGCTTCGGGCAAGCCCACGTCTTTTATCCGGAGGTGGGGGTGGATCTCTGCACAGCCTGCCTGATGCTGGACGTCGATCCGGTTGGCATGGTGCGCAGGAAGAACCGAGATCAGTCTTTCCTCCTCGGTCACTACGTCAACGACCGACCCTACGTGGCGTCCTCGTTCATGAGCGTGGCGATCGCCCAGGTGTTCGGCACGGCACTGGCAGGCCGCTGCAAGGATCGACCGGAATTGGTCACCAAGCCAATTCCGCTCTCGGCCCGGATCGAGACGCTGCCGGTGCGCGGCGGGGAAGGCTTCCTCCACAGCCTGTTCGAGCCGCTTGGCTACGACATCCAGGCCACCCGGCATCCGCTCGATTCCATGTTTCCGGAGTGGGGCGAAAGCCCGTATTTCTCGGTGACACTGACGGGCACAAAACTTCTTTCGGAGCTCTTGACCCATCTCTACGTCCTGATTCCGGTCTTCGACAACGAGAAGCACTATTTCGTGGGAGAGGATGAACTCGAAAAGCTCCTGGTCAAAGGGACCGGCTGGCTCGCCTCGCATCCCGAAAAGGAGCAGATCACTCGCCGCTATTTGAAGCACCGGTCGAGCCTGTATCGGGAGGCACTGGCCCGACTCGCCGAGGTGGAAGAAACGCCATCTGAATCAGAGGACGAAGTCTCCGGCGGGAAAGCGGAAGATCTCCTCGAACAGCCCATGAGCCTAAACGAGCAGCGGCACGGCGTCGTGTTGGCGGCGCTGCGGGCCAGCGGTGCTCGCAGTGTCCTTGACCTCGGGTGCGGAGAAGGAAAGCTGCTGCAGGAGCTGCTGAGCGACCGGCAATTCGAACGAATTGTCGGCATGGACGTATCCGTGCAGTCTCTTCAACGGGCTGTGCGTCGGCTCTCATATGACCGACTTCCGCCGAAACAAAAAGAACGAATTGAGTTGATTCACGGCTCATTAATTTACCGGGACAAACGGTTGTCGGGTTTCGATGCGGCGGCCGTGGTCGAAGTCATCGAGCACCTCGATCCGCCCAGGCTGTCGGCACTTGAACGGGTCTTGTTCGAGTTTTCCCGGCCCAAGACAATTGTCCTGACGACGCCCAATCGAGAGTACAACGTGAAATGGGAAACACTTCCGGCCGGCAAGTTCCGGCACCCGGACCACCGGTTCGAATGGACCCGGCAAGAGTTTCACGCGTGGGGACTCAGGATCGCCCAACGACACGGCTACAAGGTGCGGTTTCTACCGGTCGGACCGCTCGACGAAGAACTCGGAGCGCCCACCCAAATGGGGGTTTTTGAGCGTGGCTAAGCGCGTGCACCAAAGCCCCACTCTGATTTTCCCAGTGGGCACCCAAGTCGTTGTGCTGCGGGAGATCGTCGGCGACGGGGGCCGCATTCTTCATCCTCAGGGCTCGGTCGGCGTCGTCATCAAAGCTCCCCGAGATCTCGAGCATGTCTATCGCGTCCGATTCCTCGATGGTGTCGAGGATTCGCTGCGGCGGGAAGATTTGGTTTCTTTGGCGCAATTCAAGGAGGGCGAAATCGGAGATGCCCACGTCACCGCGAGCCGCGCCGACCTGTTCGATCGTGTGATCTTTCGCTGCGTGATTGGTTCACGGGCCTACGGCCTGGAAGGCGATGAGTCCGACACCGACCATCGGGGCGTTTTTTTGCCGCCGGCTGAACTGGACTGGTCGCTGTACGGCGTCCCGGATCTGCTCGAGCGCCACGAGACTCAGGAACACTACTGGGAGCTGCAGCGATTCCTCGTTTTGGCACTTAAGGCGAACCCCAACGTCCTGGAATGCCTCTACTCGCCGCTGGTGGAGAAGAAGACGCCGCTTGCCGAGGAATTGCTGGGAATGCGGTCGATCTTTTTGTCGCGACTCGTCTACCAGACCTACAACGGCTACGTCATGTCTCAATTCAAGAAGATGCAGACCGACATTCGGAATCAAGGTACCGTGAAGTGGAAACACGTCATGCACCTGATCCGACTGTTGATCTCGGGGATCGACGTGCTTCGCCAGGGCGTTGTCAGGGTTCACGTGGAGAGCCACCGGGAACACCTTCTGGCCATCAAGAGAGGAGATCTGCCCTGGGAGCAGACGGAGCGCTGGCGACTGGCTCTGCATCAGGAGTTCGACTCGGCCCTGGGCTCAACGAAACTACCGGAGCGGCCGGACTACGAACGAGCCAATGCGTTTCTGATCCGAGCCCGTCGGTCGGCGCTGTCGGAGGGGCTTCCATGACCGTCGATTCCCGGTTGCGCAAGCAGGTTGAACAGCATCCGTATCCGCTGGTGTTCGCTACGATCAGTGGAGCGCACCTCTACGGATTTCCGTCCGCCGATTCGGACTATGACCTCAGGGGCGTTCACCTGCTCCCGCTGAGGGATGTTGTGGGGCTCGCTCCCGTAGAGGAGACCGTCGAACGGTCGGGCCTTCACGACGGTCTCGAGATCGACCTGGTGACGCACGACGCGAGAAAGTTCTTCGGCCTGATGAAGAAGAAGAACGGCTACGTCATGGAGCAATTGTTTTCGCCACTCGTCATCCAGACGACGCCGGAACACGAAGAGCTAAAGGCCATCGCCGCCGACTGCCTGACGAAGCATCACGCTCATCACTATTTTGGCTTCGCGGAGACGCAGTGGAAGCTGTTTCAGAAGGAGGACCCACCGCATGTCAAGCCGCTGCTTTACGTTTATCGGGTGCTGCTGACCGGCATCCATCTCATGCGGACGGGAGAGATCGAGGCCAATCTCATCCGACTGAACGAGACTGCGAACCTGCCGTACATTTCCGAACTGATCGATCGCAAGACGGGCGGTCCTGAAAAAGGTGAACTCGATCAGGCCAATCTTCGATTGCACGAGCGAGAGTACGATCGGCTGCGAGGCGATTTAGAGCGGGCATTCGCTGACAGTCCCCTCCCGGATGCGCCGTCGGGAGCGAGGGCCCTCAACGATTTGTTAGTTCGCATTCGATTGCAGCCCAAGTGAGGCCTGCTCAACCAAGCGAGACGCCGAGAGTGACGACTGACGTCGAGACTGTCTGCACCAGCCTTGAACCGGCACTCGTTGGTTCGATTCTCGGCACCGCAGTCGGCGATGCAATCGGGCTACCCTACGAAGGGTTGTCGCGGCGGCGCGGGCAAAAAGTGCTTGGCGTGCCTGACCGTCATCGCCTTTTCCTGCGGTGGGGCATGGTTTCGGACGATACCGAACAGACCTGCCTGGTCGCCCAAGCCCTGATCGAATCATTTGGCGATGTCGGACAGTTCCAACGAAGACTGCTGCGTCGCTTGCAGGGCTGGTTTCTGACGCTGCCGGCTGGCGTTGGATTGGGCACGCTCAGAGCGATCTCAAAATCACTGATTGGATTCCCGCCTCATCGTTGCGGCGTCTTCTCGGCAGGGAACGGCCCGTCGATGCGAAGTGCCATTCTTGGCGCGGCGATCGATGACCCTCGCCTGTTGAGGGAATTGGTCAAAGCCTCCTGCACAATCACTCACACCGACCCCAAGGCATTCTTTGGGGCGTGGGCCGTTGCGGTCGCCGCGAATCTGGCTCGCAGGGAGTCGGTGGTTGAAGCGGCCGAATACTTCACGACCGTGCAGCAAGTGTTGCGGGAAGAGTCAGCAGGTGAGTTCTTGCGGTTGCTCGAGCCAGTTGTCCAAAGTGTCCAACAGGGCCAATCGACGACCGAGTTCGCAATCTCGTCAGGCATGGGAAAGGGCATCAGCGGATACGTCTATCACACGGTTCCAGTTGCGCTTCAGGCCTGGCTGACGAATCAGAACAACTTTCGCCAAGCCATCGTCGGTGTGATTCAATGCGGAGGCGATACGGACACGACCGCCGCCATTGTCGGCGGAATCGTGGGCACTCATGTCGGCAAAGCAGGAATTCCCCAGGAATGGGTGAATGAGCTCCTGGAATGGCCGCGAACCGCGGCGTGGATGGAGCAGCTCGGAAAACAACTTGCCCGCGTAGTCGCCACGAGCCAACCGGAAACGCCCGTGTCCTTACCCCTGGCTGGAGTACTGGCTCGGAACGCAGCCTTCCTCTCGATTGTGCTGAGCCACGGGTTTCGACGCTTGTTACCCCCGTATTGACCTCAGATTTGAATCCCAGAACGACACGACCCTCGATGCTTCTCAAGATTCCTAAACTGTCCCTCGTTGTGCTCATTGGCGCCAGCGGCTCCGGGAAGAGCACGTTTGCCCAGAAGCACTTTCTGCCGACTGAGGTGATCACGTCCGACGAGTGCCGGGCCCTCGTCAGCGATGATGAAAATGATCAGGCCGCCACGAACGACGCCTTCGACGTGCTGCATTTCATTGCGGCCAAACGACTGGCTCGGGGTCGACTGACGGTGATTGATGCCACGAACGTGCAGCCCGAAGCGCGCAAGCCGCTCGTGGAACTCGCCCGTCGGTATCACTGCCTGCCGGTTGCGATTGTGCTCGATCTTCCGGCGCCCCTCTGCCACGAGCGCAACCGGGGACGCGACGACCGTCAGTTCGGCCCGCATGTCGTCGCTCAGCAGCGTTCACAACTGCGGAGATCGCTCAGGGGCCTCAAGCGAGAGGGATTCCGTCACATCTTTATCTTGGAGAGAGCCGAAGAGATCGAAGCCGCAGCAGTGGAACGGGTGCCGCTCTGGAATGACCGCACCAATGAGCACGGACCCTTCGACATCATCGGCGACGTGCACGGCTGCTGTGACGAGCTCGAGGAGCTGCTGGCGGTGTTGGGTTACCGGCCGACCCCGTCCGCCGTCGCTAATCCGCTCTGGGGTGACATCGTTTACCAGCACCCCAACGGACGCAAGGCGATCTTCGTCGGCGACCTGGTCGATCGCGGACCGCGCATTCTCGACGCCGTGCGGATCGTTCGGAATATGGTTGAGGCGGGATCGGCGCTGTCCGTCCCCGGCAATCACGACATGAAGCTGATGCGCAAGCTGCAAGGCAGGCAGGTCCAGATCACGCACGGACTTGCGAATTCCCTGGCAGAAATTGAAGCCCTTCCAGGCGAAGTAAGGGACCAATTCCGCACGTCATTGGCCGAGTTTCTCGACCGGCTCGTCAGCCATTACGTGCTCGACGACGGAAGGGTGGTCGTGGCACATGCGGGATTGAAGGAGGAGATGCAGGGGCGCGGTTCGGGGCGAGTTCGCGATTTTGCTCTTTACGGCGAGACGACGGGCGAGACAGACGAGTTCGGCCTTCCCGTGCGCCACAATTGGGCGGCCGAATATCGCGGCGCGGCGATGGTCGTCTATGGCCACACTCCCGTGCCGGAGCCGGAATGGCTCAATCGCACGGTCAATATCGACACGGGCTGCGTGTTCGGAGGCAAGCTCACTGCCCTGCGGTATCCCGAACGGGAATTTGTTGCCATTCCCGCCCGGCGCACTTATTGCGAGCCGGCCCGACCCTTCCTGGCTGCGGATCAAAAGGCTCCCGCCCTGACCGCTCAGCAGGTCCATGACGACATCCTCGACGCCGAGGACGTGCTGGGGAAACGAATCGTTTCCACGCGTCTCAACCACAACGTGACGATTCGGGAGGACAACGCGATGGCGGCTTTGGAGGTCATGAGCCGCTTTGCCGCCAATCCCAAGTGGCTGATCTATCTACCCCCGACCATGTCGCCTTGTGAAACCTCGAGCGAGGCCGGGCTGCTCGAACATCCGGCCGAGGCCTTCGCGTACTACCGCAGCCAGGGGGTGGCGCAGGTGGTTTGCGAAGAAAAGCACATGGGTTCCCGAGCGGTCATCGTCGTTTGCAGGGACCAGGATGCGGCCCGTGATCGATTCGGCGTGACGGATGGTGAATCCGGTATCGTTTACACCCGTACCGGTCGGCGTTTTTTCAACGCGCCGGACCTGGAACGCGATTTTTTGAGCCGGTTGCAAACCGCCTTGTCGGCGGCGGGATTTTGGGACGGTTTCCAGACGAGTTGGGTCTGTCTGGACTGCGAACTGATGCCCTGGTCGGCCAAGGCGCAAGACCTTTTGCGCTCGCAATACGCCGCAGTCGGCGCTGCCGGAAAGGCCTCGCTGCCCCATGCGGTGGCCGCGCTGAAACAGGCAGCACATCGGCTAGACGGCGATGCCCGCATTCAGATCGAGCAAATGGCGGAGAGATTCGCCGCCCGGCAGCAACACGTCGACAGGTTCGTGGCTGCCTATCGGCATTACTGCTGGCCAGTCGAGTCGCTCGACGATCTCAAACTGGCTCCGTTCCATTTGCTGGCAAGCGAAGGGACGGTTCACGTCCACCAAAACCACGTCTGGCACATGGAGGCGCTGGGCAATCTCAGCCGCCACGATCCGGCGTTCCTGCTGGCGACCGACTTCAAGGTTGTCGACGTCACTGTCCCGACGAGCGAAGAGGATGGAATCGCCTGGTGGAGCGCTCTCACGGGCCGCGGTGGTGAGGGAATGGTGATCAAGCCGTTGGATTTTGTCGTGCGGGGTAAGAAGGGGCTGGTGCAACCGGCGGTCAAGTGCCGGGGACCGGAATACCTCCGCATCATTTACGGCCCCGACTACACGGCCGACGAGCATCTATCTCGACTGCGAAACCGAAGCCTCGGCAGCAAGCGGTCGCTGGCGGTCCGAGAATTTGCGTTGGGGATCGAAGCTTTAGAGCGATTCGTGCGGCGAGAACCGTTGCGACGGGTGCACGAGTGCGTCTTCGGCGTTCTGGCGTTGGAGAGCGAGCCGGTTGATCCGAGACTGTAATTGAATGCCAAATGTCTGACGTGAAGGCTCAGATGTCAGGTGGTGGCGAAGCTGTGTCGGCGGTCTGCGGGGAGACGATGGACGATTCGAGCCATCCTCGTCGCGGTGGTTGCTCTGATCGGGGGTGCTCTTTGGCGTGTCTACGACGGCACCTCCGCCTCGCTCCATGCTGAGAAGGGCTTGCACGCCACCCAGTTCACCTTCGAGGCGATTGAGGACTACGTGAGGAAGCACAACGGCGCATGGCCTCGATCATGGAAGGAACTTGAGCGTTCATCCCCGCAAATGGATGACGTGTATCGTTGGACAGGAGGCTCTTACAAAGTCCAAGAATTTGTTTCGGTTGATTTCGACGCGGACCCCGATCGATTAGCGAAACAGACGGAGGAGGAATTCCAAGCGATCCGGCCTGTTGGCCCATTTTACGGATCATACAGGATCGAAATTCCGTTTATGCTGGAGGCGCTTCGGCAGACGAGAGAGCTAAAACCGCGGCACGCAGAAGGCAGGAAAGCACCGGAGAAGTAATGTTAGAAAGGCTCTATTGGAGCCCCGCCTTTTGTGTCGCTGTGCCTGCAGGCATTCTTTCCGTTCCGGTACTTTGCATAGGGGCAGGTCGCAAATGCGCCTTTTGAGGCAAAGCCACGCCGCGACGCAAAATGTTGGGGCTGATGTTGGACCGACTCCCGCCGCTTAGAATGACGGAATGAGCGCCCACGGAGAAAAGCCCGATCGTCCGCTTGTCCGTGCGATTAAGCCGGTCTTAATTGTCTGCTGTTGCGTGGTACTCGCACCCGTAATGATCGTCTTGTTGTCCTACGCGGAATTCAGACTCACGAAAACCGCCTATGTCGAAGACGCCTGCCGCAGGCTTCACATTCACGAGCCGATAGGGAAAGTGTTCCAACCGATCTTCGATAAACTGAAACGCCTCTGAAACCCCCGTGCCAAACCACGAAAGTGACGGCATGAGCGACGAACCGAAGAAACGGTCGCGGGCGCGGACCTGGATTCTGTGGACCACATTGGCGGTCGTAGCAGCTTACCAGGCGAGCATTTTCCCGGTGCTCTTGGCGTGCCGGTGGTTGGTCTGGTTCGAGGTGCTCCCAACGAACGGCCACACTGTTCGTGTTCTCAGCACTGCCTACGCTCCGGTCGTCTGGACGCTGGAGCAGTCTCCAGCACTCAGCAACGCAGCCGGGCATGTGCTCGCGAAAGTGAGTCCGCCAGAATCAGCCCCGCGGTTCTACTATCTACACTGAACTCCCATGCCAAACCGCAACTTTCATTCAGGATGCGGCCCATTACCGGTGATTGCATGTCCGATTCGCATTTAGTCGAAATCTGTCGGGCAGAAAATGGCCTGGCCGCGCATTTTATAAAAACTGCGATTGAGGATGCGGGAATCCAACCTCAAATCACAGACGCACAGTTTGCTGCACTTGCTGGTCTAAACCCGCTCTGGTGGGAAAGTCCTCGCATTCTGGTCCCGGAGGTCGATGCGACGAGAGCTACCGCCATCGTCCGCGACTTTGAAGCCGCCCATGCATGGCGCTCATCTTCTGGCAACGGATTCGGAAACGGCTGCCTCCAGCAGCACAACTCGCGTGAACCGATGAACGACAAGGCGTGCCCATGACATTCGAGCCGGGCGAATCAACAAAAGCTGCCGGTTTCCGATGGATGCAGTACGCCGCCATCATCGCCGCTTTGTTGTTTGTGGTGGGTACGGTTTGCGTGGTAATCGCCCTGCAAGTGCGTCCAAAACCTTTCGTCCTACCATTCACGGCAGCCGACGTCGAAAGTCTGGAGGCGGACGGAGTGTATCTGCGAAATCAAGACGTCAACGCGACGTTTCAAGTGCCGCCATCCTTTTGGGAAGCGATTCTTGCCACATTCTCGGGTGCGTCTAAAGACGAGCATCCAGCAAAATGGGTGGTTAACGAAACTAGAGCAGGCGGTCGTGGGAGCATACGAAGCAAGCCAAAAGAAGAAGTAACTGCTTGGGGTAAGGCCGTGCCGCCGGGAGGAAGCGATGTTCGTGCCATTTACTGACCGCGTTCGCGAGGTGATGAACCTTGCCGAACAAGAAGCACGGCGATTGAAACTTAAATACGTGGGGACGGAGCACATTCTACTCGGTCTGTGCAAGGCACAACCGGGGGTCGGCGTAACCGTTTTAAGAAATCTAGGAGCGGAGCCAGACAAGGTTGCGTCCCGTGTCGAAAGCGTCGCGCCTTGTGGTAAGGTCAGCGTTGGCGAGCAACCGCTTACACAGACTCCGCGCGCCGAGAAGCTCATCCAACACGCATGTGAGGAAGCCTACGACCTGAAACACAATTATGTCGGTACCGAACATTTGGTATTGGGCACACTGCGGGACGAAGAAAGCGTGGCGAGCCAGATTCTTATGGGATTCGGGGTCTGTCTGGATACGGCTCGGAGCGAAGTACTGAAGGTGCTAGGACACGCACTACCGCCGCAAGAGTGACGAAATGAGCGACAAGCCGAACGAACAACGGGGCGGAGACTGTTGTATTCGTCCGCCAAATGGCCTCATCGCCATCATGGGTGACGACTGTTGCGAAATCCCGGAGCTGCTGGGCAAAAAGCGGGTGTGGTCTAATTCTTCCTGCGTCCTCGTCGGCACCCTAGTGCCGTCGGATGGCGGGACGCGAATCGTCTTAACAGACGAAGCCCCTCGGCAGACGCTCAAAGAGTTGCGAAAGGTGTTTGAGGGTGTCCTTAACGTACCAACTAAGGAGGTCCATGTCTTTACTGTAGTGCGTCACAGTGTCGCGACGTTATTGCTGTCCAGCACCCGCTGTAATCTGGAGATATGGACGAACGACGATTCTGAGCCGGATGTCGTATATGTCCTGGCGCGTCCCATAGCACTCGGCGACCCAATTAGCGATGGGTCGGACCAGAAGCGTCTGACTAGAATGGCCCGACTCAATCAGTGGTCGAAGGCATTCCCAAATGCCAGACTTGCGATTCTTGGCTTGCTTTTGATTTATCTGCCGGGCGCAGTGTTGTTTGCCATCGAGGCGGCGGGAAGACCGGCCTTTGAATACCTAAAACAGCGGCCGGACGGGATGTTTTATTGGGATGTGATTTTGAAGGGTTTGCCGTTTGTGGCGATGCTTTTGGCCGTCCCCATGATAGCCGGCATGACGATGATTCCATTCGCAGCTTATCGCGCAATCCGCGACCGTCTCGCTAAGAGATGACCAGGTCGTCCCGCAACCGCACCCACACGTTTTTCGGCGACCGGTTGATGGGGGGGACCACTGCCGACCCATTAGGGACCGTCCGTTCCCCGCGAGAGACTCGAAATGGAACCGCCAATCATCGCATGGGAACCCAATGACATGAGCGTGTACGCGACCGTAAAGGAGGCAGAGACGCACCTTGAGCCTTGGATGTGCGAATTCACTCGCATATTTGACCGGCAAGGCAGACAACTCGTACTGGAAGAAGGTCAGGGCTGGCGCGGGATGGACCAGCTTCGGGAAATTGAGCCGGGGAAAACAGACGAAGCCGGGTTACGCCAGGCATTGCTCCAGTTTTTGGCCGCAGTCGGAATCCATGACAATCTAAATGGTCGCTCGACGGACGAGTTGATTGCAATGGCGACACCCTTTGCGGCTGTCCCGAAGCCGCGTTTCGGCGTCTTGGCTGATTTCGTTCTTGACTTCCTGCGATGGGTGGTGGGGAAAAGGCCGCTACAAGCCCCTAAACAACCTCGCGGAAAGGGACCGACGACGTAACACACCGAATGTCCGTAATGATTGAGGTTATCTACCTGAAGCCTGAAGACCCCGACCACGAACGGGGGATTTCCGAATTCGCATCGCTGTACCGAGGCGTCGTGAGCTGCCGGGAAGACGATTGGGGACAGACACAACAAGCAATCTGCCTGACCATCGAATTCTGGAATTGGGAAGACGCCGAAACAGCGTGTGCAGCCTTTCGAGAGCGCGGCGATTATGTCGAAGGTCCGCACGAGTACGGGTCGGGTCCGCCTGGCGAGAACTAAGTGAGGGAGCAATGGAGTTGACAGAAACGAAGATAAGAGCGCAGTTCAGATTTGGAATGGACCAACAACCCGAGACCGTCAAGGGGCCGTATGAGGGCATCCTGCGTTTATTTGAGCACCATTACAACGCGGAGACGGTTTTTTGGCACGGCATCGCCGATATCGGCTGCGAGGCGAAAGAGATTCTGCAATACGCTTGGGGTGGCTACTACTACCCACAGTTTGCGTTCTACATCACTCTGCCAGACGGGCGGCAGGGAATGGCGCGGTATCTCAAGATGGTGACGACTCACGCTCCCGAAGCGACCTACGTGCAGGTTGCCGTGACCGGCGCTACCGATTTTCAATTGCTCAGAGCCTGAGCCATGCCCGCCGCGCGGGAGTTCAGCGGCTGGGGTCGCATGGCCGCTTAGGGTTCGCTCCCCAAACGAATGGGGAGTGCTCTGGGCAGAGGTGAATCGTCTTCGGTCTGCCAGTCTTGGGGTCCGGGTCGGTCATGTGCAACGTAGCGAGCTTGTCGCACAGGTCACATTTTTCACCCGGCCAAAACCGCTCCGTCTTGCTACCTTCGTCGCTCATGCCGTCATTCTTTAGTTGGAGGCGGATTTTGGACGAAAGTTGGGGTTTGGTTTGGCGATTCGGATGTTGCGCAAGACGAGCTGGACGATGGGATGCGGCCATGTCTCGAAGTCGCCAAGACCGGGCCGGACGGGGAGAATCGTTGTCTTAAAGATTGCCTTTTCGGTGGGAACGGTCATCAACGCATCAAAGTTGAGCGTTTGTTTGGTGTTGTTGTGGATGTGGAGCATCATCATGGCGGTGCCGTCGGGCCGGACCTCCTGAGTAAACTTCAGCGTCACGTGGGCTTTCTTTAAGTCCTTCTGGTATTCGACGCCGCGAACTGTGTTGTTCTGGATGTCGAGAGTGAGGCCAAACTCGTCGCCCTTGAAGAGATAGACCATGCCCTTGTGGACGTAGGGAATCTTTCCGATTTTCTCTTCGTAGTAGCGTTCCTTGTCCACGTGAAGTTTGAGCGTGAACGGCTCGCGGAAGACGGCGTCGGCGTCCGGTGTCTTTCCCTCGTCTGCCGCATCGGTGAGTGCAGCCAAGGCGAGGACTGCGAGTGTGAGGAGCATTTTCTTCATGTTGGAATCTCGTCGGCCCCCAAAGGGCTCATGCCGTCATTCTAGCGGATTGGCACGGGAGTTCAGCTACTCGCGTCGTTGCCGATTGTCGAGCCGCCAATCGCGGATGGCGATGAGCGTCAGGGCGATTCCGACGACAGCGATGGCGGGCGAGAGGAACAGCACGAGTCCCCAGTGGACGATGGCGTTCTCCGAATTAACCCCAGCCGCCCAAATAGCGATGCTCACCGCCAGGGCCGCCGGTGCGTGACCCAATCGCCAAAATAGAGATATGCGCCTCATGCCGTCATTCTATTGGGACGAAAGTTGTGGGTTGGCACGGGAGTTACTGGTCGGCTGTGGCGCGGCGGATGACTGTCACTGCTGTGAACAGCATGACTTTGCCGCGACTTTCAAAATCAACGATGAGGCGCTGTCCCACAATGGGAGAGCGGCGGCGCGTACTGTCCTCGATAACGACCCCTCGCCCCCACTTGGCGCGCCCGACGCGAACGACAATGTCCCCGACCGCGAATCGCTCTGGAGCCCAGCCGCTGGGTTTCTTCGGTTCGTCGCTCATGCCGTCACACTTCGTTCATCCAGAGCTTGTATGTCGCGTAAAGGAGTCCAATTCCAAGCCCGATTCCCCCGCCGAAAGCTGTGAAAATCCCAACGAAGAGCATCGCCCAATCGAACCCTTCACCCCAAAAGTCCTTGGGCATCCCGACAACAAGCCAACCGAATCGCCAGCGAAGTCACGCTGGCGGCAAATCCTAAAATCGCGCCAACCGAAGTCGTCAACGACATGAAGGACTAAATCCGCTTCATGCCGTCATCCGACGAGCGCCTGTTTTTCGGTTCGGTGCGTTCCTCTGCCCTGCGGAACAGTTCAACTGCAAGTCCGGCGAGCGCCCCTCCCAGGATGCAGATTACCGCCGTCCATGGGAGTGCCATCTGCACGAAGATGCTGCCGACGAACACACCTATCACCATCGAAACCGCTAAGCGGACCGGGTGCGACCGTTTATTCGGTTCGTCGCTCATGCCGTCATTCTAGCGGCGGATTGGCACGGGAGTTCTAATCGATGGCATCGAACTCCATGTCCCAAATCGCTCCGTACCAGTTTATGAACCTTCGGACGACCCCGACCCTCCCGGTCACCCACAACACGGGGCTGTAAAAGCGATACACCGCCCCAACATGGCCGTGGCTGATGGTCCAGTTCATGGCTGGCGGCATAGAGAGCGGATACGCAAGCAGCAGGACCACAAGGGTTGCCCACCAGACCCACGCCCGAGACCGTTTCTTCGGTTCGTCGTTCATGCCATCATTTCGCTGTCGGTTCGACTGAGAAACTTATCGCGTCTCTGAGTACATCGGGAACATCAGCAATCGCGGCGCTGGCCTCCTGAGACGTGCGAAACACTGCGGCCAGTTCTTCGAGCCACACCAGACTGCGGGAGCCGTCGGGCCATCGCGAAGACACCCACGTCGGGACTTCCAAGACGACCCCGGTCGCCTTCACAACATGCCGTTCATTTTACGACACGTCAGCTCCCTCGCGCAGTCGAGTCGGCTCAGCTAACAAAAAACCGCACGGTTCGTGCGGTGGTTGCCCTGTTTTGTCGCGTGGTACAATTTCTGTCGACCGACATGACGCGGAAGAGGACATCTGCCGTTGCGGCTTTCCTCACGAGCGGGCCGTGGACGGTGGAACGACTGTTGCGGGAATCGGCGAAAATGGTGGCTTCATGAAGCGATTCATTGCCCCTTCGCTGGCGATTGTCGGTGCATTCTTCTACGTCTGCTACGAGACATCCCCAGATTCCGAAGCGAGGCTCTTTGGCGGCATTTGGAGCTTGTCTTTAGCATTGCTCGGCTTATTTGGTCTGCTCGTCCGGCTCGGAGGAACGATTGGAGTCGTTAATCGACGGTCGGGAACAGGCGGCATCGAGTACGGGCTGCTCTGTAGCATCGCGGCAGTGGCTTGCTGGTTGCTCTCGCGGTCCGCCCCAGTTGTTGAGATGAATCAGCTCGAAGTTGTCGCCGTTTTCTTGACAGTCGTCGGACCATTGGTCATGGCAGCATCACTTATAATTCAGAGTCGCAATTCACAAACGTAGCGCGCCCCCGACCAACTCAACTCGCACCCACTACCGCGAATGGCAATGAATGAACAGCTAGCAATAGAGGTGGCCTCCGAATGGGTGAGAAGTCGTTATCCGGTTGTGCCCCCGATTTTGACACCGATTCGCGTTGACCACTATTGGTCGATTGCGTTCTTTTGTTCATGGGACACTGACGCGCTTGGAATGCCTGAAACGCTCATTGTCGCTGTCGATGACAAAACGCATGAGGTTCACCTAATCTCATAAGCCGCCGCAGCAACACAACTCACGTGAACCGATGAACGACAAGGCGGATGGGAAGGGGGTGTCGTTCTTCACACCACAACTGCCAGGTCGCCGCGAAACGATTGTTCTTGTCGCGATTGGCTTAATCGTGCTGGCATATTTTCTCTGGCCACACCTGCCATCGGTTGTCGAGTGAGAAACCCAAGCAACCAAAGCGCAGCCCATTAGGGCCGCTAGAATGACGGCATGAGCGACCGCGACCCATCCGAAGACGACGATGTCATTGAGGCGGGGATCTTTACGCGTCTCCGACCGCTCGCGGCGTGGGTCTTCGTCGCCACGATGATCATCGGAATGGCGTGGGCGGTTCTCAGTTGGCGTTGGGGTGACGGCATGAGCGACGAACCGAAGTAACCACTTTTCGGAAGGACAAGCGGCCATGCAAGACAACAAATTCTGGCGATTCGTTGCGGTCGCGCTAGTAGGCGGGCTGTTCTATGTCGGGCACGGGCTGCACAACGGACACGACGCGCCGCCCTCGCTCGTCCATGTAGCGCAGGCGGGCGGCGCTGGAGTCCAGAACGGCGCGAGTGGCCAATACGGAATTTTTACTTCGAGCCAAGACGGCAACATCTTGTACTGCTGGGTGGCCAATGGACGTGGCGGCGCGAGTTTCAGGGGGGCCGCGAAGATCGACGGCAAGTTTATTCCGGGTCCCGCAAAAGCCTGGTCGCCCACAGACGGAAATACCAAGCACGCCGTCGAACTTCCCTAAACTTCCGTGCCAAAGTCGAAAACCCGGTTCAAACGAAGGCAACTACCTGGACTTCGCCACTGCGCCGACTCTCCCCAACCGGCTTACTGGTTATTGTGGCCGAAGCTGCTGGCCGACATCAGCCGTTTCTGCCGGCAATGGGACCGCAATCTGCGCGACCAGGGATTTCTGACGGCCGAACCGCAGAGCCTGTAAACGAAGCGAGCCTCGGGTATAACTGCAATCTGAGGCTCGTTGCGTATGCGGAGGGGGTAGTCAAATGAAACGTGTCAAACGAATGCTTCAATTGTCAATTTGCCGAAGCCTCCTCGTGGTGGCTGTTTTGGCTCTCGCAGCGCCGACGTGCTGCGCCGCCGAACCTCCGGCAGCTACTCAGCCCCCAGCCGGTGACGAATTGGCGTTCGTCCTTAAAAAGATTCGTGCGGCACATGACGCCGTATTTTCAGGCGAGTATCTCGCCGCTGAAGTCATCGAACAGGAAACAGTCGAAGGCAAGCAACAGCGGGTATCTAACGAACTGCGAGGTGTTTTTGCGCGCGTTGGTGGTCAAACCCGGAGACGCCACGAGTTCCGACGCACGCGCAAATCACGATCGCCGCTTGACCAGTACCTCGTTGTGGAAAGTGACGCGGCCACTGCCTTATGGACAAATAGCGGGCCGATCTACCTTCTCCCCGACAGGCACGCCTTGTTGCGGGCCGAACAGTGCCCGATCGACCCCTTGGCTTTGGGGTTCGTTGGGCCTATCTCCTCAATGCCCAGCACCGGCGGACCGGAGATGTGGCCATCGTGTGCAGAATTTGAGAAATCGCTCGCCGCACACCATGCAAAGGGCCATGTGAGCGTGCGTCGCGAACCGACGGGGTACACCATGACGATCGAAATTCCAGTGCTCTCGGCCTCCGGTCAGCCGCTACCGCTTGAAGCTGTCAGCGAAGGCGCCCCCGTGACGGTCATTAGGCGCATCACCATCGACTCGAATTTGGGTTTCGTGCCGACAAGTAATTCGACATCGTTTCTTAATAAACACGGAAAAGAGGTCGGACGCCGCCCCTGGACCATCGACGTGACCTGGGCGAAACGCGCGAATGTGGCGGTCCCCGTCGCGGTTCGCACGGATCTAGAACACACGAATGTCGACGAGGAGCGGCGAACGATAACGTTCACCTGGAAATCAGTGAACCAGCCCATTTCCAATGATGAGTTCGATTACACGAAATTCCCTGCACCAGCCGGAACCGAGATCCTTGAGCGTCGCCAACTCCCCGCCCACGTGATTGGGGTGATAGGCGCACCGAAGTCTGAGTGAGGATTCATTGTTACCCAGCGAGCCTCGGGACGAATCGAAACCCGAGGCTCGTTGTGTACGCAGGGGAAATCAGGGACGCAACTGACTGGTGAGTGCGTCCATTTCCTTGCAGACTTTCAAGACGACCGGTATGTGCGCCTGGATTGCGCCGACCATCTTGCTCCACAAATACGGATGAGCTCGTATCTCACGTCCTTCGGGGTTAATGGAGATGGTCTGCAGCACAGCGGAGTTGAGCCAAAGCTGCAATTGAGCGTTCAATTGGGTAGTGGGGGCGCATCCTGGACGAAAGTTGCGGTTTGGCACGGGAGTTTTCATTTTGGATCGTCGGGAATGGCGGTTCAGAAAAGAGGGTGGCTGTATTTGTAAAAGCCCGCCTCTTGCTCGCAGGCGCGAATAAGCCAGATGGCCGCGACCAGTAGGCCGATCGCAATTGCGATCCGCATCCCTCTGGTTTTCCAGGACATTTGGCGTTCGTCGCTCATGCCGTCATTCGAAAGCCATGCACCCAGAAGTAAAACCGGATAGCCAACTCGATTAGCAATCCAACGGCGGCGCCCTCGGCCCATTGCGATATGGCGAAGCATAGACCCAGAACTCATTGACATTCGCCGTCCGCCTCATGCCGTCATTCTAGCGGCGGACTGGGCACCGACACCTTCGATTCGTCTGTTGAGCTTACCTGCAGCGGGTCGTTCCGAGCCCCCTGGCTTCGCTCGCGAGCACCCGCCCAAGCCGGCACCCGTCTGTTGGTGCAATCCCCTTCAGAGTCGGTACCGTGCGTGAACGGTAGGGGGCAGGCCTGCGTTTCGGACTTCCTGCGATCGCTTCTTTTCCGCGGCCGATCGGTTTTCTTGATGACGGTGCTTGGTGTGACAGAACCCAGAAAACCCCGCGTAAAAGGGAGGTTGTGTCACGGTGAAGATATTTGGCGGTGCAGACCTGTCAGGCGAGCCCCCGTTTGAGCCGGCCAAGGGGCAAAGCAACCATCATCGGTGCCGCGTGCCTTGGCGCTCCTTTGGCACGAAGTGAACCCCCGCTTCGGTGCGCCGCGGGGGTGGGGTTGCAGGGCGCCTATCCATGCACGAACGGGCACAGGTAAAGCACGTAGCGGGAGTGGTGGGTCGAACGCATCTCGAACGTGGGGTCCAGCCGCTGCCAAACGGGGTCCCAATGGTGAAATTCCTCCGGGGAAAAAAGGTGCCTGGAGGGCTCGCGCTAGCGCCCGAAAACTGCCCGGAAGTGGGCGCCAAACCCCGAACAGATCCCACCCCGAGCTCGATCCAGGCCAATACGTGACACCCCAGCCAGACCTACGTGTTCTTCGTCTCTGGCCCGACAGCTCGATCGCAGCTTGAGCCACCCGTCACCCCCCGAACCGGAACTCGCCCCGTCTTGAGGCTGGCTTGGCGGTTTTCCGCAGTATGGAACCTCGGGCGGAGTTGGTTGGATACGTGGGCTAGACCGACAGCCAGCCCCCCGGGGATACCTCGGACAGTGATCTTGCCAGAAGAACAGTACGCCACTTGGCTCGATCCCAAGTGCGAAGATGTTGCGCAGCTACCTCGGGGGGGCTAGGACTCCTGGCACATGGACCACCCGTCGCTTGGCCGCATTAGCGCCTCGCTGTGAGGCTCATCACGCTAGCAGGCACTTCCCTCAGGTGAACTGCTCGGAGATCCACCCCGCGCCCCTGCGGATCTCGAGGCAGGCGTTCTAGCCAGGCGACGAACGTCCCCGCGCCTCTCGAGATTCGTGGCACCGACAGTGCGGGGGACGTCTCGGCTCGTGTGATGCGATGGACATCGTGTCCAAACGCCGCGGGATGGTGTCGCTGTGACATCTGTTGTCACAATAATGCGAATGAAGTCACGGGTGGCGAGCGGCTCTCGTAACGGCCGGCCGAGCAGGAAGCGAGGCGCCCTCGCCAAGGAAGTCGAGGTTTCGCCCGGTCACGACTCACTGCCCACTTTCTGCGATGCATCAGCCGATGTCGGCTGCTCGACCTTGGACTCCCGACCGAGCCATCAAACCGACCGCACGGTCTCCTTCCGAAGATCTCCCTCGCCCACTAGCCCGCGACGGACCCATGTTCGATCGGCGAGCCAAAGCGAAGCCGACGGACAACGACGGGACTTAGCTGCCGAGAACATCAAGTGCGGCAGCGAGACCCGCCCAACGTGTCTCTTCGTCGGCTTGCCAGATGTCAAACCCGTCGTCGGTTGCACCCTGCGAGCTACTCGACATCGGTGTGCCGACCGTGATGGCCCCTGATGAGGGCGTGTTGGCAATAGCCGGCGCGATGACCGTGATGGCGACCTTTGCCGAGCCGGTCAGGCCGTCTTTCGTGTCTTTGAGCGAAATCGACAATGAGTCCGAACCGGTGAAGCCCGTCGTCGGCGTGTAGACCAGCCCGTTGAGGGCCGCATTGATGGCGGCCAGTGTCCCCTTGACGGTCATCGAGGCACTGTCGTTTGCGCCCGAGCTGAACGTAAGCCCGGTTGTGCTGGCAAGCGCCAGCGTGCCGTGGCTGACCTTCAGCGTCAATTGCTCCGTATACGTCGCGAGCGCGTAGGCATCGGTGCCGGTGATCGCGTCGTTCTGGGCCGTGGAGAAGGTGAAATTCGTGTTCTCAGTCACGCTTGCCGTGGGGGGGGCCGTGACGACAGGTGCCGGAGGCGTTCTGACGGTGATCGCCACGCTGGCCGAACCGGTCAGGTTGTCGCCCGAGTCCTTGAGCGACAGCGAAAGCGTGTCGGAGCCTTTGTAGCCAGTCGTGGGGGTGTAGATGAGTCCGTTCAAGGCCGCGCTGAGTTTGGTCAGCGTCCCGGTCACCGTCATCGATGGCGAGTTGTTGGCACCCGAGGTGAATGTGAGCCCGCTTGTCGTGGCCAGCTTCAGTTTCCCGTTGGTGACCTGGAGCGTCAGCGAGTCGAGTGTCTTGGTTGATGCGCCGGCATCGGCCAGCGTGATCGCATCGCCTTGAGTGGTGGAAAAAGTCGCTGTCTGGTTCTCGTACAGGCTCACCGTCGCAGGCGCTGTGATGGTGGGAGCCGGAGGCGTGACCGTGATGGCGACGCTTCCCGATCCGGTGAGACCGTCCTTGGTGTCCTTGAGCGAGATCGTCAACGAAGCCGAGCCTTTGAAGCCGGTCGTTGGTGTGTACACCAGGCCGTCGACGGCCGCATTGAGCGCGGCCAGCGTCCCCTTCACGGTCATTGCTGCGGTGTTGTTGCCGCCCGAAGTGAAGGTGAGACCGCTCGTCGTCGCCAGCGCCAGCGTGCCGTGACTGACCTTCAGAGTCAGCTGGTCGGTCGAGGTGGGGGACGCGAAAGCGTCCGCAAGAGTGATCGCGTCGTTCTGGGCCGCGGAGAAGGTGAAGCCGGTATTCTCGGCAACGCTCGCCGACGAGGGAACCGTCACGACGGGCGCCGGAGGCCCGGTCACTGTGATCGCCACGCTGGCTGAGCCGGTCAGCTTATTGCCGGAGTCCAAAACCGAAAGCGCGAGCGTGTCGGTGCCGGTGAAGTTGGCGCTCGGCTTGTACGTCAATCCATTGAGATCCGTGTTCAAGTCGGTCTGCGTGCCGGTGACGGTCATCGTCGCCGTGCTGTTGGCGCCTGCGGTGAAGGTCAATCCTGTCGTCGAGGAGAGCGTCAGCGTTCCATGAGTCACCGACAGCGTCAGTGAATCGGAGCTTCCCGACGCCGCCCCGTCGACGAGAGAGATGGCGTTGCTGTTGGCCGTTGAGAAAACGAGCGAAGTGTTCTCGGTCACACTCGCCGTGAGGGGAGCCGTAAAGGTCGGGTCGACCGAGATGGCCACCTGAATCGGAACGCCCGTACCCTGATCGACGTTGTCCTGGACCGAGACATTCATCGTGTCCGGGCCGCTGTAGCCGGCCGTGGGCGTGTAGACCAGACTCGGCAGATCTTCGTTGACTCCCGACAGCAGATAGGAGACGACAAGAGGGGATGCGGGCGTCCCGTTGCCCGAGGCGTTTACGTTGCTCGAGTCTCCCAGGCTGAGCGTCCCCTGGCTGACCGTCAGCGTCACTGTCACGGTGTCGTTGCCGCTCCCCGCTGTGTCGGTCACGCTGATTGTATTGGCGCCGGAGAATGTCAATGTGCCGTTCTCGCGGAGGCTCACTGCTGCCGGCCCATTCAGCACGGGCAGCGGGTTGACCGTGATGGTGGCTGTGGCCGTCGGACCGCCGAGTCCGGTCGTCGTGGCGCTCGTTGACTCCTGCACGGTGAAGCTGCCGGAGGCCAGCGAATTGGTCGCCGGAGTGAATTTGAGTCCGGCTGCGCCTTGAGCCACCGTGATGAACTCGTTGTCGGTGACCTGCGTCGTTCCATTATTGAGGTACAGGGTGCCGCCGGTGATGTTCGTGATCTGAAAATTGGTCACGAAGGCCGTGTCAGCGGAGTTGGGCGTCATCACCAGGCCCGAGGTTGTCTGTGTATTATCCGTCGTCGTGGCGTCGGTCACCGAGGGTTGGTTCAGCACTAGGTTCACCGCGATCGTCGCGGTCGCGGTTGTGCCACCCAGGCCGGCCGTCGTGGCGCTCGTAGACTCCTGCACGGTGAAGCTGCCGGAGGTCAACGAATTGGTCGCCGGAGTGAATTTGAGTCCGGCTGCGCCTTGGGCCACCGTGATGAACTCGTTGTCGGTGACCTGCGTCACGCCGTCATTGAGGTACAGTGTGCCGCCTGTGATGTTCGTGATCTGGAAGTTCGTGACAAAGGCGGTATCGGCGGAGTTGGACGTGATGACCAGTCCCGACGTCGATTGCGTGTTGTCGGCGGTGGTCGCATTCGTCACTGAAGGTTGATGCAAGAGGTCATACGCCACCATGTCAGGGACGAGCAGGTTCGCGATGGGTGTGCCGCGGCCGGTCACGAAGTCATAACCGGGGCCGGCAAAAAAGCCGTTATATCCAGTCGTGATGTCGTGAAAGTCGGTTGCTGGCAGGCTGTAAATTGCCTGCTGAGTCTGCGTCGGGTCGGTCGGGCTATTCAGCGGCTCGCCGCCACCCGCCACGCGGCCCTGGTTAATGACGGCCATCAGGCCAGTCCAGCAGGGGCCGCCCAAGCTCGTGCCGCCTCCGCCGTAGGTTACTTCTCCTCCACCATATCCATCGGCACTGAAGTTGGCATCGAAGGAGACGTCGGGGGTTGTCCGGTATCCCGTGCTCTGAAACGGCATTTGGTAGGTCGGCTCCGTCTCAAACTGGGCTGGCCCACCCGAGCTAGCCCAGGCCGGCGCGGCACCGATGGCGTCGGCCACGACCGTGCCGTTGGCAGATTGGGCGTTCACAACGACGGTTAAGGTGCCGTCGCCATTGGCGTTCAGCGTCGGGAAAAAGACGCCCAGTTCCTGAAATTGCGCGCTGCCGTCTGCCGTCCCAGCGGGACCTTGGGTTTGGTTTATCGTCATCGTACCGAGCACAGTCCCGGTGGCGGCGGTGCCGTCGTAGACGGTGTAAGTGGGATTCGTGGCGTTGCCGGGGCTCGCAGTCCAGGTGGCCGAGAGCTCAGTGCCCCAGCCCGTGTCCGCTGGATTGACAGGTATCGTCCATGTCGCGGTACTCGAACTGCCGCCGGTTGCGGTGCTATATGTTCCGCTGAATCCGCCGGCTTGGGAGGACCATGTCCCGGTTTGACTGTACCCCGCGCTTCCGTTGTTAACCGTGGTGGTCGGCGTGGGAAAACTCCAGCCGGTTTCACCGCCATAGCCGTCGTTGTTCAACGTCAGCGTTGTCCCTCCAACGGAAAGGACGTTGGGCGACGTTGACGGGTAATAGCCGTCCCCTTGGCCGTAGGACGGATACACATTGGCGCCGTTATCGTTGCTGGGGCACACAAAGGTAACGCCGACGTGTCCGCTCGGGGTCACGAAAACCGACGAATCATCGACGGATTCGGTGCTCCATTGGCTAAGCCCTCCGCTCCAATTTGCCGCGGTTACGCCCGGAAGCGCGCCCGCCAGCTCGTAGCTCGTGAGGACGTTCGTAGCCAGGCTGCCAGTGGTGTTAAACTCAATCTCATCAATCTTCGCTCCGGGCGCCATCGCGTGCGCCCATTCGACATCCCAGCTCTCCTCGCTTGTTGCCGGGAGCGCGGGCACTCCATTGCTGCCGCTGTTGGCGATATTTGCCGTGATATTGACGCCGTATTGGTTGTAGACTGTAAGAAACGACGATGCGGCCCCATAGCTTTGGTAGATGCTCTCGGTCGAGCTTGTTGTCAAGCTCATCGTTTGATCAAAGCCATCCACATCGGCGAAAACGCTGGGGTCATTGCCTTGGTTTATGATCGCAATCGTCTGCCCGGAACCGTCGGGCGCGGCGGAGCCGAAATTTGGAATGCTGTTGACGCCATAGGCATTGCGCATTTGCGCTGCCGTATAGGAAATGAAAGGTCCCACCGCAGGCGAAACCGCATTAAAGGTAAAGCTAAGGGTGTTGTCGGCGTAAGTCGTCTCTGGCACCGAATGGTCCGGATCGACCGTGACCGTGACCTGGTTCGTACCCGGCGTGGCGAGAAAGGTACCCCAAAACAAGTCCCATGAACCTGTTCCCGAACTGCCAGCGCCCCAGGTAATGTAACTGGAGTCCAGCTTGAGGCCGTTAACTGTGGTGGCCACGCGATACGAGGCATTGCTTGGCAAAGTCAGAGTGGTGAAGTCGGTCTGGATGTATACCCATTCGCCGACATTGACCGTAGTAAGGGGCTGGTTATTTGAATTGACAACGGAGGCGCCGGTGACCGCGATGTTACCCGTTAGCATGACCCGAGCCTCGAGCAGCTCCAGGACACACCCGAATGAAAATCGCCGCGTGCGCCGCGATGAGTACACACGTCGACGCTGTCTTCCGGACAGCCCGTCCATAAATGCATCCAAGGTGCGACAGAACATCGCGGTCTCTCTCATTGCCGGGGTACCTGACTGGAACAATGACAGGGCATTGCAGCAGCAAGAACGCAGAACGGAACACACGTCCGCCTGGGGACGCGAGGGTCGATCACCGTCAACTTCTGAGTCAAAGCAAACGTCTCAGGCGAATTAGTCGCTACCGCGGACGCTCTGCGCCCTTTCGTCGCGGCACGGGGATCTGGCATTCATCCGTGAACAGAGATGGAACGGGCAATGTACCCAAATTTGTTTGAGAAATTCAACGACGCACGTGCTTGCCGCCCGGAGTCCTAACCTCATTCGACTGGACTTCGAGGTGACGTCGGACGACCCGAAGATGGCACATTGATTCTGCCGGCCATTACGTCGACGACTGAAGTCATAAGTGGTTCCTCAAACGCAACGTCCCGGATTCGACGAGTTTCTGGAAGTCGAACGTCGCGATTGTGACTTCGTGCGCGAAAGCCGTGCCCCTCAAAGCCGTCCATTCCGGCAAATGGGTCGATTTTCGCGGTTCGCAGAAAAGGTTTGAGTTCCTGAGAAACAGCCCCGAAGGCGGTGGCGTGCATCGTCCGTTCACTTCGTCTTCTCGATGGCTGGCTGACGAAACGGCGTGTTCGCTACCTTTATCAACGCGATCCCTCCGCGGAAAAAACGCAACGGAGGCTTCGTTTCCTCCAGGGCACGCCGGCTTCCACGGGCACGGGGGAACCGCAGAAACAGCTGCTGACTCCACAGGAACGCCTTGCGCAGGTTCCACTGATGTCGAATGAACTGATGTTTGTGGCTTGAGCGACCTTCACATTGATAGGCGTCATGGGACAGAATCCCTTCGGAATGGGCTGGAACGACGGTCGTTGATCTTCAGGAACTCGGTCGGCGGATGCTCGCGGATTCTGACGCCCGCACTCCGGGTCGCGGCTTGGCGGAGCCCCTCGACCTGACGACCGTCCAGGCCTATGCACTCCAGGCGGAGATCGCCCGGCTGCGCGAAGAGCGCGGAGAAAAAGTCATCGGCTATAAGGTCGGCTGCACAAGCCGAGCCATCCAGGCACAGCTCGGCGTCAACGAGCCGATCTTCGGCAGGCTCTTTGATACGGGCTGTTTTCGGTCCGGCACGCGACACTCTTGCGCCAGCTTCGCCAATCTGGCGGTGGAGGGAGAGATGGCGGTGCGGCTATCCAAGGACTTATCCGGCGAGTTCCTATCTGCGGATGAGTGTCGGGGAGCCATCGACGAGCTGCTACCGGTGATCGAGTTGCACCACTATGTGCTTCCGGCGATCTGGCCTCGCGGTCAGTGGTTGATCGCGAGCGGCGGCATGCACGCGGGATTCGTGCACGCAGAAACGCAAATACATGCCTTGGGTCAGCCGACTTGTGGGCGCAGCCTTAGCGTCCGAATCAACGACGTCGTGGTCGGGTCCGTCGCGGATTCCGCCTCGCTTCTCTCCCCCATCGAATCGCTGCGTTGGTTGGCCGCCCGCCTTCAGCAGTTCGGACTGCAGCTTCGCAGGGGCCAGGTGATCCTGACCGGTTCGCCCCTGAATTTATTTCCGATTGCCTCTGCCAGCCGCATCGTTGTCGAAGCTCCGCCTCTGGGGGCGAGTTGCGCGGAGATTGATCCCTAGTTGCTGATTCATTCCAAGCGCCCAGCGTTGGCTTCGGCCCGACGGTAGTAGGGGTGGCTCGGGAGCAGGCCGATGCTGGCCAGATCAATTCGCTGGAAGCCGAGCGTCCATGCGGGCGAGTCCGGCTTTAGGCGCAAATCGCCTTTCTCGAGATCCCCGAACTTCGGATCGGCGCAGAGACTTTCGTTTTCCACGCCAAGCGATTGTTGCCCGTCCAGGTATCGCTGGCCCCAGGCTGGATCGGTGGGACACCAGTAAAGGTTGTGGTCCGTGTGGGTGCCTTTCAGCCGGTCGCCGGGGCCGGTGGAGAATGAGCGGTATTCGAGCACAGGAAGGTAATCTTTGCGCGGGGAGTACACGATGTTTCGCTCGATGCGCGCACCGGTGATGTCCAGTTTGGCGTTGGTGGTGCCGTAGGGATAAAGGCCCGGCACGCAGATGTATCCGTGCACGATGTTCGCAGGCCGCATCACCCTCGGGCTCGGAATAATGTCCGCGATGATGTTGTTGAGGATGTGGTTCCGGCCCGTCATCGAGACGCCGACTTGCACGCTGTGGATCCGACAGATCACGTTTCCTTCAACGATGGTCTCGTTCTGGACATCATCGCAGCGAATCCCCGCCCCCATGTGCGTCCCGGTGCAATCGTGGACGAAGTTCTGATAGATGTGGTTCGCTCGCCCGCAACCGGAAATGTAAATCCCGTTGCCGTCGCCCATTGATTCCATGACGTGATGGATGTCGTTTTTCTCCACCAGATTTTCCCGGGCATGGAGGAACTTCTCGTAGTCGTACCACTCGCTCCAATCAAACGACAATTTCGTGTCGCCAATCTCGCGCCAACGGACCGCTCGCGACGCATCGCCGGACAAGTCTCCGCGTCCCATGGAGACTCGTCCGTTCACCGCGATCCCCGTGTAAGGGGTGTTGTGGATGAGATTATGCGCGACGTGATTGTTTCCGCTCTGCCAAACCATGATTGCCGGCGTGGCCCAGTAAACCTCGCCGGTGTGGTGAACCCAGTTGTTGACCACCTCATTGTGGTCACTCGTGTTTTTGGTGCCGGGCCCGTAACCGGCCAGCAGGATGGCGATCGCACCGACATGGCTGAATTCATTATCGACGATGCAATTCTTCTGGCACGTCAGGTCTAAGCGAATTCCCGTTCCACTGATGGCGGTGAAGCGACAGTCCCGCACTGCACATTCGGAGGCCCCCCGAAAGCGCACTGCTGCCGTGGGACGGTCGAACATTTCCCAGCTGTGCTGCAAACTCCAACCGGTGCCGCCGTGCCAGGGGTGCCGTTCACTGTGAGCGAACGTCAGCCCTTGAAACGCGAGTCCCCGCACAGGCTGATCCCGCGGGCCATCGTAGTCGATTTTCCCCTCCACCTTGACCAATTCGGTCAGGCTCGGTGCGACGATGCCATCGCCCGGCCGATCTCCCTTGGGCCAGAGGTAGATTTTGCGTTGGGCGGCGCTCGCGACCCACTCACCGGGCTGATCGAGCGCTTCGATGATGTTTTCCACCCACAGCGTCTTGTCGAAATATTTGACCCTTCCGATAGGGCGGGAAGGGGCCAACGCGGTCTTGGCCAGGCCGGCCTCTTCATCCACCGAAGCGACGGAAAGGATGTTCATTTCGTAGTCGCAGCTTGGGATGGCCAGCAACTCCGCCTCCTTGAGGTCTGGCCAATTCTTCATCGCTCCCGCAGGGAAGCGAAACCGCTCAAGAGGCTGGTTCGCCTTCACGAATTCCGGCGGTGTGAAGCCTTCGGTTCGCGCCCGGGGCAGCCGCTCCTGACCCTCGTATAAGCTGGAAAGCCGGTCAATCCCCTGCGGCAGGTCGGCAACCCACACCTTGCCCCGCGCTGCGGGAGGAAGTCCCGGTGGATTCTCAGGCAGCCTGCGCCAGTTACGAATAGGCACGCCTGAACTGAGGATTGGCGTCTCGTGCAAATAGGCGGCATAGGTGATTGTTCCCCCGTCCGGGGCGGAATCTTCGAGCGAAAGGACCAGCGTTTCCCGAAAGAGATAGGTTCCGCCGCGGATTCTCACGACGAAGTCTTTTCTGGCCGACACCTTCTTCAGCTCGCGCACCGCATCCCGCGCGCGTGCAGGAGTCGCAAAAGGTCCATCCGTGCGGTCCGCAATCGGTTCCGCGACTCGGCCTGACCAGTCATCTCTTCCGTTAGTCGCAACATAGAAATCCGCGGAATTCGTGTCGCTGGCATTTTGTGCGTCGGAACAATGTGGCAGCGACAGGATGAGCAGTAAGGCGAGCCAGACGGCTCTCAGACGTGAGTGGCTTCCCCGATCTGTCATCTTCGCCCCGCCGATTGGTCGATGCGGCAAGAAATCTCGCTAGGCCTTATCGGTCGTTTGACGCGTTCACCGCAAAAGGCTTGAGATTCCCGGAATAGCTACGGCGACAGATCGGAAGAGCGATGGCCGTTGCGATTCGGATCTGTTCCAGTCAGATCCGCTCGCGAGGGCGAGGCGGTACGCCGGCCCTTAAATAACCGGCTAGTATCGATCGATGCCGTTGCTCATCGACAACGGAAGTCGTTGCTCCGTTCTCGTAATGCGCAACTCAACCGCCCCAAGATCGCGGCGCAACTCCGCCCGGTTTTGCGGTCGCGTAGGAGCGTGGAAAATGCCAGCAGTTTGGTCGGTCGCGCGAAATGCAGGCGCGAACACGACCTTCGTCATCGTTCGCGGCAATCCATTCCTAGCGAACTCCTCTGATTTCAGCGCCTTCCAGACCACTTCCGTGGCTGGGCAAACTCGGTAGGAAGCGCCGCAGCCGAACGGGCCGCAAGGACACATCCAGTAAGCCGGGGCTGTGCAGCCTGAGCAACACGAACTCGTACAGCACGACGGCTGACAACAGCAACTGGGTTGGCATGCACAGACCGCTTGGTAGCAGCACACTGGTCGATAGCAGCAGGTGGGTTGCCAGCAACATCCCCAGGGCCAAGAGCACCACTGCGCGGGGCTCGATTGCGCTGTCCCCGCAACGACGGTGAGAAATAATCCAGACACAAACAGCGATTTCGTAGCGCAGCGATGCAAACACGCATTTCTGAAGATCGAGTTCATCTGGGTGCGGCCTCCGCGGAGCGTGCGACAGTTCTGCAGGTTCCCGACAATTTGACGCATAACTCCATCATCTCGACAGGATGGGATGTGGACAAGCAAATTGCAACGGGGTTTTGTGTGCACTCCATCCGCCGACAAGTCCCAGAAACCGACAGTAGACGTTTTTCGGTAAAGGCTGGGAGCGTTCCGAAAAACGGGTCGTTTTTTGCTCCCCGCAGAAATTGTTTGAGTTGCTGAAGTAGGTTCGCTAATGACGACCGGGAAGACGGCCCAGTCGATCGAGCGTGGTAAGCGCCTATCTGCGTCTTGAAGGGTCAATACGGCCGGTAGACAATGCCTAAATCGAATTCCGCGTCACACCCTTCTTTGGCCGGCCTCAGTGCTCGATGGACCTTCCGCGCCAGTCACCCTCGAACGAGCGATTCGGCACCAAGTCGAACACACCGGATTCGGCGCCGCCGCCGCGAGCCCAAGCCCCCACGATTGTTCCAGGGCCCACGGCTGATTTTGCGGCCGGGGCGCCGGTTCATGTGCCCGATCGAATCGGGCGCTACCGGATGGAGCGGGTTCTCGGCTCGGGCGGTTTTGCAACGGTTTACCTCGGCCTCGATCAAGAACTGCAGCGTCGTGTCGCCATCAAAGTGCCGATCCATCAGCGAGTCATCGATACGGAAGCTTATCTCACCGAAGCTCGCATTTTGGCGAGTTTGGACCACCCCCACATCGTTCCCGTCTTCGATGTTGGTCGGACGCAGGAAGGCCAGTGCTATGTGGTCTCCAAATTCATTGAAGGAACCGATCTTCGACGCCGGATTGAGCAGACTCGTATTGGTCCTCACGAAACGGCCGAAATCGTCGCCGCGGTGGCCGAGGCGCTCCATTACGCCCACACCAAGGGCCTGGTCCATCGGGACGTTAAGCCGGAGAACATCCTGATCGACTGCCAGGGCAAACCCTATGTCGCTGATTTCGGCATTGCCCTGCGGGACGACGACTTCGGGAAAGGCCCAGAGAGTCAATTGATCGGCACGCCGATGTACATGAGCCCCGAGCAGGCGCGAGGCGAAGGTCACCTGGTCGACGGCCGCTCCGATGTGTTCAGCCTCGGGGTCGTATTTTTCGAGCTGCTCACGGGCGTCAATCCGTTCCGAGCGGAAAATTGGGTTGGGTCCGTGTTCAAGATCACGACGGTCGACGTGAAGCCACCTCGGCAGATCGATGATTCGATTCCGAAAGAACTGGAGCGGATCTGTCTTAAGGCCCTCTCGAAGCGAGCCACCGACCGGTTTACAACCGCGAAAGATTTTGCTGACGATCTGCGGCATTTTCTGGCGGGACAACCTCCGAAAGCGATCGATCCAGCGCCCATGTCAGGGGCGACCGCCAGTGCGCCCACGAACTCCGTGGCTTCCTCCGGAAGCAGAGCCATCAGAATCGTCCCGAAAGGGTTGCGATCTTTCGACGCTCAGGATGCTGCCTTCTTCTTGGAGCTACTGCCCGGTCCACGAGATCGAGACGGCCTGCCTGAAAGCATCCGTTATTGGAAAACCCGGGTCGAACAGCCCGACCCCGACGAGACGTTCCGGGTGGGACTGATTTACGGCCCATCGGGATGTGGCAAATCGTCCCTCGTGAAGGCGGGACTACTCCCGCGACTGAGCGACTCAGTAGAGCCGATTTACGTCGAAGCGACCGCCGATGAGCTGGAGTTCCGGCTTCTTCATGGCTTGCGCAAGCGTTACCCGGCCTTGCGGAACTCTCGGGATCTCAAAGAAGCGCTTGCGGAAGTGCGTCTTGGACAGGGTCTCAGGCATGGCCGGAAGCTGCTGATTGTTCTGGACCAATTTGAGCAATGGCTGCACAGAAAAGGCCAGGAATCGAACACCGAGCTGATCCAGGCCCTGCGCCAATGTGATGGCGGAAGAGTCCAGTGCATTGCGATGGTCCGTGACGATTTTTGGATGGCGGTCACTCGGTTTCTGGCCGATCTCGAGATTGATCTGGTACCCGACAAGAATATCGCCGCCATCGACTTGTTCGATCTGCGCCATGCCCACAAGGTCCTCAATGCTTACGGGCGGGCTTACGGAGCCCTGCCGGAGAACGCCGCAGAGGTGACTTCCGAACAGCGGTCCTTTGTCGATCAAGCGGTGTCGGGCCTCTCGGACGAGGACAAAGTGATCTGCGTGCGATTGACGTTATTCGCTGAGATGACGAAAGCAAAACCGTGGTTGCCCGAAACGCTGCAAGAAGTCGGCGGGACCGAGGGCGTCGGCGTCACCTTCTTGGACGAGACTTTCAGCTCCCCGAGCGCCAACCCCAGACATCGTCTTCATCAGCAGGCTGCCCGTGCGGTCCTCAAAGCCCTACTTCCCGAACGGGGAACGGATATCAAAGGCAACATGCGCTCCTACCAGGAGCTTTTGGACTGCTCGGGCTATGCCCATCGCCCGAAAGACTTTGAGGATCTGATCCGGATCCTGGACAGCGACATCCGGTTGATCACGCCGACCGACCCGGAGAGCTTCGATTCCGATCCTCGTAACACCAAGATCGAGCCGGGTCAGGAGTATTATCAGCTGACTCACGACTATTTGGTCCCATCGTTGCGCGATTGGCTGACGCGCAAGCAACGTGAAACTCGGCGCGGGCGGGCCGAATTGCGCTTAGCCGAACGCTCGGACGTCTGGCATGCCAGGCCAGAGAGCCGGAATTTGCCCTCCCTGTTGGAATTCGTGAGCATTCGGTCGCTGACGGACAAGAAGAAATGGACTCCGCGACAACGCGCGATGATGGGCAAGGCTCAGCGCAGGCATGCGCTCCGCTTCTGTTTCGCGGCCGCTGTCGTCGGCGTTTGCCTGCTGGCTTATCGCGAGATTTACGGACGCATCGAAGCGGCAGCCCTCGTGCGACAACTCGTTGACGCCAATGCACTCCAGGTACCGGGGATTCTCGATAAGCTGCATGACTACGAACGCTGGGCTAAGCCGCTGCTGAGAAAACAACACGACAACGCCACAGCTGATAAAAAACTGAAATTCGCTCTGGCACTCTTGCCGGATCGCGACATGATTGCCGAGCTACAGCAAATCCTCCCATTCGTAAGTTGGGAGTGGTTTGAGCTGATCGCCCGGTCAGAGGAGCTTGCTCAATACAAAGAGAATCTTGTGGAACCACTCTGGCGTGTCGCGCTGAACCCGCAGGTCAACACTCAAAGTCGCTTTCAAGCCGCGTGTGCGCTGGCGGGCTACACCCCCTCCGATCAGCGATTCGGCCAAATTAGCGCGCTTGTCGACGACCACTCGCTGGCGGTCGACGGGGAAGCAGCCGTGCGCGCTCGGTCCTACCTCGCGCCTGCCAGAGAGCACCTGACCCCGCGCATTGCTTTGATCTATCGCGATCCCGCGCAAAAGGAGTCGATTCGCAAACGTGCCGCTCTGGCTCTCGGGGACTATCTCCATGATCGTCCTGATCAGTTGTTCGACCTCCTCGCAGATGCCGAGCCCTACCAGTTTCTGGTCCTGGTTGACTGGGTCACGGCCTACAGGGACGAGACAGTCAAGCTGGCTGAACAAGAAATTCGCAAACAGGTGCCGGCGCAGGCAACTGAGGATCAAAGGGAATCCCTAGCCCGGCGGCGGGCGAATGCCGCCATCGCGCTCTTGCGGCTCGGAGGAACCGAAAGCGTCTGGCAGGTTCTGAAGTTCAGTCCCGACCCCAGGGCTCGCACCTCCGTAATCCTTGAGCTGAGCCCGTTGGGGGGTAACCCTCTACCGATTGTTAAACGGCTCGACGTCGAACCTGACGTGACGATTCGCCGGACGCTCGTGCTCATACTCGGCGAGTTCTCAGAGTCGCAGCTTCCTGTCGATCAGCGGCCGCCACTCATCGAGAAGTTGCTGCGTGTCTACGAGTACGACCCGGATCCCGGACTGCACGGTGCCGCCGAGTGGCTGCTCAAGAAGTGGGGACAGCAGAAGCGCCTCGATGCGGTGCTCGAGAAGCTCAAGGCCGACGAAAGGCAGTTGCAGGCCCGAAAGTCCAGCGAAAAGCGGCAATGGTATGTCGACACGCAGAAAGCGACCTTCGTGATCGTTGATGCTGGCGAGTTTGTGATGGGCTCGCCCGAATCCGAGCCTGGGCGTTACGGATGGGAGACTCAGCACCGCTGCGCCATCAGACGTCGGTTTGCGATCGCGGCGCACGAAGTCACCAAGGCCGAATACCGCCCGTTCCAACAGGCGATCAAAGGTTACGAGCTGGCGGACGGTGAGTTGGCTCGCCGCTGGAGCCCGACGGAAGACTCTCCTCTTACAAGCATGACGTGGTACGAAGCGGCCCACTTCTGTAACTGGTTGAGCGAACAGCAAGGGATCGCGAAAGACCAGTGGTGCTTCGAGCCCAACAAAGAAGGGAACTATGGCCCCGGAATGAAGCCCAAGGAACGATTCTGGGAGTTGAAGGGATATCGCCTGCCGACGGAAGCCGAATGGGAGTATGCCTGTCGAGCGGGCACCCAGACGAGTCGCTACTATGGCTCGAGCGACGAGTTACTCTCGCAGTACGGTTGGTTCGGGCACGACCATGCTTTACCCGTCGGCAGCTTGAAGCCCAATGATTTTGGATTGTTCGACATGTTGGGAAACGCCGCCGAGCGGTGTATCGACTCGAGCACGAGTAATCGAGAACTGTCCGTAGACACTCCGTCGACACAGCCGGTGGAAGACAAAGGCGGCATCGTGATGCGTGGCGGGTCCTACCCACAAACTCCCTCGAACCTCCGCTCCGCCATGCGCAACTCCAACCCGCCGCGCGCCCGAGACTACGCCGTCGGTTTCCGGACCGCCAGAACTTTTCCCTGAGCGCCTTAGGATTCTCCGCCAAACGTTCGAATTCTGCCGCCGATTTCCGGGCGTTTGATCCGCTCTCGCAGCCTGAGGCCCGATTCCGCGATAACGGCTGAGTATTCGGGACGCAGAGCCTGTGCCGAAAAACGGATGAGTTCCGGTGCGTGTGACGCCGGCAGTTATCGGTCTATTTTCGGTGTGTCCGCGAAAACGGATGAGTTGATGACACTTTGATTCCGTCGATCAGCACCGACGGCCTCCACTTCCGTGGGGAATTGGTTTCCTTCAACGAAGAAAGAACACGTATCGGTACCGCGCGATCAACTTCTGGAGGTGACGCTCGTCTGTCAGCGCCCGACTGAAAAACGATCGCGAAAATCACCGCGGCCGATGCTTTTCCCATCGCAACCGGAAATTGGGTATAAGAAACCCTGCACGTCAAGACGCGCACCAAACGCGTGGCGGCCAATCCGGGAACCGGGAATGAGCCAGAGCGTCGGCCAGTCCGAATTGCTGGACCGCTTGATTGCCGACATGCGGAAGCGCTGGCAGTCCGGCGACAAAGTGCTCGCCGAGTCGTACATCGAGCAGCACCCGAAACTTCAGTCGGACGACGGTCTGCAAAGCCGGCTCGTTTTGGTGGAGTATCGGCTCCGTCGTGAATTTGGTGATCATCCTGATCAGGCCGACTACGTCCGACGCTTTCCGCAGCTTGCAAACCGGCTCCGGGAACTTCTCCAATCCGAGCCAGTAGACGCCGTGACTTCTGCGCCCGGGCGCGGGGCGGCTTCAACTGTTCTCGCTAGCTCGTCGTCGGACGGCCAGAACACGACGGTGTCGGTCGACCAGGCAGCAGGCCAAACGGACATCGGGTACGGGCCGCCCGTCGACGTCGTGGCGCCGTTGGGACGTTTCGGCGGCTACGAACTGCTGGCGGAGATCGCCCGGGGCGGAATGGGGATTGTTTACAAGGCGCGGCAGGTCAAAGCCAACCGCACGGTCGCCCTGAAGACGATCCTGGCCGGGCAATTGGCCTCCCCTGAGGACGTCAGGCGATTCGAGACCGAGGCATCGGCCGCAGCCACGCTCGATCATCCGAACATCGTTCCGATCTTCGAGGTCGGCGAGCAGGCAGGACGACACTTTTATTCGATGGGGTTTATCGACGGCCAGAGCCTGAGCGACGTGCTGTGGGACGGTCCGCTCGCTCCGAATGAAGCCGCCCGGATCATGCTTCAGGTCGCACAGGCCGTGGAGTATGCCCACGCCCAGGGGATCATCCATCGCGATCTAAAACCTCAAAACATTCTGCTGTCGCGAGACGGGTCTCCACGCGTGGCTGACTTCGGCTTGGCCAAGCGACTGTCAGGGACAGGCGAGCTAACAGCCACCGGTCAGATTCTGGGAACCCCCAACTTCATGTCCCCGGAACAGGCGCGTGGCGACAGCCATGCAATTGGCCCTCTTTCGGACGTCTATTCGCTGGGCGCCGTGCTGTACTGCCTGTTGACCGGCCGTCCACCGTTTCAGGCGGCCAACGTGATCGAGACCCTACGTCAAGTCGTCACTCAAGAGCCTGTGTCACCACGGCTGCTCAGCGATGCGGTAAATCGCGACCTGGAGACGATCACGCTCAAGTGCCTGCAGAAAGGGCCGATCAAGCGTTATGGATCGGCGGCGGAATTGGCGGACGATCTTGATCGCCTTTTGGTTGGAAAGCCGATTCAGGCTCGGCCGATCGCGCGCACCGAACGCGTCTGGCGCTGGTGCCGCCGCAATCCGCTCGCTGCGTCCCTCTGGACGGCGGTGTCGGTGCTGTTACTCGTTGGTGCCATAGGTGGCACGACGCTGGCGGTAATCGCCAATCGATACGCCTGGCGCGCGGATCAAAATGCTAAGCGGGCCGATCGCAACGCGGAGTTTGCAACCGAAGAGGCGCAGAAGGCGCGCCTGGCTCAATCTGCCGCCGAGGAGCAAAGACGGCGGGCCGAGCAGGCCCGCGACCGCACTCGGCAGGCGCTCGATGCGATGACCTCGACCGAAACTGGGGATTCGCTCAGCACGCAAAAAGAGATCAGTGCGGATCAGAAGAAGTTCCTGGCCGAGGTCCTCAAGTATTATCAGGAATTTGCCGGCGAAAAAGCGGACGATGAAGCGTCGCGAGCCCGCACCGCAGCGGCCGCGTACCGCGTGGGAAGTATCGAGTCCCGCTTGGGCCGAAAAGAGCAAGCGGTGGTCGCTCTCCGGATGGCCCGAGACCGATACGCGACCCTAATGAGCGGCTTCCCCGACGTGCCCAAATACCGACCGGAACTGGCCCGCAGCCACAACTGGCTGGGGGTTCTGCTGACAGACTTGGGCAAACGGTCGGAAGCGGAGGAGGAATATCGCAAGGCTCTCGCAATCCTGGAGAAGCCGGCTACCGACTTCGCTGCTGTACCCAAGCACCGACAGGACTTGGCCCACACCCACCACAACTTCGGGGTTCTGCTAGCGGAATTGGGGAGACGGTCCCAAGCGGAGAGCGAATATCGTAAAGCCCTGGCCGTCGACGAAAAACTGGTCACCGACTTCCCCGCCATGTCGGCGTACCGAGAGGATCTGGCCCGCACCCATAATACCCTAGGGATTCTGCTGAGGGGGTTGGGGAAACGGTCGGAGGCAGAGCAGGAATATCGCAATGCTCTGACTATCCAGGAGAAGCTGGTTGCCGACTTCCCCACAGTGCTCGCACACCGACTGGAACTGGCAAACAGCCACAGCAGCCTGGGGCTTCTGCTGGCAGGCCTGGGGAAATGGTCAGAGGCAGAGGAACAACATCGCAAGGCTCTTGGTATCCAGGATAAGCTCGCTGCCGAATTCCCAACGGTGCCTGAGTACCGACAGCGACTGGCCGTCAGCCACAGCAACCTGGGCAATTTGCTGGCGGGCCACAAGAAACAGTCGGAGGCGCAGCAGGAATATCGCGACGCTCTGGCTATTCAGGATAAGCTTGCCACCGACTTCACCGGCGTGCCCACGTACCGGCTGGAACTCGCCCGCACCCATTTCAACCTTGGGATTCTGTTGGGGGGGTTGGGGAAAGCGTCAGGGGCGGAGCAGGAATATCGCAATGCTCTGACTATCCAGGATAAGCTGGTTGCCGACTTCCCCGACGTGCCCGCATATCGACTGGAACTGGCACTCAGCCACAACAACCTGGGCCTTCTGCTCGCGGGCTTGGGGAAGCAGTCCGAGGCGGAGCGGGAATATCGCAAGGATCTGGCTATCCAGGAGAAGCTGGTTGCCGACTTCCCAGCCGTCCCCGGATACCGACTGGAACTGGCCCGCATCCACTACAACCTGGGGAATCTGCTGGAGGGCCTCGACAAACGATCGGACGTAGAAGGGGAGTATCGCAAGGCAGTCGCAATGCTGGAAAAGCTGACCGCCGATTTCCCGACCGAGCCTCAGTACCGACGTTTCTTGGCTACGAGCCGCACGTCGCTGGCCATGTCGCGCGTCAACGCCGGTCAGGTATCCGAGGCCATTGCCGAGGTCACTGAGTGGGCGAAGTCATGGAACGGTAACGCCGAGGAGTGGTACAACTTCGCTTGCGTCTACGCCGCTGCCGCCGGCAGGAGCGCCCAGAAGAGGCAAGAGTATGGCGACCGGGCGATGGAGTTGCTGAACAAGGCCGTGCAGACAGGGTTCAACGACGCTGGCAGCTGAAACAAGACACGGACCTCGCATCGCTCCGCGACCGCGATGACTTCAAGAAGCTGCTGGCCGAACTGACAACCGGCAAAAAGGCGGCGCGGAAACCGTGACACTCCAAAAGAGCGCGTCGAAAATCGTTCGAATTCTGCCGCCGATGTGCGGGCGTTTGATCCGCGCTCGCTGCCTGAGCCTCGATTCCGCGAAAACGTATGGCAATCTGGTGCACAGAACAGCGCGCCGAAATACGGATGAGTTTACGGGGCCTGTCACGGCGGCACTTATCGGTCGTTTGACGATGCGTCGCCAAAACGTATGAGAATTCGGGATTGGGCTGCGGAGACGCCCGCTGCCGCGATACGGCAACTGAACCGCCTCGAGCGCAGGTAGCCACTCTTCGCCGTCGCAGCCACTGAAAGTCAGCTTCATCTCAGGGCGTAACGTGACCAGGCCGGTTATTGCTGCGTGCCTCGGAACTGTTCGCCCTTTGGGTGGGTTCGCCCATCGGATTGCAGCTGGTCGCGCGTCGCGGGGAGCTATCGATGATCCGAATGGCACCGATTGCAATTCGTCTTGAGACGATCAAAAGCCTGCCGAGCTTCGGCAAGGTTGCGTCGGTCCGCGGCAGCGGCTAAAGCCTCGGCGGCGTCACGATACGAGGCCGCGTGCCGCCGCCAACTTGACTGGCTGCCTCTCGTTGGCTTGAGCTCCATGAGCAACCCGCCGGCATCTGCCATGATTGCTGCCCTGGCACGAAGCAGCTTCCAATCTTTCTCTTCCCGCAGACCTTCGCCCAGCGATTGCGCGACCTCTCCGCCTACGCGTCAATTCCGTGTTACTGAGCAACTCAAAGACGCGAGAAAGTCGATTGTCTTCCGATTCACCCACCCGGTTAACCGTGAACTCGCCGACGCCGTTGATCGACCTTTCGATCTCTCGCAACTTGCCCTGTGTTGACGTCAGCTTTTCAAGCACCTTGTCGGGGGAGATCGAGTCCGCCGGAACACCGATCAAGACGAGCCACTCGCGCGCATCGCGAATGACGCCAATCGAGTCCATCGATTTCTGCAGCAATTGGTCCGCCGTCTGGAGCCGGCCAAGGATTTTCTCTATCCGGCTTTTGATTTCGACCGCCGAGGCGAGCCGTTCGTTGGCCTTGCTTGCGCGCCAGTCCCGGAGTTTCGGACCGATCTCGCTGGTTCTGATCTTCGACTCTCTTACGCGCTCTTGCACCGCGCGGACGCGGTCCTGAGCAGAGGCCAGGCCCTTGTCAATCGTCACGAACACTCTTTCGTTGGTTCGATCAAGTCGTGTTTTCACCAGCGAAATCGGGTAGGCCCCCGCGATGCAGGCAACTAATCCGAGAGAGCCCGCCGCCAAGGCCAGCAGTGGCACAACTCGCTTGAATAGCATGTCGATTTCCCGAGTCCTGCCGCCCCGGCGGCCAAGGTCCCTTGCAACCGGTCCAAAGCGAAGTGTACCGCAACCACTCTTCGTCGGGCCCTTAGCCGCATTAGCGCCCCGCTGTCAGGCTCGACACTCTACGAGGCAATTCGCTCGCGTGAGCGGCTCGGAGATCCACCCAGCGCCTCTGGGGATCTTCAGGCAAGCGTTCTGGCGCATTCTGTCCCCAAACCGACAGAGACGTGGCCCCTCCAGGTCGGCAGAACGCACACCAGAGACTGATCCTCAGGTCTCGCCGCCGCGACAACGCGCCCACCAGCCGGTTGGACATCGTGTCCGCAAATCCGCCGACGCGGGCATCCTGACTTAGACCCTGCGTGCGACATTGCTGTTCCCAAATGTGTGTTGGAAGTCACAGATGCACCACAAGGCACTTCGAGATCGCCCTCGGTGATCGGCCAAGTCGACCTCGGCGACCGGTTCATCAACCTCGATGTGATGCTGGGCGACTTCGCATTGATGCGCAGTACGACAAGCCGGGAGAATTCACCGCAGCGGAGGCCGACGCCCGCGCGCATCGACGAGGACTGTGGGCTGATCCGAATCCGGTGCCGCCGTGGGAGTGGCGACGCGAGAAACGACGCGCTGCACAAACCCAATAGCCACCCATCACACATCGGTGTAAACCCGCTTAGTACAGTTCCCAATTTCACTCGGCAGTCCCAGGCGATAGTTTCAGTCGCTTACCGTGACGCTCCGGTGTTCGACCGCAATCGGGCATCACTCCTCGGGTGGCCGCTCCGCGTTCGCCTGGAACACTGAACGGGAGCGGCCTTTTATCATGCGTGCCGCATCGGCCCTCGTTGTCGCCCGCTGCTGAGCGCGCCATGGACGCCGAACCTCTCGACAGCAATGCGATCGAATCCCTCTGGCTTGCCAACGAGCGAGAGCGGCCATCGGTCTACCTGCCATCACCGGAGGAGATCGAGGCTCTGAAGCGGCAGATTAGGGCTGAGAACGAGGCCAAGGAGGCGCTGGAGGGTCCGCAGCATTTCAAGAGGTACCGCCAGCCGAGGGTCGGCAGGACCGAGTACAGCCAGGGCCGCATACGCATCGATTGACGAGATGATGCCGAGTGGCGGAAATGGTCGGGCATGCAGTGATCCGCCGGTAGGATGACGTCATGAGCAACAATCGCAAAGACATGATTCCATATCTGCTCTTCGGCGGAGTCGGCGGCGGGGTGGCTGTCGGTGTCCTGGCCTACGCTGCTACCCAAAATGTGGCGGCAATCCCACTAGGGCTGACGTTCGGCATCGCGACTGCGCTTGTGTTTGCCGCTTTCCAAAAGCGATAGACGAACGACTTCAGGACTGAGGCGCGCTGACCGCCGCGGTTAAGGGCTCGGAGATTCTTCTTGAACGCCCGTCCGCTTTCCCAACGTGTATCAAATCATGGCCAAGGCCGGTTCGACGGAAGAAATTCCGGCAGGCATCGCCGAAATGACGGCCCTTTTGAAAGAGCGCCATCGCATCAAGCCCGGCCAATGTTTTCTCAATCGAATCGGCGGATTGACTCGCGTTGCCCATCAACACAGCACGCGACCGTCGCACCCCGGCGACGAAACAAGTGGATTGCCAGCCCACGCCTGATATCATGTCTGGCATGTTCACCTGAGAACTGATGAGTCTTCTTCTTTCGCCTGTGCAGGTGATCGACCCGCGCCTCCGTTGCAATTGGGAGGGCTTTTGGGCGATGAACACACAAGGCGAAATCGAAGCCGCCATTTGCGCGGGAATCACTCGTTTCGAGCAGGAATACATGGGGCGGGGCCCCAGGGACATTCACGCTCACCTGATCGGTGATCTCGTGGTCGTGCGCCTTAACGGCGTTTTGACGGCGGCCGAACAGCACCTTGTCCAGTCGCTTTCGGCTGAGAAGGGCCGAGACCTTCTTAAAGATGTGCGGACACACCTGATCGAAACGGCGCGCCCGGTGATGGAAACGATGGTTCAGGATGTCACCGGTGTCAGAGTGGTGAGCTTGCACCACGACATCAGCACGACATCCGGCGAAGAGGTCGTGGTGTTCACTCTGGCGGCTCCGCCTGGTTGCGGCGATGCAAAGAAACGGGCCGCCCTTTGAGTCCGGGCCGGCAAGCGGGTGCGATACGCTCCCTGGACCGATAGCGGCCTTGGGCACCTAAGGTCGATTGACCGGGCTGACGGCGTCACCGTCTCTTGCTATGCCGAACCCCACACGGCAGACTGACCCACGACCGGAATGAGGCAGACGCCATCGCGGCGCTTCCGGTTGCCGCCCTGGCTTTTGTCTGGACAAGGGACTGTCTTTCGTCAGGTCGCGGGTTTCTTCGGGGACGGGTGGCTTGATGCGTCCAAGGACGGCCGTGGTCTTCGTCCTATGCGTCGCTTTCGCGACCCCTGCTCAAGCCAGGCCGCATCGCACGCTTGCCACGATAGTATCACATTGCTCTGCAATGGGGGGAATTTATGGCGGCTCGAAAAGAAGGTTGGGTAGCGGTTGACCATAATTACACGGGCCAGTATCTGATAAAGAAATGGAGTTTACAGCCAGACACCGAACGGGACACATGGCACCGCGAGACGTACCTATATGATGCGCCGTTTAAAAAGCAACAAGAGGTTAATTCCTACCTGGAAGGGCAAGGGGCTACTCTCTTGCCAAACCGACAGGCGGCGGGCAAGGAGCTAAAGAAACTGGAAAAACAATTCGGCATCACTCTGAACCTTCGTGAGATTGGCGAGAGCCAATAAAAAAGCCGCCATATTTCAGGCGGCTTTGTAGGTCTCTCAGAGGGAACTACCAAGGCTGCATCACGAACTTAAGCGAGCGCCTTAGCGGGATGACCCCCATCTTTCGACAAGCAATGGTCACGGTGTTGGGCTTCAATCCAATACTCATGCCGATTTCCCGCGCGGTCATTTTATCGGACTGCGCGTAAATGAAAGTGAGTTGCGTGTCGGTTAGTGGTGGTTGCATTTAATCCATTGTATCCATGGCGGGCCGCGAAGGATACCGATTTGAACATGCCGCCATCATGGAGTTCGAAGAGCTGGACGGCAAAATCCTCTACAGGTGAGACCTCTCAAGTCGCCTGCTGGCTGACCTCGTGCGGGGGACCAGCAGGCCCGACGGTCTGGCCGCTTGCCTGCATTGGCGCCCCGCTGTGAGGCTCGTCGCGCTATCAGGCAATTCCCTCAGGTGAACAGCTCGGAGATCCACCCAGCGGCTCTGCGGATCTCTAGGCGAGCGTTCTACCCAGACGACGAACGTCCCCACGCCACTCGAGACTCGTGGCGCCAACAAAGAAGTGGACGTCTCGGCTCGGGATCCGATGGACATCGTGTCCAAACGACGCTCTCGGCGGGGTGGGTCTCGATGTCACATCGGTGCTCACGATAATGCGAATGAAGTCACGGGTGGCTTGATCGGCTCTCGTGACGGCCGGCGGGCAGGACACAGGCACCCTCGACAAGTGAGTCGAGTCGCCGCCCCGTCACGAATCCCTGGTCACTTGCGATGCATCAGCGAGGTCGGCTGAACGCCAGATCGAATGGCGCGAGCAGCGTGATCCTGAAAACGACCCGTATTTCGACTTATGGATATACGGATTCCCACCCGACTGAGCTGGCAGCACAACTCGCACCCACTACCGCCGAATCCGCCGCTAGAATGACGGCATGAGCGAAACGGACGATTTTAGGATGGGGATTTTCGTCACGGCGTTCTGGCTGTTCATCTTGCTGTGCGTTGCCATCCCCGTGCTCAGCTATGTCGCTCTGCTCCGCAGGACAGAAAAATGGCGCGAGTTAAGGGCCATCCGAAGATCAGCCCGCCGCCCGATCAGCCGGCGGGCCATCATGGTAGTTACCGCCATCGCAGCGATTGGGGCTGCCCTGGTTTCCTGGATCACCATCGAACTGTCTAGGCCTTGAATCCCAAACTCCAATCCCCAAAGCGTGACGGCATGAGCGACGAACCGATCACTCGGGATTCCCCAGCGAGAAAATTTCTCAAGGCAATCGCGTGGGCCTATGTCATCATGACTTTGGTCGGCGCGTTCACTGGGCTGCTTGATCGCGTTGTGCGAGGCCCGTTCGGAACGCTGGTCCCGTACAGCGGTGTCGCGCTAGTCATGTTGGCCTACCGTCGCCCCGGACTAAAAGGCAGGGTTTTCATGCTGTCGCTCATACCGGTGGACAAAAGGCATTTATCCAGAGGGGACGCTGCGAAACAATGACCTGTTTAGGTCATCGGATTCGCCGGCCGCGGGAAGCGAAGCGTCCGCTGATGGCACCCTCTTGCTTCAAGTTCCGCCGTCGCTCATGCTCGCATTGTGAAGACACGAGCAATTGGGCCGCCCAGTTGATCCGGCCCCGAAAGGACCACGCGCTATGACACTAAAGGAATCAATCGAAAACAATCCAGTCGTCGTTTATCTTGGAATCGCTTGTGCGGGTTTTGTCGCAGGAATCGGAGCGTACGACGTCATTCTTCGAGTCAGCCAAAGCAAAGTTGTCCCAGCCCCGAGCGTGATCTTACAGCCAGAGGAGGTTGCAATTGCATCGAGTAAACTCAATTCGCTCCAGGCCGCAGAGGCCGAGTTAGAACAACTTAAGAAGGAGAAAGTTCCAGTCGAAGAGATCGCGGCTTTCTATAAGACGTTCCTTGCCTACGAGCTGTTTGGGAACGATCCGAAGACTCCCGTCGACGCAAGAGCGAAACATAAGCAAGAGCTGGTGGACTTGCTTGCCAAGTATTACAAACATCCAGGCAAAGCACTGGGGTATGTCTTGAAAGGAAACGACTACCGAACCGGAACGGTCACGATCAAACTGGACCCGACGAACTGGACGATTCCGACGGAAATCAACGAGGCGGTCCATCAGGTCGGGAATGCCGCAACCCGGTCGCATTGAAGGTCTTCATCGTGCAACCACACCCATCGACACGGAACCCACGTTACCGCGGTCTGATGGCCCAATTGGAGGTTGCCACGCACGACGCCCACAGGGCCGAGATCAAGCAGGCGGCGGGCGGTTGCGGGATCGTTGGCGCGAGTGGCAGGGCGAGGAATCACTGCACGAGATGGCTTTCGGAGAACCGTGAACGTGGACACGCCCCTCGACCGCGAACCGATGGTCACCGAGCACGGGTTAACCGAGCAGCAGATTCTCCAAACCCACTGGCATGCGTACGAGAGGCGACTGAACCGGCTCTACGGCGACGGGCCTCGATCGTGAGCTGAGCGCCGCCGAAGTGGAGCGACTTGAATCGGAGCAAGACCGCATCGAGTGGCGACCCGGCTTCGAGCGCCCTGCCGATGCTGAGTCGCGAAAATGGTCCGGCATGGTGTGATCCGCCGCTAGAATGACGGCATGAGGTTCGTTGCTCCAATCGTTCTGGCACTGGCTTTCGCCATCGGTGGCGACGTCGGGCTCTACGCCTATTCCGTGCGAGAGCATCCACAGGAGCGTTACAGGAACTTTTGCTGGCCAGCCTCGATGGGAGAGAAGCGACGTCGCGAGGAACAGGCTCAGTCTGAGCGCGACATGCTGGTTGTGTCCGCGCTCTTCGTCAACGTGGCGGCGCTTGCCTGCATCTACGGAACGCTAAGACGTCTGCGACGCGATAGAGATCGGATTGCTGGCGACGGGATGACGGCATGAGCGACGAACCGAAGAACAATTGGGATGCACCGAGCAGCGGTTCCTTGCGAAGAAGTCTGCAACGAGTGCTCGTTCTTGAAGTTAGAAGTGCCGCGTGGGGGTGGGGGCTCGTCGCGCTGCCGTTTCTGCTGCTCTACGCGGGGAGCATGATTTTCAAGGAAGCGGACGAAACTCCTGGCAATGTGGAAGGACTATGGGTAGCAGTCGGTGTCTGGTCGCTCGCCGTTTTTTTGGATGCCTGCGCCTTGCTGGTGGTTTACGGCTTCGGAGTTCCGGCGGCGTCCAGGCCGGCCATCGTCACGCCGGCCGTTCTGGGCATTGTGTTGAATGCGTTGCTGCTCATGTATTGCATTGGACTCCTTACCGAACATACTGATCGGGTTTCGTCGCTTCGACGACAGGCAGAAGTCCTGAGTGCCACCTACCGCTGAACTCCCGTGCCAATCCCCAACTTTCGTCCGGGATGCGCCCCCACCTACCCGCTGTTCCCGCAGAAGCCGTTCAGCGATAGCCAGCGCAGCAAAAGGGGAGCACGTTGCGACCCATGCTCCCCCGATCCGAGTTTGACCCCGCTTAGGTCAACTCGCGACTCCCACTTGTAACCCAGGGCCGGACTTTTTGAGGCAGTCGCCCGCTCCCGGTACAATCGCGGCATGAGCGAACCGATGACCGACAAGCCGGACGGGAATGAGAGGCCGCGCGATCATACGGCAGCGATCGATGCCTACATTGTCCGGAAGGGGCTCACTCCGCGCCTTGATGACGCCACCTGGCAAGCTGTGATGGAGCAGATTCGAGGATTGTTTGGCAAGAACCTGTGCTATCGCTGCCCACGTGTCACGCAGTCTGACGACTTCTGGCGACGTTGGAATCGAGTCTTTCCGGATGCAATACGGCATCCGTACCGGCACATACGCCACATCGAGATCCTGCTTCGCCAGTCTGCCGAGATGGACGAGTTGAAGCGCTGGCTGAGCCAGCGTCACATCGAATGGAGCGACGATCGCAAGTTCGTCGACGATCCCGAAGGCTCGTCATTCAAGATATTCGGATTCCATCCAGACGGCACCTAGCGCCTAATCAGCAACACAGCTCGCACACACTACCCGCCGCTAGAATGACAGCATGAACGGCGAACAGCAGAAACGGCGGGTGTGGGCTGACCGTAGGGTGACAGCATGAGCGACAGCGAAATCATTGGCCTCGTCTGGCTGGCTGTTGTTGTAATTGGATTTGCGGCCCTTGGATTAGCGTACTTGCTGCGCAAGGACGCACGAGAAACCATCAGAGCTGTCTTGCGTCACATACACATCGAATTCTGATCGTGACGGCATGAGCGACGAGCCGAAGAAACGGTCGCGGGCGTGGATCGGCTGGGCACTGCTCGCGGTGTTTGTGCTGTACCCGCTGTCGTTTGGGTCCGGCCTTCATTCTGTGCACCAAGTCAGATTCGGTGTGGGTACGAGTACCCTTCGGTGCGGCTTACATGCCGCTTATCTTGGTCTGTGAGCAGAATCCGGCGCTGAAGAGTGCGATGCGATCGTATCTGGAATTGTGGCTACGATAACGGTGCGAACCGTGTCGCTCATTAACGCGTGGCACTCCGCATTGGAGCAGCAAGTTACAACCAGCCGCCGACGGTCGCGCGCCAGACACACAGCCGTCCGCCGACTCCCGGTACAATAGCGGCATGAAGTGGGTTCGCCGCGCATGGCAGGAAATCGGAGACGACTTGGCGGATCTGTCCGCCGTTGACCTCAGTCAAAAGCCAACAGGACTGTCGTCGCTCTGGATACCAGTCGTCGCCATTCTTGTCGGCGTGATCGGCCTCGTGGCAGCTGTAATCGGGTTCATCGCCGTTCTTTAAGACTTTTGTGCAGCCGTCCGAGTTTTTGTGCAAAAGCCGCTGTTTGTGCAAAGCCGGCCCCCCCGCTCCCGGTACAATCGCGGCATGGACGACGAGCCAAAGAAACGGTCGCGGGGCTGGATCGGTTGGGTGCTTATTGTCGTTCTGCTAGCGGTCGGTATTGCCGCATGGGGAGCGGGTCGCATACTAAATGCCCGGCAGCTCGCTCAGGCAAGGATCAGTGAAATTGACGCTCAGATCAAAGTGTTGGCCAAGGAGCACAACGCGCTAACCTTCACGACCGACCTGTGCGGCATCACACGAAGGAACCCAAAGGACCCAACGATGCGGCGCGAGATCGCAAACAGAGCGAATCAGCTCATTCGACACCGGCAAGAGCTACGAAAAACATTGGAACACTCGGCCAGTTCGTCGCTCTTTCGAAGGTTCCGCGAAATTTTCCCCCGATCCACTACCGACTTTTGAGGCAAACGCGGGGCCAGAATCGACTTTCTGGGCAAGCCCTCTGCGACGCAAAATGTTGGGGCTGATTTGCCGCCCGGATACCGCCGCTAGAATGACGGGATGAGATGGCGCCGGCGAAGGCAAACGCAGGATGACGATCCTTATCCCTTTGACGACCTATACCACTGGCAGCAAATCCTAAAAGAGCGCGCCGCGGGACGGCGGTTCCGCCTCTTGTTGGTCGCGATTTTCGTGGCAGGTTGTTCGGTCGCGTTCATTCTGAATTGGCGAAGATGACGGCATGAACGACGAACAGCGCCAAAAGAGGCTAGACGAGTTGTCAGAGCGGATTGCGCACTGGCACGCTGTCGGGCTCGCGGTGCTCGCAATCGTCTTTTGGCTCATCATGTACCCCTAAACTCCAGTGCCAAACCGCAAAACGTGACGACATGAGCGACGAACCGAAGAACCGATCACGGGAGGACTGACCCCGCCAGTCGTCATTCTCCATCGGACTAACGTCCTATGCTCACCGATGAACAGATTGTACGGCGCGTCATCGTGCTCTGTGTCGCCGTTTCCTTCGTTGGTCTAATTGTCATTATCGCGTACCTGACTGTCTGCTGGCGCAAGCATAGAGGCAAACGGATGCCTGAGACGCACGCCAGGGAGTGGATAGCTTTCTTACTGACAATGCTTGGATTCGGGGTATTCTATGCTGGTCTGTTAGGTTCGGCGTGGGTGGGGGATGTTCTTGTCAGAAGGGCTCCCCATTACTGGGGTTGGTCAGTTGTCATGTTGATAACGTGTACTGCTCTGATGGCTGTGTCCTGCATTATGGGTCTCATTGTGGGCAGTTACGCGACGGAATGGAAGAAGCGCACAGGTCGAGTGTATGTCGAACACAATAGCAAAGGCGAGTGTCGAATTAGGAAAGGGAGAATTGAGTTCACCGTCGATTCGCGGAACTGGGTTGCGAGGCTCGCCAAATTCCTGCGGTATCTGTTCGTCGAGGCGCAGCGGGACAGAACATGGGAGCGGTGGACCTACCTGTACAATGCTCCGACTGGCACGCGACAAGAGGTCGAGTCGTATCTAGACGGGCTAGAGACCACTGTCCTTCCAAACAAGGAGGCTGCGGACAGGGAGCTAGAGGAAATGGCAGAACGGTTCGGTATTAAGCCGAGATTGAGCAAAGGTGAAGCCCGCTACCGGACTTATGGGGCCTAACTAGGCTTGCGCACCCCTGGTCACTGTCGCATTGTCGCACGATAAAATGGTTGCGTGAACGCTCAAAACGGGGGAAGTCGTGGCAGACAAGAAGCAATGTCCAAGGTGCGGATCAACAAACAGGCGTCAAGGCCGCCTGCTGACCTTTGGTGGGTTGCTCTTTCAGGAGGATACTTCCTCAGTTGTGAACCGCCTTCCAGAAATGCACGCTGAAACGGAGCCGATTGTGGCGTACGCCTGCCCAAAGTGCGGTCATGTTGAACTGGTACTGGATAATGCGAAGGGGGAATAGAATGAAAACGTTTTGGTTCGGTACGGCTTGCGTCGTGGTGTGTGTTATGGCCGCTTGGTGCTCGCGGACAACTTACGGTCAGCCACCCAAGCCACTAGAAGGCCGCAGGATGATTGCCGTCGATGACGCAATAGTGGACGCCAATGAGATTCTCTTCGTTGATGAAACGCAGTCAGAAATCCGCATCGCCTTCCGAGGGCTGCCTAACACAGGCAACGGGGCCTACTCGGTTCTGTTCGTGAAGAAAACAGCGGACAACTGGCGCACGCTTGCTGCCGCGACTGGAGTCTCGGTACCCCCGCGGGCCATGACGCCTCGCTAAGGAAGGAACTTCCCGAATGGCCGAAGTGTGGGTTGGAAGAATGCCCGACGCGGTAGACCCGTTACACTATCCGGTCAAGCCGCCGCGATGAAGGACACCAGCCTCCCTGATGGACAAGGCCCTCGACCGCGAAGCCTGGCAAGCCAACGAGCGCGAGTTGAGCCGCACAGCTGCAATGCCCGGCCTCGACCAGGAGATGCATGCGAGCGAAGCCGGACGGCTTAGGGCTGAGCAAGACCACACCCAGTGGCAGCTTGGGCGTGAGCGCCCCGGAGACGCCGAGTCGCGGAAATGGTCTGGCATCGAGTAACCCGCCGCTAGAATGACAGCATGAGGCGAGAGGCTCCCGAGAGAAAGGCTGGTCCGGAAAAGCGACGTGTGCCCCTGCGCCCGCTCAGGGCAATCGGAATTGTGGCGTTTATTGCGGTTCTCGCAATGTGGCCGGTCGTGATTTACCTTTCCAGGCAGCGCGTCTGGGAAGAAGGAACCTTGTGGATAGTGGTCGTGATGCTGGTATCGTGCCTGGCGTTTCTCATTGGCTGCGCAATCGTTCTTCGATCGTGGACGATCGGCGGGATGTTGATTGGATTGTGCGTTGGGGTCTTGCTCCAATCTGAACAGGCAGCGATCGTGTCGACGGCAATCGGCTTCATGATTGGTGCAGCGATCGCCGGCGGGAAGACGGACCAGATGGTGAGGCCATAGTTTGACCCGCAAACTCCAGTGCCACTCGCTGAGGTGACGGCATGAGCGACGAACCCCACAAGGCCGATTGGCGCATGACCGAAGAGACGGTGCCTGAGAGGCCGTATAACGGGCCGCGGGGCCCAAAGATCGCCCTGGGATTTGTGCTACTTTTTGTCGCTGTCGTGCTTCTGGTCTGGCTGTTTCCGCTTCTAGTACTCTTGTCCGACCAGTACCGACCCCACCCCCAGGATGTGCGCCCACTACCGTGGTAATCGCCAAGCGTGAAACATGAGCGACGAACCGAAGACGCCGGACGGGAAACGGTGGCGATGGCTTAACGTGGTGGCGGTGATCGTCCCGATGTTGCTCGTCGTGTCCACGTACCTGGCTTGGTGGGAGCTGAGGTACTTTCTGCAGGGGCGCACGGCTCTCGCGACGGTTGACGCCATTCAGCAGGTTGAGAACGTCAGCACGCGGCTGCCCGAACCCCGCACGTTTCTCCTCGAAGTCCGCTATTCGTTCAAAGACGAACTTTCCGATCGCATCCGCTCCGAGCACGTCGATGTCCTCCTGTCCTGGCCCCATCCCGTGGACGGCTTTTGCTCCATTCAATACGTTCCGCGATCGCCGGGGGCTTCGCGACTGAAAGGCGATCGGCACATCGTTCCCACAATTTTTTTTGTCGTTTGTTTGATCGGGTCGGTCATCTACGGCGGACTTCTCCTGCGGGAAGCGCGCCGGGTCAATGGGCAACGAATCCGCCGCTAGAATGACGGCATGTTCTCAGCCCAAATCGAATCGCAAGGGAGAATCGTCATGGACCAAGCCGTCAGCCCCGGGAGCCATCGGTCGCAGCGGATCGTCTCAGTCGCGTTGTTCGCGATTCTCGCCCTCGAAATCGGTGTCGTGCTTTGGCGAATGTATTTGTTTCAGTTTGCGGCGTACACAGCCGGATGACGACGCGGCCGATTGGCCAGACTCCGCAATCGCGCGCCGCTAGAATGACGGCATGAGCGACGAACCGGATTGCCCAAATGAAGAGCCGCCCACTCCGCGACGCTTTTGGTCGAAGGCAATCGTCGTATTCGTGCTGAGCCTCGTGGCGATCTTCGTGGTCTTAAACTTGGCCGCGTTCATCATCGGGTCTTAAGCCCCCTCCCGTGCCAATCCGCAAAACGTGACGGCATGAGCGACGAACCGAAGAAACAGGTGGCAGTCAAATGTCAGTACCGCGGTTGCGACAAGGTCGCCACACGCCACTACAACTTCCCATTCGCAGACTCGCCCGATATGCATCATCTCTGCGAAAAGCACTGGGACGAATTCCTTTGGGGAAAACCCGGATCGCCCGAGCGATCGTCGCCACTGAACTCCGGACCAAATCCGATAGGCGTGATCTACTGAACTCCGGTGCCAAACGCGAAAAACCGCGATTCAAACACGGACACACACATTCCAAATTTCAGCCCGCCACGAGGCCCCGCTAGACTCGGGGAATGCCCCGCCGCGATGCCACCCTGCTGACACTGCCGCGCCGTCACATCGCCAGCGCCCGCCGACTCTAGCAGGACGGGAAGGCGTGCGAGCGGTCCCTGACGGAAAGCGACACCCTGATTTTTCAGGGCGGCGTCCAGACTCTCACGGTACGTTACATTCGCCGCGACGGCCTCCTGGGCAGGAGCTGGGCGGTCACGTTTTCCAGCGACAAACCGAAGCCTGAAGAGCTGTACGATTGGCTCGCCAGCCTGAAATGAGCGACGATGGACAGCACACAATTGACGCCAGAACTGGCTTCGATTGGATGACATCCGGTGCTGACATGGAATCCACCGAGAATCGCAGCGACGTGCTGCGGCTCGAGTATGCGTGCACTCCGGCCGAGCGAAAGGAAGCCGAGTCGTTCGTGCTGGCGCAAACGCTCGGCGGCGATCGAAGCGGCGCGCAAATGCGAAGTTGCTGCTCATTCTGATCGCATTCATTTGCTTGTTCGTACTTTTTGTGGTGACGGTGATTCCCAAGGAGTTCGCTCCCTACATGATCGCGGGGTGGGTGGGACTGACCGGGGTCATGATTGTCCTGCATCGCCGCGCTCGCAGGAAATTGGAAAGGAAATTGGAAACGAGCCCACCAATCAGGGTCGAATTGTCCGCGCAGGGTTTTCGGATCGACGACACAGCCGAAAAGTCCCAGATGATGATTCCGTGGGATTCGTTCCGCCGGTTCGAGTCGGAATCGATCTTTGTGTTTCAGCACCGTACGAGCGGACTCAGTTTCATGATCCCCAAACGCGCGCTCCCGTCACCCGAATCCATCGAGTGGCTCCGCGAGGTGAACGTCGGGATTGCTACGCGCGACGATGCCGAAAGCCCGCTTCCGCTTGCTCCTGCTCCCGCGTCACGGGCTCGCGAGGGCAACTTCTCTGATGTCACGCTCGAATACCGGATGGGCTATTGGAACTGTGTTGATCTTTCGTGTGCCTCGTGGGGAGCCGGGCGAGGCGCCGCCGTCTTCATCATTGGCATGTTCACAGGAATCTCCATTTATTCAGCCATCGCCATGCCGCACCGTCCCAATGCGAAGTTCAGCGACATGGAAGTTTATTGCTACTTCATCGCTCCGATTATGCTGATTGGGGCAATCCTGATCGCATTCGTGGTGGCCACGCAGTTCTGGCTTTCGCACCGTGGCCAATTCAAACGGCGCACGGTCCGCCTGAACGAGACATCGCTCACGCTATCCGAGAACGATGGAACGTCGGAAGTCCCGTGGGCCAGGTTCACTCGCTACAAAGAAACGCCCTGGTCGTTTCTTGCGTGGAAAGGCCAGCACGACTGGCTGCAGTTACCCAAATCGGCCTTTCCCTCGATTCCGGCCCAAGAGCGCTGCCGCGAACTCTTTGAGCGTCACTTGAAACGCTCGACTTGGTTCTTTGGCAGTTAGTTAGGTCCCGCTTCAGAGTTCCCCAAATCCCGTGGATTTTGATTTTTGCCCCGGCGCGTGCCTGTAGAGATCGATTCGCTTCAAACCACGATGGGCGCGCAAGCTCGATCAGTAGGGAAGTGCTAAGCAAGTGTGGGTTGATCGTTACTCGCACAATCGGCTACATGACTGGACGGGGAGCCGCTATTCGATGACAGTCGGTGGGACCGTGATCTGCGTGGAAGCGCTGATGCTCGCGCTCCCGCTGTTGCTCGGTGTCACCACCGCCGCCTACTGCGAGTTTCTCGCAGTCCACAGCGAGATCTACGGCGATTTCACGTTCGAGCAATTCAAGTCGATGGCTCGGCGGGACATGTATTTCACGTGGCTCGGGATCCTGTGCTACGTGGGCATCGGCCTGTGTACCATCGCCTTGTTCGTGTACTACGGTTGGCTGGCGTGCCTCAACGCGCTGATCGTTGGCTTGCTGATCAAGGCAATCGGAAAGTCGGCCGAAAGATGCAAGAGACTCGTCGACGACTTGCGGTCGCTTCCCGTCGAAGATCAGCTCACGGCGGCGCAATTCGCGGCCGTAATCGAGACGTGGAGGCATAAGCCCTTTCCGGACTTTTGACGAGCGCGTTCGAATTCGGGCCGCGCTGCGATACAACTGACGGCGCAACGGATGGCCCTCTCACCGGCACAAAGGAATGCAGCCAATGTGCGGACGGTTCACGCTCCGATCTAACGCCTCCGATCTCGTTGAGGTGTTCACACTTCTCCGCGAGCCGGAGTTGACGCCGCGGTTCAACATCGCTCCCACGACGCAAGTCGCTGTCGTGCGCCAGGACGGCAAGCATCGCGAGCTGGTCTCGATGCGCTGGGGCTTGGTGCCGAGCTGGTCGAAAGACCCGAAGGCCGGGGCGCCGCTGATCAATGCTCGCGGTGAAACCGTGGCGACCAAACCAGCCTTCCGCTCGGCGTTCAAGAAGCGCCGCTCCCTGATCCCCGCGGACGGCTTGATCGAGGGCGCAAAAGTCAAACAGCTGCACTTCATTCCGCTGGCGGACGATCGGCCATTCAGGTTCGCTGGCCTGTGGGAGTCTCGGCGTGGCGAGGAAGACGACCGACTGGAGAGCTGCTCCATCGTCACGTGCGAGCCGAACTCATTGATGGCCGAGTTGCACGACCGCATGCCGGTGATCCCGCCGGCGGACCTTTACGGCCCTGGCTTGATCACCAAATCGAGGACGTTGAGGCTCTGCAAGTGATGCTGCAGCCCTACCCGGCTGAGGAGATGGTCGCGTATCCGATCAGCACGCTCGTGAATAGCCCGCGGCACGACCAGCCCGAGTGCATCACAAGGCTGTCGGCATGAGAGTTTCCGCTACCGCCCGAGTCGTGGTCGTCTTGCTTTCCTGCCGCCTAGTGGCACATGCTGACAGGCAACCACTTGAGAGGGCGAGCCATGCCGACAGTCGAATGTCCGAAGTGCACTGCCAGTCTGAAGGCGCCGGCCAAATACAAAGGTCGCAAAGTCAAATGCAAGAAGTGCGGTAAGTCCTTCGTGCTGAGATTCGATGGCGTCAGAAAACCCGTCACCTCAGACGGATCGACCGTGTTCGATTTCGATCTGGCCGGTCCGCCTTCCAAGAATAGGGTCGAACGTCAACCGAAACGGCGCTCCGAAAAGTCGGGCCAGCGCCTGTCGCTTCAGGCTGAGCCCTGGCGTGCCGCGATCTATCAGCGGGTCACGGACGAACGCTTTAACGGCAACTTTGCTGCGTTCGCTCGCATCGCTCTGGACACGATGGCCGAACAGCTCGGGTATCCTGTGAGGCCGTTGGCCAAGCCGAACGCTGCCGACTGATTTTCCGCAGTGAGTGCTCGCCGGTAGGCTGGCTGAAACCCCAATCTCACGGAGGTAGGGCACGATGCCGAAGGTGATGGAGCCAGAGCAGGCTGGCAGGCTGAAACAGATGCCAGAGTCCCTAACGGATTCGCACTCCTCGCCGCGCGAGTTTACGGTCGAGCGAAGGGCAGATTGATTTCGGCGCAGCCAATCTGCTTCCGGAGCGCTCGCCAGACATTTTTCATCCACTCGCCCGGCATCTAGTTGTGCCTAGGATTTATGGGCGCTCGATGGCATCCCCCAAATCACGGAACGGGCAATGCTCAAGGACCTCTGCGACAAAATGAGGGCCACGCCCTAATTCGCGGTTGAATTGCGATCTCAGATCTACTAGCGGGCACGGGGACTAACCAATGACACAGCTCCCTCTACCGTTTGAAGTAAGGGCGGCGTTTCGAGTGCCGCGGCAACAGGCAGAAAAGGTCGTGTCGAAGTTCAAGACGGGCATCAGCTTTCCCGGGTTTTTGCCGGCTGCAC
>DASZIA010000254.1:0-11534 GCA_035949535.1 Planctomycetaceae bacterium | reverse complement strand
CTCGCCGCTGATCCGCGTGCGAACGCCGCAATTCAGCTCGTGATACCAGATGTTGAGTTCCCAAATCGGCGGCGTGTCGACGGCCGAAATGAAATCGCACGCCCCGTTCGGCCCGGTGACGATAAATTCGTTCGCTCCGATGCCGTCGAAGCCGGGCATCGCGTAGTCGGGCAGCTTGTCGGCCGCCCGCCCCTCCCACGCTTCGCCCCGGCGGCGATTCGTCCAGGGCTTCCCGCGCGTCCCGTCCGGCAGAATATCGGGCAGCTCGAGCCCCCAGCCGCTGTGGCTGTAGCCGACGACCGCCCCCTGCTTCTGCCCCCATTCGAGGATCGGCTGCGTCCACGTCGGCCACTGCTCGATCAGCGTTGTGCCGGGGTAATCGTCTTCCTTCAATCGCAAGAGACAAAGATGCCCGGCGTGCGACGAGGGAAACCCGCTCACCTCGACGTCGTAGCGCATCAAGTAATTCGGCTTCGACAAAGCCGAGACCTTCCCCTCGAAATACTGCTTCTGCGTGTACCAGCAGGGACCCCAGCTCAGCACACAGCCGACGTTGAGGTCCTCCCCCAATACGTGCCGCATCATGTCGGCTGGCGTCACCCCTTCGGTCGGGCTGTCGTAGTGCGCACAGCCGGCCGCGTGCACGTGATGATCGCCCGAGAACCAGTACCGCGTCGCCGGGTGAATCCACCGCTTGAGATGAAATTCTTCCGTCTGCGTGGTGCCGGGCCGCACGGTGATCGGCTTCGTTTCGACGAGATACTCCGGACCGCGCGTGTATTCGACCGTGTACTCGCCCGGCGGCAGGTCGAGCGATTCGCCGTCGGCCCGATAGACCTGGTCGTGGAAGAAGAAATCGGGAGCCAACCGCCGCGCCGGGTTCGGATACACGTGCCCCAGCTTGTCGCGAACGATGAAGCTGGCCATCGTCGGCTTGCCGTCAAGATCCTTGACGCCCAGGACCACCTTCACCGCCGGCCGGCAGTCGAACAAGATCGGCACGCTATTGCGAAACCCCAGATCCTGCGTCCCCTGCCCCACGTTAAATCCCAGCACGGCCTCCCGCTTCCCGCGATCGCGGCTGTAAATCGTCGCAATGCGATATTCCAAAGCCAGCCCCGAAAGCTGCGGCTTCAGCGGCTGCTTGTCATACATCACCAGATCGAGCCACCGCTCCTTCACCGCGTCCGGAGCGATCGCGAGCTTAGGGTTTGAGAGCGGCCGCTCCCGAGCCCCGCTCCCCTTCAAATAAACGGGAGCGATATTCGGCGACTCGGGCCGCAGCGTGGGCGTAATCCCCGCCTGGTTCGACACCTTGACGAGATAGGTCCGCCACCCCTGCTGAACAAGCTCTTTATCCGCCGGCCCCTCAACCACCGAAACGCGACTCTCGGGATTGATCGTCACACCGACAAGACAATACGGATCGAGCACCGCCTGAATGGCGCGAATCGACTTTTTTTCATCCGGCTCCGCACAAGCCGCCTCGAGCGCTTTTTTGTCCTCCGACTTAATCGGAGCCCCGACAAAATTCAGCGCATCGACCAACCGCCGCGTCGCCGAAACCAACGGCTGCTGCTCGACATCAAGCACCAGCGGTATTTTTTGTTGCGGCCCCGCCGCGTGGGCCCGGGATGCCGCGGCCAACGCGTGCAGGGCGAGCAATGCGAGGACGAGCGAGAGACGGAGGAACAATCGAGCGCGAGGGGAAGCGTTCACGGTGATGCTCTCGAAAAGCGCTGGCGAGTTCAATCAAGCCCGGCGAGCCCCCAGCGTGAACTGGGGGGTGCTTCGGAGATTTCAGATTCTAGCCCGGCGGGAATAACCCCATTCTGGGCACGGCAACTCGAAGCCGCAAGGCGCAGCAGCCCGGCGTCTGAGCGTCTATTTCTTCGCTTCGTCGTGGAAGGGCTTATGGGCTTTGAAGAGCTCGAGGCGGGATCGGAAATCGCGTTCGTAGGCGACCCGGAACCCGACATCTTTTTCTTGAGGCAGGACGTCGAGCGCCTTTTTTTCCCATTTGACGGCGCTGGGAAAGTCACCCACTTCCGCGCAGGCACAGGCAAGCGTGTCGAGACTCGAGTAATCGTTCCAGCCAATTAATTCACACACCTTAGTCGCGTGATGCACAGCCTTTTTCCCGTCTCGAAATCTCGCTTTGAGGCACGTTGCCGCAATCTGAGCTTCGCTCAACCACGGCTCCGGATTCTTTGGATCGAGACGGATCGCCTCGTCGTAGTCGGCGATCGCTTTGTCGTATTCCGCCTGGCGGTGAAAAAAACGGGCGCGGACAATGTAGGCTTTGACGTTTTTCGGATGAAGCCGAATCGCCTTTGTCCATTTTGCGATTTTCTCGTCGAAATCTTGTTTGCGGTGCAACAGAGGGTAGTGGATGACCAACGACAATATGCCCAGTTCCGGATCGTCAAAACCGGCTGCTAGGTCATAGTTGACTCGCGCTTTGTTGTATTCCGATTGATCCTTCCACACCTCGCCGCGATAGATGGAGTCGAAGGAAGTGTCCCGGTCGAACCGAATTGCGTCGACGTAATCGTAAGTGGCCTTGCTGAACTCCTCCTTGGCCCACTGGGCGCTGCCGCGAATGCCGTAAGCCGCACCACATTTCGGATCGAGGCGAAGGGCCTCGTTGCAATCCGCGATGGCTTTGTCGTATTCCTTCTCGTCAAACCAGGCCGAACCACGCTCGACGTAGGCCAATGGGTCATTGGGATCGCGTCGAATTGCCTCCTTCCAATCGGCCAAGGCCTTGTCGTGTTCGTGTTTCTCATGCCAGATCTTTCCACGAATGGCATAGGCCTGAGCCGTGGGGTTCCGCCTGATCTCGTTGTTGAAGAAATTGAGAGCTGCCGAGAAGGAGATCACGTCGGAACGGTCGAGCCAGCCCTCGGCCCTGGGGGCTTTGTCCAATCGGCTCACCCACAGCTGATTGCCCTCGACTTTCTTGACGAAGAGGATCGTGCCCCTGGGAACCGATTCCCTCGTGCCCATAAAGTTCCGGATCGTCCGCAACTCTCGCTCGGTGATCGTGACGACCTTGTCGCCCGGTTGTTGGGCGGAAGCTGTCTCAATCGCCGAATAGGCAGCCACGACCAAGGCCAAAAGTTTGAACGTTCGCATTGGTTCGCCCATTGCGCCGATCTTAAACGACAGCGACATTCTGGGATGGGCATCAACAGTATTTCAATACCCGATCTGCGACGACGCGCACTCTTCAGCCCCAACGGGGCGAGACATTTATAGCCCAGGACGGAGCGCGCGCTCCGACCTGGGCTTTAAGTGTCTCGCCCCTTCAGGGCTCCAGACTCGCGATCCTCCCGCTCGGCAGGTCGTGTCTCCCAGTCCCTGAACCCCGACAGGGTGACACTCCTCTAGCCACCCGCGCGAGCGGGTGGGATGCGCACTCTTTGCGTTTAAGCCCCCGAAGCGGGGCGACAGATAATAGCCCAGGGTTTTCAACCCTGGGGGTCGAGCGAGCCGAGTCGATGTCTCTAAGCCCCGGCAGGGGCGACAGAGTCCATTCACAAGCGGCGACGCGTAGGTCTCTGTCGCCCCTCGCGGGGCTTGGAATACAAGGAGGAGGCGCGTCGGAACCCCGCGTTGAAACGCGGGGCTATTTTCTACCGCCCCAGTCGGGGCTCAGAGGGGCGGAATAGGATCGCAAATCCGCCCTCACCCCGGCCCTCTCCCATCGGAATGGGAGAGGGTGGCTACCTCTGCCGGGGCTCGAGCCGCGGCACCGGAAACACATCTGTTTTTCGGCACGCTGTTCGGCGTACGGATTCTCATACGTTTTGGCGGAATCTGGCCTCAGGCTGCGAGAAGCGGACAAAACGCCCGGAATCGGCGGCAAAATTCGAACGCTTCCCGGCACTGGTGCCGCGTGCTCAACCGCCTGCAGGATTCTTGGGCAATTCCAGTGGATCAGTGGGGCGTTCACGCCATGGCTCAAGAAAGTCTTCGAGCCGTCACGGTTTTCGTTCGACCACGAATCCGAGGGCGGCGTTTGTGAAGACCCGCGGCATCTCGGCAATTGGCAACCAGGCTCTCCAAGATGACAGATCAAGTCGACGGCATCTCGTCGAGCACGGCGTTCCAAGCTCCGCGGGTGAATGCCGCGAGCAACCTGGCCGACACCTCGGGCGGAGGGCCGCGGCGGTCCAGATGCGCTTCGATGGCCGCGTGGCTCACAGCGACCAGATTGTCGGCCGCTGCCCCGATCCACTCGGAAGAAGGCGCTTTGCGACCGGATTGGAGGGCGCGTTGGGTGAGTTGTTCCGCCAGGTCGGCGCTCAAGCCACGTGCGAAACGGTACATCACGCCCTTGAGTGCCACGCGATCGGAGCGGTAGCGCAAGAACAGTCGGTGGATCGATCGCTGACGCGAGGCCAGCTTGAACATGTTTCGGTAAGCCTCTTCCAACTGGCCGCCCGCGCCCGACGCGGCTTCGAGCCGCTTGCGGCGCGCGTCCGCAACAAACGTGCGGATCTCGTTGGTGATCTGCTCGGCTACGGCGGCCAGGCACTCTTCCACGTTGGCAAAGTGCTGATAGAAGGCCGACTGCGCAATGCCTGCTTTCTGTGTCACGCCGACGGTCGTAACGGCCGTCTCGCCCCTTGCTTCGAGCAGGTCGAGCGCGGCCTGAAGCAGCCGGGCCCGCGTCTGGGCCTTGGTCCCACGGGTGCGGCGCTTGACGGGAGGCTTGCGTAGGCTTGGCATCTCGACTCCCAAGAATCCCAAAAAAACAATTGAACTCTGCTTTTCCTAATGATAGCGTTATCACTAACACTTCACGAGCGGGATTGCCCCGCGCCGCAGCACGTTCGGCCACGGTCGTTTGGGAGAGGAGGACCCCATGAGTCTCGCCCCCGCCCCGCGCTTTCTGATCGCCCCCGGTCTCTGCTTGATTCTGCTCGCCGGCGTCGGAGCCACGCGCCTCTCGGCCGCTGGCCAATCCCCGTCGAGCCCGGCGATCGCGCCGGCGGATTGGGTCAACAATCTGACGCCGATCTCCGAGCGCGACTGGACCTACGAGCGAGCCGCACATCTGTTGGAGCGCGCCGGCTTCGGGGGCACTCCGCAAGAGATCTCGCGGCTCGCCGCCATGACACCGGCGGCCGCCGTCGATTACCTGGTCGACTATCAGAAACTCGACGCCTCCGCCTTACCCCCCTTCGACAAGTCGGGAATCTATCCGCACGGCTCGAAGCTCTATCCGCTCCAGGAAATGGGCGCCAAGATCATCGCGACCGGCAAGGCGTACGGGATCAAAGCCCGGCAGAAGGGAGCGCTCCCGCTGCAGCCGGCGGTCGACGAATACTACACCCTGCTCGTCAGCGAGTTTTCCGAGATGCGGCGGGCCTCGCAGTGGTGGGCTGAGCGCATGCTTCTGACCCCGCGGCCGCTCGAGGAAAAGCTGACGCTTTTCTGGCACGACCACTTTGCCACCAGCCAGGAGAAGGTGCTCAATTTCGAGTTGATGCTGGGGCAGCTGGAGACGCTCCGCAACCATGCCAACGGCAACTTTCACAACATGCTCGTGGCGGTGGCGCAGGATCCGGCCATGCTGATCTGGCTCGACAACCGGGCCAACGTCAAAGGCAAACCGAACGAGAACTTCGCCCGCGAGGTGATGGAACTCTTCACGATGGGCGAGGGACGTGGCTACACCGAGAAAGATATTCGCGAGCTGGCCCGGGCCCTCACCGGGTGGACCCTTCCCAAGATCGAATCGCTGAGCGATCCGGGGAAATTCGTCGACAGCCCCAAACTCCACGACGACGGCGTGAAGACGTTTCTGGGCGAGACAGGCAACTGGAACGGCTACGACGCGATCAAGATCATCCTCAAGCAGCCGGCGACTCCCCGCTTCCTCACGAAAAAGCTCTACCGGTATTTCGTGCGCGAGGATCTCGACGCGAGCGTCAACGAGCGGCTCGCGAAACGATTGCGCGACGCGAACTACGAACTGAAGCCCCTCTTGAAGACGATCTTTCTCTCGAAGGACTTTTACTGCGCGGCCTCGGTCGGCACGCAAATTAAGGAACCCGTCGATTTCCTGGTGTCAACCTGGCGCAAGCTGGGACTCAAGCGCGTGCCGGGGATTCCTGACTTCATCGAGACGAGCACCACGTTGGGTCAGCAGCTCTTTTTCCCGCCCAATGTTGCCGGCTGGCCCGGCGGCAAGTCGTGGATTAATCCAGCCACGCTGCTTTTGCGCGGCAACTACGTACAGATGATGCTCTTCCCCGACCCGGAGAATTACGTCGCGCCGGACAAGGTCGTCAACGAGGGCTACCGCAAGATCCCGCTGAAGTACCGCGAGTACAACATCGTTCCGCACGTCTGGGATGCCAAAACGGGCCGGATGGAACCGGTCTCCCTGGCGCGCTACGACCAGATCCTGGCGGGCATCAATCAAGGCTCGATGGGCGCAAAGGTGAGCGGAAAGCCGGAGGCGTCCAAGTCGAAGTCCGCATCTGCTGCCGACGGCAAGATGATGGCGGACAAGTCGAGTGAGCCCCGGTCGACCGAGGCGCCGCCTGCGCAGGCCGGCCCAACCCAAGTCCGGTCCAAGATGTCTGAGATCGCCAGCACCGAGCGGTTCAACCTGGCCGTCGGCCTCTATCACGGTTTCATCGAGGCGTACGACCGCGTCAAGCCGATTCCGCGCGACGCGGCCCAGGTCAGCTTCACTGAGATCGTTGCGCAGTCGCGGGCAACAAACGTCTCCGACACCGTCGACTGCTTTTGTCGGCGTTTCTTGAGCGTCGAGCTCGAGCCGTCGCGGCGCGCGGCGATCGTCAGCTTCCTCAAGGAGGAACTTGGCACCGATCGCCTCGATTTCAAGAACGAGCGGATGGAAGAGGCCCTGCGCAAAAGCGCTCACTTGATCCTCAGTGCTCCCGAATATCAGCTCGACTGATCGACACACTTAGGGATTGCCGGGAGCCCCCCTTCCCGGAATTGGAGGAACCATGGTGTTCAGAGAATCGGCACAAAATCGGCGCGAATTTCTGCGGGCCGGAATGTACGGCGTGGGAGTTTCGGTCGGCCTTCCCGCCTTGTTTCAACACGTGAGCCTGGTGCAAACAGCCCAGGCCCTCGAAGGCAAGCCCGAAAGGCACCCCGAACGGATCCTGGTCGTCCTCGAGCTGAGCGGCGGGAACGACGGGCTCAACACCGTCATCCCGGTGCACGACGATGCGTATCACAAGGCGCGTCCGAAAATCGGCGTCTCCAATGCGGAGGCGCTCAAGCTCGACGACAAGTTCGCGCTGCATCCAGCGTGTACGGGCCTGCAGGGCCTGTTCAAGGACGGGCGACTGGCGATCGTGCACGGCTGCGGCTACCCCAATCCCAATCTCTCGCACTTCACAGCCATGGAGTATTGGCACACAGCCGTTCCGCACGGCAGCGACCGCTACGGATGGCTCGGCCGCTTCGCTGATTCTTACCAAAGTGAGCCGATCGAGAACTACATCATCGACATCGGCTCGCAGCAGTCGCTGGCCGTCAAGAGCGCCAAGCACTCGCCCGTCGTCTTCAAAGATCCGAAGCGCTTCGGGCGCGTCGGCTCGGCGGCGGAACAAAAAGTCTTCGAGACCTTCGGCAAAGTCTATCCCACGGCGAATCGCTCGCTCGATTTCGTCAACACGGTCAGCCGCACGGCGACGGTCGGGGCGTCGGTGATCCGCTCGGCCTGCGCCGAGTATCGGACGCTCGTCGATTACGGGAGCGACAACGATCTCACGCTCGACCTGAAGAAAGTGGCCGGCATGATCAAAGCGGGCCTCCCCACGCGGATCTATTACGTGAGCATGGGAGGCTTCGACACCCACGCGGCCCAAGCCCCGGCGCAGCGGCTGCTGCTGATCTATCTGTCGGATGCCCTCCGCGGATTTCAGGAAGACTTGGAGCGGATCGGCCGCGCGAGCGATGTCGCCGTCATGGTCTTCACGGAGTTCGGAAGGCGGGTGAACGAAAACGCCAGCGGCGGCACCGATCACGGCACCGCGACGCCGATGTTTATTCTCGGCAAGCAAGTCAAAGGCGGATTTTACGGATCGCCGCCCAGCCTGACCGACCTCGATAACGGCAATCTAAAGATGACGACCGATTTTCGCTCGGTCTATGGCACCCTACTTAAAGAATGGATGGGCTTCGATCACAATCGGAAGGTTCTCAAAGGCGACTATCCGACATTGGGGGTCTTCGGCTGAGCGGGCCCCGCGGCAACAGCCCTCTGCGTCGGGGCCTCTCGACAACCTGAGCGAACGATTGCCGAAAACTACCAACAACTTATGCGTTGCACGGGAGTGCTAGAAATCCACCGATAAGCCGATAAGTGCTTCCCTGACAGGCACCGGAAACTCATCCGTATTTCGGCACGCGGTTCCGCGCACCAGATTGCCATACGTTTTGGCGGAATGCGGTCCCAAGCTGCATGAGTGGGCAAGACGCCGGAAATCGGCGGCAGAATTCGAACGTTTCTTCGCATGGGAAGAGGATTCGCTCGCACCCGCGACTTCTATCCCTTCGTCCACGATTTCATGGAATAAACCCGAGCCGTTCTCGGTAAGGGTTTGGGAATCGATCAAACTTCGGACGAAACTGTCCCCTTCGGCTCTCGTCGAATTCGGCGCGCGAGGGGCTGGCGAATGAGTCCGGTCGTCAATTCGGTTCTCGCGTTGCGTCGGCCACACTGGGCCACTCAAGGCTGTACCAGGGAAAACGCAGCACTGCGGGTCCCCTCGTTGTTGTTGCGCGTGGTTGATTGGGTGCCGTTCTGGTCGCTCCGAGCGCAGCGCGGCGACTGGGGTTTCTACTGACCGGCACTTGTTGAGTGTTAGATTTTTAACACGCCAGCTGTATTTTGATTCGGAGGCGAGATTTTCTCAAAGAAACTTTTTGCGCATCTCGGGTGAGGGCGCATAGGATGTTTCGCCTCAGAGTTCGCGACAACAACATCCGGTTCGCTCAAAGCACCTCGGCAACGCACGATCCATTCGTGTTGAGGTGCGACAGGTTGGAAGCTCGGAGTGGCTCTCGGCCATCAGCGTCAAGCCTGAGCGGCCATTGTGATCGCCGCGGACCGCGGATGTGCGGTCTTCGAGTCGGCCGTCAATGCGGGCTCGGCGCTCCACAGCAGCTCAAGGGGAAGGATGTTCCTTCTCTGTATGTTTAGTCGGGCCCTACGCATGACCAGTAGGAAAAAGGGGAAAGAATCGTGACCATCGGATCGAAATCGGCGTGTGCGTCTCTGGCTCTTATGACTGCGATCCTTGTTTGGGCCGCCCATCATGCGAACTGCGTGCGGGCCGACGGACCAAGTCCGAACGGAGCTGCAGGTCAGATACCAGCTTTTCATGATGGTGAGGAGGTTACCATCAGCATTTACCAGCTTTCGGACAATGCCGCGGCTCAGATCCTGGCGAAAAACCAAAACCTCAACAACATCTTTGCGTCAAACGATTTGGACACGCCGCAGGAGTTCCATCCGGTGATCGACGCCATCCAGGGGCAGGGATTCAATCCCTTGTGGCTTCAATTTCTCATCGTTTTCAACCCGGGATTCACGCCGCACCAGTTCACTTCGGCACAGGACGTTCTGCACGCCGCCTCCGGCGCCAACCCCGAAATCACTCTTGACGACACGGGCGAAGTGTATCGCTGCTCGATTGTCGGCAACAAATAGGCTGAGTAGCCCCGTTTCTTTGGGGCAAAATGCCGTTTGATCACGCGGTCTGTGAGCGGCCCGCGAGACCCTGCGAGGGTCTCGCGCGGCCGCAATCGTTACCCACCCATCCCAAAAACTCATGCGTTTTCCGAACGGGCCGGAAAACCACCGATAAGTGCCGCCGGGACGGGTCCCGGAAACTCATCCGTTTTTCGGCACACGCTCCGCGTGCCGGATACTCATACGTTTTGGCGGAATGTGGCCTCAAGCTGCGTGAGCGCACAAAACCCGCTGAAATCGGCGGCAGAAATCGAACCTTTTTCGGCAGCCTTTCTGGGGGCGGCTTCGCTCCGGGCGGTCGATGTGACAGAATCGCACGCAGATTTCCGGAAGTCCGCACCTCAAACTGATACTTGTAAAAAGGCCTCTCTTGCCTAGATGTCCCTCGGCATCAACAAGCAAGCTCTTAGCCGAACTACAATTCGGATGGATCCGCCGTTTCCTTTGGCCGCGCGTTTTCATCGAATCGCGGCCAATCCGAATCTCAGTTCCACTCCTCATTGAGAGGTTCTGCATGTCGACCGAGGCGGCCCCTCCGGGGGCTCAAATTCCACAACGCGCTCGTGCGAAGAAGTTGCGGATCTGGCCAGCGATTGCCTTACTGTTCTTCGTGCTTGCCGGCAAGGTGGCAAACCCGCTGTATATGCAGCAGGCGGAGCCGAACGTGTCGATCTTCCTGGTCATCATCTTTGGCCAGGTGATCTGTTGCGGCGCCCTCGCGCTGTGGTGGCTGCTCTTCACCCGCGCGCCGTGGAGCGATCGCGTTCTCGGTTTGGCGGGCGCGGCTGTGGGGAGCGCCGTCGCGTGGTTTATGAGCGATCAATCGATTCACAGCATGATGTTCCTCTTCTACGCGTTGCCGGGCGCCGTCCTGGCCTTCACCGTGGCCTTCGTGATTCTGTCGCGCTGGGGCGCGCGGGTGGCGACAGTCGCGGCCCTGATCGCTTGGGCGCTGGTGTTCGGCTACTGGGACGCGCTGCGACGGCATGTGGGGCAATTTCAAATCGACGCACTGGCGCTGGGAGAAGACCCCCGAAGAGACGCTCCCCAGTACGGGAAAGGCCGAGATTACTTTTGTGATCCCCGCCGGCGGCGTCATCGGCGCGCTTGCGTTCGTGCCGCTGACAGCGGAATTTGAAAAGCGCGGCTATTCGTGCAAGTTTGTACCCTCGCCGAATCGGTCGAAAACACCGAATCAGGACCTGGCGAAAAACATGGTTGAGGCGCTGAAGAATGTCAAAGGCGATATCGGCCTCGTCGGCGTCTCCGGCCAAGGATTATTCATGCCGCTCGTGGCAGCCGAGCGGCCGATACGGCGAATTGTGATGCTCAACGCCGTCGTTCCGACGCCGGGCAAGTCATTCCAAGAGGCGTTCGATTTCGAGAAAGTCTTCGCTACGAAGTTTGCCCGTCGGCTTGCGGAACGCGCTCCCGAAATGTCGGAGGTTTGCCCGCTGAAAGAATTGCCGAAGGTCGAGTATGTCTACGTCTGCGGCGAAAAGGACGACGCGATACGGCCGGGATGGGAGCAGTGGGCCGCGCGCGAGCTTCTGCATGTCGAACCGGTCGTCGTCAAAGGCGCGCGCCACGCGAATATCGTGTTTTACGTGAAGCAGGTCGTAGACGCCGCGACAAAGGGACTTGAAGGGCGGAAGAATAGCCGATAACGCACCTATTACCCGACGGCGGTTGAAAAACGCAACGTCCGCGCCTCGCTTCGGTTCCGCTTGACTTCGCGTTGGTCTGAGAAACCGTTGCGCGCGTCGGTCCGACTCAC
>DASZIA010000253.1:0-31891 GCA_035949535.1 Planctomycetaceae bacterium | reverse complement strand
CTGCGTGATCTGCAATCGCGGGGTGTCGACCACGTTTTCCAAAAACCGGTCAACGCGACGGAGTTCGTCTCTCGAATTCGCGAACTGATGCAGTCCTCCGACTCTTCGGTCCGCGCCGCGGGAAGTCGAACGCGCGTTGCGAGGTTGGCGAACGCAAACGAGCACGATGCGGCCGAAGATTCCCGAATGCCGGCTGTGGCCCTGCTCATGCACGATATGAGTCGTGCCCAGGAGCTTGCTGCACAGCTAAGACGTCAATCGTTGCTCCCATTTGTTGCCGAGAGCACCGATGCGCTTTGCCGTCTGGCAGAAAGTCGCCATTTGGAAGTGCTCGTGTTAGAAAACTCGCGATTCGGCTTTCTCCATCCGCAGGATTTGGTCGGCCACCTAAAATCATCCGCGGCTTTGACGGAGATCCTCCTCCTCGGAGACGAAAACGCGCCTCCGGGAGCAGTCACCGGCGGACCGAGCGCTCCGAAGGTGATGTCACGCAATGCAAGCGATGCCGAAGTTGTTCAAGCCGTTCGAGGCAAGATCGCGGCGAAGCATCGAACGCGCGGAACCGTTTCGCCACAGGCCCGCGAACTGGTGCGCCCGTTTGCAACTTTATCGAGTGCCCAGCAGTCGCTGCTGAAACTAGCAACGTTCCTGACGTTGCCCGAGTCCGAGCTGAAGCCCGATCGTCTTGCAAGCGAAGTGATGGCGGACGCGGAGGCGACGGATGAGATTCTGCGGCTGGCGAAGGGCGCGAGCGCCGGCCTGCGCGGCCAGATTGCCAGCGTCACAGACGCCATCACTCGAATCGGAGTCATGCGTTCTGCGGCCCTACTCGTCTGTTCGGGAATCAAAGGGGCCGAAAAGCCTCTCGTGCGGCGAATGTCGCTGTCGCTTCGAGACTGGTATCAGCGTCGCAGCACATTGAACGCGGCTCTCGCTTCAGTCTTTGCGCAAAAGCATTTTGGCCTTTCGGGCGACGTCGCGTTCGTCCTCGGGCTCTTGCAAGACATCGGGATTGCCGCGTTGGGAGCGACGTTTGAGGATCGTTATGCCCGACTCGTCTCTCGCGCCCGGTCGTGCGGCCCGACCCACCTGCACGTCATCGAACGTGAAGACCTGCGAATCGAACATTCAGAGATCTCGGCTGCGCTGATGGAACAATGGGGACTCCCCGACGAATTGGTACGCACAGTGCGTTTCCAACATGGTCCAAAGTCCGGCGGAGTTGAGTCTCTTCGCTTTATCGAAGCGATGCGCCTTGCAGAAAGCATTGCCGATCTTTGCGACAACCGTCATGCGTGTCGGCGCCAGGATGTCCTTCAGCAGTTGGCTTCATGGTGCAACGGCGGACTGGAAGAGAGCCTTTGCGGGCTTGAAGGGGCCGCGGCTCTTGCTTCCGAAATCGCAAAGCAATTCCGGGTTCCGTTACCCGACGAAACGTTGCTAGGAAGCATCTTTCGAGAGTTGCGGGATCCTGTTCCCTCAACGCCAAAGTGAGCTCTCGGGCCTCTCGGGCGGACGTAGCGTGACCTCGCCGGCCGATGTTCACCAGAGTGCCCTCTCGCTTGGAAGCGCCCAGCCCCAGCTCGCCGATTGTCACCGTAGCCGCACGGGCACTCGAGAAGTCATAATGCTTGGGTCGCCGATGGCGGCCCAATGGGTCTGAGCGAACAGCGGCCAGAACCCTCCGCAGCCTCCCTGCTGCCTATAATTCCAAGTCCTGTCAAGACGGAGGAGGGAATCCAGGGTCAGCTGCGACGATGACTGGCGCCGCTGCGTCATGGCTCAAGTCTTGCGGAACAGGGAAGACTCGAACGAAGCGACTACTCTCCAGAAAGTTCGGTGATGAGCTGCGACCATCTGCAAGGTCTCGTTCCGACTCCCGCCCGGACTCAGGGATGTGAAGAGTGCCTGAAACTCGGCACACCTTGGGTTCATCTCCGTCTCTGCCTCACCTGCGGTCACGTCGGCTGTTGTGACAGCTCGCCGGGCCGCCATGCCACGCGACATTTCCATCAGTCGCACCATCCTGTGATGGCTTCCTTCGAGCCGGACGAGCGGTGGGCCTGGTGCTTCGTCGACGAGGCGACGCTGCCCGTCCCGGAGCAATTCGTGCCTTACCTGCGCGCGTAAAATCCGCAAATTGCTTTGGGGAAAAGGGACCACGATGGAAAGCCGCGAATTGCGAAGCATCGCCTTTCCCAAGCTCAGCGAGGCCGAGTTGGCGTCGTTCGGGCGCTGCCCGCTAATGGTGCTCAAGCGTTATCAGGCCGGAGAAACGCTGTTTGAGATCGGCGATCGCAACTACAACTTTTGCGTGGTCAAGTCGGGCGAAGTGGAGATCGTGGACGTATCGGGAGATGCACCGAAAACAGTCGTGGTAGTCCACGAGCCCGGCGAGTTCACCGGAGAGGTGGCGCAGGTGACCGGTAGTCCCGCGCTGGTCAGGGCCGTCGTCCGTCGCGACAGCGAAATCTACGAGGTGTCACCCGAAGCCCTGCGACAGCTCCTCAGTCACCACCCCGAGCTGGGCGATACGATCCTGCGGGCGTTCATTGCCCGTCGGCAACTGCTACGCGAGCCGGGGACCTTCGTGGGCCCGCGCGTGATCGGATCGCGCTATTCGCAAGGCACCTTCCGGATCCGCGATTTCCTGAGCAAGAACCGAGTGCCCTTCACTTGGCTCGATCTCGAGGCCGATCCCCAGGTTGACGCGTTGCTCAAACGGTTCGAGTTGAGCGAAGCCGATACGCCCGTGGTGATGTGGGGCGGCAAGTTGCTGTTGCGCAACCCGACCAATCGCGATTTGGCCGATGCCCTGGGCCTGCGCCATGAATTAGACCAGACGGTTTATGACCTGGTCGTGGTCGGGGCCGGACCGGCCGGGTTGGCGGCCGCGGTTTACGGCGCCTCCGAAGGCTTGCGAATCGTCGTGCTCGAGCGGACCGCACCAGGCGGTCAGGCGGGCCGTAGCATGCGCATCGAAAATTACCTGGGCTTTCCCGCCGGCATCACGGGAGGCGAGCTGGCGGAGCTTGCCGTCATGCAGGTCAACAAGTTCGGCGCGCGCCTGTCCATTCCCACATCCGTCGCGACGCTGACCTTCGACAACATGTACTCGGTGCTGCACCTCGACGGGGACGAGACAGTCACCACCAAATGCCTGCTGATCGCCACCGGGGCCGACTATCGCCTGTTGAACGTCGAGGGGTGCGAGACGTTCGAGGGCCGCGGCGTCTACTACGCCGCCACACCCATCGAGGCGCAAATGTGCGGGGGGTCGGATGTGGTCGTTGTCGGTGGAGGCAATTCCGCGGGACAGGCCGCCGCCTTCCTCTCCGGACTGGCTCGCAAGGTCTACATCGTGATTCGCGGCGACGACCTGTACAAGAGCATGTCGAGCTATCTGGTGCATCGCATCGAGCAGACCCCCAACATCGACGTGCTTTGCAACACCGAGGTTAAGCGGATGTGCGGTGACGGCCACCTGGGCGCCGTCGAGGTCATCAACAAAAAGACCGGGGAGACGCGAATGCTGAAAGTCCCCGCAGTGTTCAGCTTTATTGGGGCATCTCCTCGGACCGAGTGGCTCCCGCCCGAGATTGACAAGGATCCCAAGGGATTCGTGCAAACCGGACCGTCGCTGGCGCAGTCGCCAAACTGGAGCGGTGTCCGCCAACCTTTCTTGCTCGAGACCAGCCGGCGGAGCGTTTTCGCCGCCGGGGATGTGCGTTCGGGTTCGGTCAAACGCGTCGCCTCGTCTGTCGGCGAGGGAGCGATGGCGGTGCAGTTCGTTCACGAATGTTTGAAGGAAATGTGAACTCGCCGCAAACGGCTGGCAGAAGCGCGGATTTTCACGTCCCTGGGCATGTCCACCGAATAGAATAATCAGTCTGCGAATCGACACTTTGATTGCCTTAGTTGTCGGCAGCGTCTGCCCACCCAACCCACTTTGATTGACGGCCTAGAGAGATGAGCGATTATGGACCTTTCCGTTGCCGATCAGCGGCGCGCCTCGAAAGCTCTGCGCGTATTCTTCCGCGACGCGATCGACGGGCTGCGAACAAGGCCCAAGAGTTTGCCGTGCAAATACTTCTACGATCAGCGCGGCTCTGAGCTGTTCGATCGAATCTGCCAACTGGACGAGTACTATTTGACTCGTTCGGAATTGGCACTTATGGACCAGTTTGCGCCCGAGATGGGAGCGCAGATCGGCCCCGGCGCGATGTTGGTCGAGTATGGCAGCGGCAGCAGCGTCAAAACGCGCTACCTCCTGGACGCACTGCCCGATGCGGCGGCCTACGTTCCCGTGGACATCTCGCGCGAGCACTTGCAGCAGACCGCGCGCGAACTGGCGCGCGATTATCCTCGAATCGAGGTCCTGCCGGTCTGCGCGGATTTTACGCAGGATTTTGCCTTGCCGCGTTCGTTGCGGGCTGCGACGCATTCCGCGGTTTACTTTCCCGGCTCGACGATCGGCAACTTCCTGCCCGGTCAAGCAATCGCGGTGCTTCGTCGCATCAGTCGGATGTGCGGCAATGGCGGCGGTCTCTTGATCGGAATCGACGTCAAGAAGGACGCGGCGACGATCGAAGCTGCCTACAACGACCTCCGCGGCGTGACTGCCGAATTCAATCTCAACCTGCTGCGCCGGATGAATCGCGAGTTGGGCGCGGACTTTGATCTGAGTCAGTTTTTCCACTGCGCCCGCTACAACGGCGAGTTGGGTCGAGTCGAAATGTACCTGGTCAGCCGCCGCGCGCAGGCGGTGACTTTCGGCGGCGAAACCATCGAGTTTGACCGGGGCGAAACAATCTGCACGGAGTATTCGCACAAATACACAGTGGACGAATTTGCAGCCGTTGCCGCGGCTGCTGGATTGACGCTCCGCAAGGAGTGGACCGACAAAAACAGGCAATTCGCGGTGTTGCACTTCGCCGTGTTGCAAAATGGTGCGTTGCCCGGCACGGTCATCGACTCGCATCGACCAGCGGGCAGCCAAGGCACGCGCCGTTAGCCCACGACTTGCACGCCCTTCCAAAACGCGATTCGCCCTTCGATCTGTTGGGCCGCAGCCTTGGGAGTCGGATAATACCAGGCCGCGCCCGGATTGGTCTGCCCGTCGACGACAAGGTCATAGTACTGGGCGGTCCCCTTCCACCCGCAAACGGTCGTGTGGCTGCTCGCGGCCAGGTACTCGGCCTTCACGCTCTCGGGTGGAAAGTAGTGATTGCCTTCGACGACGACGGTGTCATTACTTTCCGCAATAACATGGTCCTTCCAGATCGCTTTCGCCATCGGCTCACCTATTTCCTGAGGTTGTCCACCATCCGACACTCCAAGACCCTCGCTCACGCTTCGGGTTAGTAAACTTCCTGCATTAACCGGACGCGTAAACGAGGGCTGTACAGAGAGTCTTGGGTCTCGTTCATTCCTGGGTCTCGGCCCGGCGCTTCAAACCGCGCGGCACGACGGCCCATTCGATCGCATCGATTGCTCCTTGCAAGAGCAGGGCCAACAGCGCCGCTGGGATGGCCCCGGCCAGAATTAACGACAGGTCGTTGACGCGGATTCCACGCAGGATCGGCTGGCCTAATCCACCGGCGCCGATGATCGCGCCCAACGTTGCGAACCCGACGTTTTGTACGGCCGCAGTGCGAATTCCGGCCAAGAGCGTTGGCAACGCGATCGGAAGCTCGATCTCGACCAGCCGCGCCGTGGGGCCAAGCCCCAAAACGGTGGCCGATTCGATCGTGCCGCGTGGGATGCCCTCGATGCCCGTGTAAGTGTTCCTTACGATTGGTAACAAGCAATAACAAAAGAGTGCTGTCACGGCCGTCACGGAACCCTCGCCGATGCTGCGATAGCCCAGTGCGGCAACGAGCGGCAGTAACAGCACCAGCAGGGCCAGCGAAGGAATCGTTTGCAGCAGTCCGACGAGGGCCAACACGAGCCGGCCGGTTCGCGGTCGTCTTTGACACAGAATACCCAGCGCCACCCCTGCGACGATTGCCGGGAAAAGCGACCGCCGAACCAGGTCGAGGTGCTCAACGATGTGCCGGACGATCATCTCAGTTCGCGACGTCGATTGCTCTTCCACGCGCAACCCGCCGTGTTCCTTAAGGAAGGCGGCCGCCGCTTGCGATTCCGTCTTGCGGCCGGCTTCGACCTCGTCGTTGAGCGACTGCATCGCGGCCTCGGACACCGTTCCCTCTACCCGACGCATCGCGGCCGACAGTTCCGGATAGCGCGACGCGGTGTCGAGCCGGTAGAGCCAGACGGCGTCATACCGGGGAAAGAACGACGCGTCATCCTTGAGCAAGACCAGATCGCCGCGGCGGATCATCGCGTCGGTCGAGTAGACATCGATCACGTCGACCTCCCCGGCCAGGAGCTGGCGATAGGCGACGTCGTGGTCGACGCCGACGACGTTGCGCTGCTGAAGGTCGTAGCGGCGCTTGAGCGCCTGCCAGCCGTCTCCGCGGTCGAGAAATTCGTGGGTCAGTGCGAGCCGCAGCTCCGGCAATCGCTTGAGGTCCGAAATCTGTGATAGGCCCAGTTCCGCGGCCCGCTTCCGCGTCAGCGCCAGCGCGTACGTGTCGCTGAAGCCGAGAGACCTCGAAACACCGATGCCTTTCTGGCGCAGCAAGTCGTGCATCGTTTTTTCGTCGGTGACGTTCTGGCCGGCGAGAATCTCCGCGGTGATCGTGCCGGTGTATTCCGGATACACGTCGATGTCCCCGGCCACCAGCGCGTCGAACACGATCCGTGTCCCACCGAACTCGCGATAATGCGCCACCTTGAGGCCGGCGTCTTCGGCCAACAGCCGCATCATTTCGCCCAGAATGACCGACTCAGTGAACTTCTTCGACCCCACCCGTAGCTGTACGGCACGGTGGGGGAGTGGCGCAAGGCCGGCGATCAGCAGCACCGCAGTCAACGCGATCAGTTTGAGGAGCGACCGGTTCTTCACGGCGTGACGACCTGCGAGTTGACAAATTCGCGGACGAATTCGTCGCTCGGTTTTTCGAGGATTTCGGCGAACTGCCCCTGCTGCACAATGCGACCCGCATTCATGACACACACGCGATCCGCGAATCGACCCGCTTCGACCAAATCGTGCGTGACCAACAGGACGGTTGCGCCAGTCCGCTCGAATACATCGTTGAGATCGCGCTGCAACCCGGCGCGGATCAGGGGATCGAGAGCGCCCAAAGGCTCGTCTAGCAGAAGAATCGGCGGATTCAGGAACAAGGCTCTCATCAGGCTCAGCCGTTGGCGCTGCCCGCCCGACAGCTCATTCGGATAGCGAGTAAGTCCGCTGTTCGGGAACTGGGTCATGTGGACCAATTGGTCCAGCCGTTCGTGAATCCGCTGGTGCGGCCAGCCGTCATGCCGCGGCCTCAGCGTGACGTTTTCGGTGGCCGTTAAGTGCGGAAACAAGCCCCCTTCCTGGATCACGTATCCCAGCTTGCGCCGCACGGCGCTGAGAGTCGGGTTGCCCAGCGGAATCGAGTCGACGGTGATCTGACCACTGGTCGGCGCGACCAGCCCGGCGACCATCCGTAAGATTGTCGTTTTGCCGCACCCGCTCGGCCCGAGCAGGACTACCACCTCACCCGGCGCGATCGAGAGATCGAATGGATGAACGACGATCGTTCCGTTGAAAGATTTCGAGACTCCGCGGAACTCAAGCATGTCGACGCTTCAAACGACGGCCCGCAATTCTGCGATTGTGACCGAGCGTCCCCTCACCCCCAACCCCTCTCCCGCAAGGGGCGAGGGGGGAAGAGAGCAACGGCGCTACGCGCAAATCTTCTCCCCTCTCCCCTTGCGGGAGAGGGGTCGGGGGTGAGGGGGCCATGCGTGTCCAGGAATCTCGCACCGTCAGTTAGCCTTGCGTGTCACGGGCCAAACGGATACCGGCGAACTGCCACCGCGCCTCCGGGGGAAAGAAATTGCGATACGTCGGTCGCATGTGGTTGGCAGGCGTCGCACACGACCCGCCGCGCAGAACGTATTGGTTGCACATGAACTTGGCGTTGTATTCGCCCAGCGCCCCTGAAGGGGGCACAAAACCGGGATACGGCGTGTAAGGACTGGCCGTCCATTGCCACACTTCGCCATACATTTGGGCGAGACCGGCGTGATCGTTGTCGGCCCTCGCCGGGTGGTAACGCTCACCTTCCACGAAGCTGCCTTCCACGTCGACCCCCATCGCGGCGTGCTCCCATTCGGCTTCCGTCGGTATCCGTGCGCCCGACCAGCGCGCGAAGGCATCTGCCTCGAAATAGCTCACGTGGCACACCGGATCCTCGACGTTCAATCGGCGCAAACCGCCAAGGGTAAACTCGTGCCAATTCCCATCCCGCTCGACCCAGTAGAGCGGCGCGGCCCATTTTTGGTCGCAGACGATGGACCACCCGAGCGACAGCCACAGCCCCGGACGGCGGTAACCACCGTCGTTCACGAAGTCGAGAAATTCACCTGTGGCTACGAGCCGATTTTGAATTTCAAATGGCTGCAAGAATGTCTTATGACGCGGGCGCTCGTTGTCGAAGGCAAATGTGCGGCCTCTGTGCCCGATCTCGACGACACCCCCCTCAAAAGAGGACCAACCCCCCGGCTTCGAGTTCGTCGCCGAAAGACGGTCCGGCAATTGCCGATATCTCGGCCATTGCGGGTTGCACGAATAAGCATGCTTGATGTCCGTGATCAAGAGCTCTTGGTGCTGCTGCTCATGGTTGATTCCCAGTTCGACCACGCCTGCCGTTTCCTGCGAGTCGTCGTCTCTGAGCCCGTGCAGCAGCCGCGCCATACGCTCGTCGACGGCGCGTCGATATTCGAAGACTTCGGCCACAGTCGGCCGCGTCAGCAGTCCGCGCCGCGCGCGAGGGAAGGCCTCGCCGACACCGTTGTAGTAGGAATTGAAGAGGACCTGGAAGTCCGCGTTGGCCGGCCGGTAGTTCTCTTCCCAACGGGCAAGCACGAACGTCTCAAAAAACCACGTCGTATGCGCCAAGTGCCAACGCGTCGGGCTGGCGTCGGGCATCGATTGCACGACGAAATCCTCAATCGCCAACGGTTCGCACAGACGTTCCGTAAATTGGCGCGTTTGCGCGTAGCGTTCGGCGAGATTTCCCAGCATCGGCGTGCACTCGGCGTGACGGACAGCAGGTGAGATTCAGAGCGAGGCATCGAGGGCGGAACCGCTCCGCCTGCTTAGCAATTGTAGCATGACACATCCCTCCGACCCGAGATCGTCAGCGCCCGTGGGCGGCTTGAAGCGGCGCTCGATAAGGTGCGGGCCTAACTCAGCCCCGGAGCGTGAGCATTAGGCCATGTTGCGCGCAAAAAAATGCGAAGTCCCGACCGCCGTCGGCTGAGCCCGCAGCGACCGCCGGTTTCTTGCTTCCGCCTGCAAGTTGCCCTAGGATAGATGTGTCCCACCAAGTTGCATCCCGCCTGAATGCCTCCGTTTGACGGTCCCCCACCACCTTCCGGCACCGGTTCGATCTCTACCCTGAACGCGTCTCCATGGCCCGCGCCGTTCGTATTCTACGTAACGTAGCCCTGTTCGTTTTCGCTGCGGCGGGACTAGCCGCTGGTGTGCGGGCAAGCTGGCATTGGTACAGCGAGAGCGGCAAAGAGCCGCTTTTTCGCACTGACCACCCGACGCGCGGCAGCCTGGTTGCCACAATTATCGCCACCGGAACGATCGAGCCGGAAGAAGTCATCGACGTGGGGGCCCAAGTTGCCGGCCAGATCCTCGCTTTTGGCCAGGACCCGAGCGACCCGAAACGCACCATCGACTACGGCTCATCGGTCGAGCAGGGCACCGTGCTGGCGCGCATCGACGATTCGCTGTACGCGCCCGAGGTCGTGATCGCCCGTGCCGATCTGGGTCTGTGCCAGGCCGATGTCCGGCGTGCCGAGAGCGAACTCGTGCAAATGCGCTCTAATCTCCGTCACGAGGAGCGCGACTGGGAGCGGGCCCAGCGCCTCAAGGCAAGCAAGACGATTTCGCAGAACGATTTCGACTCCGCCCAAAACGCCTGGGAGACAGCGAAGGCGGCCATCTCAGCGGCCGAGGCTAACCTCGAAAAAACAAAACGGGCGGTGGAAAAGGCCAGCGGAACGCTCGCCAAGGCCGAGAAAAACCTCGGCTACTGCACGATCAAGTCGCCGGTGAAGGGGATCATCATCGATCGCCGGGTCAATGTCGGCCAGACCGTGGTGTCCAGTTTGAACGCACCGAGCCTGTTTCTCATTGCCAAGGACTTGCGGCGACTGCAGGTCTGGGTGTCGGTCAACGAGTCCGACATCGGCAACATCTACCCCGGGCAGCATGCCACGTTCACCGTCGATGCCTACCCGGCCGACGTTTTCCATGGCACAGTCGGACAGATCCGGCTGAACGCGACCATGACTCAGAACGTCGTCACTTACACCGTTGTCGTGAACGTGGATAACGAAGACGGCAAGCTCGATCCTTACTCAGCCGCAGGCGCGGCGCAGGGAACTCGCAACCGGCGCGATGTGCCGGCCGGCGATAAACTCCTCCCCTACCTGACGGCGAACTTGCAGTTCAAGGTCGACGAACGCACGGACGCACTCCTGGTGCCCAACGCCGCCTTGCACTACCGGCCCCAGCTTCCGCTGGTGGCTCCCGAACACCGGGCGCTCTACGAGCAGGGTCTGCGCCGCGCGACTGCCGAGGATGGAACTCCCGAGCCTTCTGCCAAGCGGCGGCTCACGCGCGCCACCATTTGGGTGCCCGACGGTGACTGGGCCCGCCCGATCAAGGTGCGGGTGGGTCTCACCGACGGGCTGATGACGGAAGTGGTCGACGTCATCAAGGAACAACTGACTCCGGAAACCGAAATCGTCACCGGCGACAACCAACCGGCGGAGAGTCGGGAAGCCACTGTCAATCCGTTCGGGCCGCGTTCGTCTAGGAAGAAGTAAGCCCGATGTTGTCGCCCGGCCGAGCAGTCGTTTTTAAAGGGCCAAGATGGAATTAATTCGACTTCACGACATCACAAAAACGTATTCGCTCGGCGAAGTCGCGGTGCCGGTGTTGAAGGGCGTTTCGCTGGAGATTGGTAGGGGCGAAATGGTCGCGCTGATGGGAGCGTCCGGTTCCGGCAAGTCGACGCTCATGAATATCCTGGGCTGTCTGGACCGGCCCACCTCGGGCCAGTATTGGCTCGACGGCCGGGAAATTTCGCAATTGTCCGGCGACGAGAGGGCTTTGATCCGCAACCGCAAAATCGGCTTTGTGTTTCAAAGCTTCAACCTGCTGGCCCGGACGAGCGCGCTCGACAACGTGATCATGCCGCTCGGCTACACAAACGCCCTGCTGTCCAAGCGCGAAGCGCGATTGCGCGGTCGAGCGATGCTGGAGCGGGTGGGACTGGCCGAGCGAATCGATCACCACCCGTCGCAGCTGTCGGGCGGCCAGCAGCAACGCGTCGCAATCGCCCGAGCGCTCATCAACCGTCCGCAGATCGTCTTTGCGGATGAACCCACCGGCAACCTGGACTCGAAGACCAGCAAAGAAATCCTGCAAATGTTCCAGGACCTCAGCGAGGAAGATGGCATCACGGTCGTGCTCGTCACGCACGACGTGGGGGTCGCCCAATATGCTCGGCGCGTCATCCGAATCAGCGACGGCCTGATCGCGGAGGGCGTCTACGATGCTCGATCCGCCGAACCCGACCCGGCCGCTGCCTGACGAGGCTTGACGCCGTCGACCGACGCCCTGGCAGCCCCGCCGACTAGAACCTTCTCATGCGTCTCCTCTACCGCACGCCGCAGATGGCAGTCAGTGCCCTGAGGCGACATGTCATGCGTTCGGCATTGACGACGCTCGGCATCGTGATTGGCGTCGGAGCGGTGATTGCCATGGTGGAAATCGGTGAGGGCGCCGCGCGCGAGGTGGAGGCCACGATTGCCAGCATGGGTTCCAACACCATCCTGGTGCTCCCGGGAAATCTCGCAGCGGCAGGAGTTGCGGGGGGGGCAGGCAGCGCCATGAGCTTGACCCCAGGAGACGCCCTGGCGATGGCAAATTCCGAGCGCTGCAGCGCCCTGTGCAGCGTTGCGCCCTTGGTTGCAGCCCGCACGCAGGTCGTCGCCAACGGGCATAACTGGGTGCCCGATCGCATCAATGGCACAACTCCGGCCTACCTCGAGATTCGCGATTGGAACCAACTGGTCGAAGGCTCGATGTTTTCGGAGGAAGATGTGACCGCACTTCGCGAGGTCTGCGTGATCGGTCAAACCGTTGCCCACGAACTGTTCGGGGACGAGTCGCCGATCGGTCGGCAACTGCGAATGAACAACAAGCCACTCAAGATCCTGGGCGTGCTCTCCCGAAAGGGCGCCAACATGTACGGCCAGGATCAAGACGACATCGTGATCCTCCCCTGGACCACACTGAAGTTCAAAATCGTGGGGCAGTCTGCTCAGAAGACCAACCAGAGCGCGGCGCTCAAGGTCGATCCGTCCCAACAGGTGAACTCTCTCAACCAGATATTTCCCTCCGTGAAGCCCGTGCTGTACCCGGTGGCCTCGGCGACTCAACTCGCCGACACACCCCAGCCGGTACACTTCACGAACCTCGACCTGGTTCTGGTCAAGGCCCGCGCGGACGACCTCATTACGCCGGCGATGAGGCAGATCCAGGAACTGCTACGCGAACGCCACCACCTGCGCGCCAGCCAGCCCGAAGACTTCACCTTGCGCGACATGACGGAAATCAGCCGAACTCAGGCGTCAACGTCGCGATTGATGTCGGTTTTGCTATTGGTCGTGGCGATGATCTCGCTGGTGGTCGGCGGCGTCGGAATCATGAACATCATGCTGGTGTCCGTTTCCGAGCGAACCAAGGAGATCGGCGTGCGGATGGCCGTCGGTGCCCGTTCGCGCGACATTTTGCAGCAATTCCTGGCCGAGTCCCTCTTGCTGTGCGCCCTGGGCGGAGCGGCTGGAATTCTTTTGGGCCGCGTCTCGTCGCTCATCGTTCGCACGACCCTGCTCTGGCCCACCCGAACGTCGTGGCCGGCGATGATCGCAGCGGTTGGCGTGTCGCTGCTGATTGGCGTGGTCTTCGGTTTTTACCCTGCGTGGAAGGCCTCGCGGCTCGACCCGATCGAGGCGCTGCGTTACGAGTAAACGGGTCCGCGGCGTTCCGCTGCAAGCGACCCGCGCAGTTGTCCTTCGCGAACCTCAGGGTCCTAAACCCGACGACCGCACTGCGCGAAATAGAGCCCCGCGTAAACCTTGCAATCGACCTGAACGCCCTTGCGGCTGCGCCTTCGCAACCAGGCGTCGGCTCGTTCCAATTTGACGGAGTGGACTTGGATGTGTTCGCCCTCGATGCCGCCCCCAGCGCCAATTTTCTTGAGACCCTTCGCGTGAAAGAATGACACGACTTCGGTGGTCAGGCCCGGAGACGTCGGCGCGTGCGCAAGCAGCGTGAATCGGCGAGCGTCATAGCCGGTCTCTTCGATCAGCTCCCGTCGGGCAGCGGTGACGAGTTCTTCGGTCCCCGGGCCGTCGCCGGCCAGTCCGGCCGGCAGGTCGATCACGGGTCCCTTGACGGATGCTCGAAACTGCTCGGTCAGGATCAACTCGCCGTCGGTGGTGACAGCAACGATTGCCACGACTCCCGTCACTCGCACCCGTTCGACGAATTCCCAGCCGTCAGCCCGAACCAAACGCAGAAAACGCCCAGCTCCAAGAATGACTGGTTTTTCGCGACTGCGTTTCTGCGCCATGCGCCGACCGATCCCCGATCATCCACCGAGTTTGCTCGCCAATCGATTCAAACAACCATTCCAGCCGTCCCGGTGACGATCTCGCAGTGTCGGATCGCGAAATCGCTCGTGGATGAGCGTGAGGTCAGTCAATTCCCCGTTTGGGCGAAGCTCGACCGTAACCTGTGTTTCCGGTGCATCGGGGGCGTGCCCCAGATTCCATGTGAAGCTCAATAAGTTGGGCTCCTCGATGCGGCAGTATTGCCCGCTGTGCAAAAGCACGTCTGTACTGCCTTTCGGCTGCATTCCCACGCGGTATTTCCCGCCGACGCGCAGATCGACCTCGGCGACAGGCGTCGTGAAATCGTCCGTGGGGGCGAACCAGTTGGCCATCACCGCCGGCCGAGTCCAGGCCTCGAACACCTTTTCGATCGGTGCCGGGATCGTCTTTGTGAAGCGCACGGTCGATTCCGGCGTCCTTGTCAGCGAGAGGACATCGGAATTCATTTCGCGCATCTGCTGATATCGACGCTCGCGATCGCGCTCGAGAGCATGCGCCACGATCGGGTCAAAACGCGGATCGGCCGCTGACGATTTTGAGGGCGGCTGAAACTCGGTCCGCGGTACCTGCCCGGTCAACATCTCGTAGCAGACAACGCCGGTGGAAAAGATGTCCGCGCGGTGGTCGACGCGGTCAGGCATGGAGATCTGTTCCGGCGCGATATAGCCCCACGTGCCAGCGACGGCCGTGTCGCGCACTCCGTCTCCCGCAAAGCCGAGCCACTTCGCCAGACCAAAATCGACCAGCCGCACCCGGTTGCGGCGATCGACGATAATATTTTCCGGTTTCACGTCCCGGTGAACGATGCCGCTGTCGTGGGCGTATTGCAACGCTTCGCCGATCTGGGGCAGGAAATCGAGGACGTCTCGCTCGGAGACCGATTTCTGCGCGATGAGCTGTCGCAGGCTGTTGCCCTCGACGTATTCCATCACGAAGTAAAACAGCTCGCCCGATTTGCCGCAGTCGAACACGTTGACAATGTAAGGATGCGTCAGTTTCGCCAGCGAACGGGCCTCGCGAAGAAAGTTCTGCTGCGACTCCTCGTTATTGAAATCCGGGCGGATCAGCTTGATGGCGACCGCGCGATCGAGAAACGGCTGTCGCCCCTTGTAGACCACGCCCATCCCGCCGTGGCCCAGCATCTCGGTCACTTCCAGGTTGGGCAGCCGGGCCGCCAGTTCAACAGGCGACGGCGGCACGAACGAGCCCGGCTGCATGTAAGCCTGGGTGCGTTCTCCATCCTGCGGTGCGGCAGCAGTCATAGCAGTTAGGCCCTAAACAGGAGATACCCCGGCGCTGATCGCATGCTGGCTCCTCGCTTGTTCGGCAGCCTATAGGGCTTATTCTGAGCTATTTTGCCAGGTGTCGAAACCAGCTTTGCGCGTAATCGGGATCCTCGATCACCCGGACGCCTTCGCCGACTTGCAGAGGGCGGAACGTGTCGAGCATCACCGCCAGCTCGTCGGTGCGCTTCTTGCCCAGCGATTCCTCGACGCGCCCTGGATGCGGTCCGTGTGGCAAACCGCCCGGGTGCAGAGTCAGCGAGCCGAAAGAAATCCCCTTGCGGCTCATGAATTCGTTGTTGGCGTAGTAAATCACTTCGTCGCTGTTGACGTTCGAGTGGTTGTAGGGCACGGGCACCGCGTCGGGGTGGAAGTCGAACAATCGCGGCACGAACGAGCAGACGACGAATCCGTCCCCTTGAAACGTCTGGTGCACAGGCGGCGGCTGGTGCAGGCTGCCGACGATCGGCTCGAAGTCGTGAATCGACAGAATCCACGGATAATAATTCCCGTCCCAGCCGATCACGTCGAACGGATGATGGTCCAAAATTAGCTCGGTGAGGGCGTCGTTCTGTTTGACGACGACCGGGAACTGACCCGTCTCGTTGTGCGATTGCAGCGTCGTCGGACGGCGGATGTCGCGCTCGCAGTACGGGCTGTGCTCGAGATACTGGCCGACTTCGTTGACATACCGCGACGGGGGCCGAACCTGGCCCGCGCTCTCAATCACAAGCATCCGCGTCGGCTTGTCGCCGATCTTCCAGCGATGCGTGATTCCCCGCGGAATGATCACATAGTCACCCGGCTGGTACGCCAGGTCGCCCATCATCGTCTCGAGGACACCGGACCCCTCAGAGACATAAACCAGCTCGTCCCCCTGGGCGTTGCGATAAAAGAACGAGTCGGTCGCCGTCGGCTGGACGTAGGACATCGCCACGTCGGCGTTGAACAACAGCGGCGTGCGGTTCAGTGTCGCGCTTTTTTCCTGCGGCAGACTGTGCGTCGCGAAGTGCCGCATCCGCAACGTTGGATCCGCGTCGCGCGGCCATTCGCATTTCTGCAGGAGCTTTGACGAGACGATCGCAGTCGGCGGGCGACGGTGGTAGAGCAGCGATTCCGGACCGGAAAATCCGCGGCTCCCCATCACGTGTTCGTGATAGAGGCTGCCGTCCGGCTGCCGAAAGACGGTGTGCCGCTTGCGAGGCAATTCGCCCAAACGATAATACGACGGCATAGAGCACCTCGCTGATGAGGGTCTCTGAGAACTGGAGACTATTGTCTGTGTGCCACGGCTGAGCTCGCTCAGCCGTGTCTTCATCAGTTCGCACTGCTGAGCCGAAGCGTCTCAGCAGTGGCACCCGAGCAAAAGGCACACTGGCGGGCAAGCCGCCAGTGCCACCCAGCAATTCAAAGGTCGATCTACAGCGACTTCTTGCCCGCCCAAATTATAGGTTCCCTCGAGCCGCCTGTTCGCGCTCGATGGCTTCGAAAAGCGCCTTGAAGTTGCCTTTCCCGAATGCGTCCGAGCCCTGCCGTTGGATGATCTCAAAGAACAAGGTCGGCCGGTCTTCGACCGGCTTGGTGAAGATCTGCAGCAGGTATCCCTTTTCGTCGCAGTCGACCAGGATGCCCAAGTCCTCGATCGCCTTGTGATCCTCCCGAACGTCGCCGACGCGTTCCCACAGATCCTCGTAATACGACCCCGGAACCATGAGGAACTCGACTCCGTTGTCCTTGAGCACCGAGATCGTATGGATGATGTCGCGCGTGGAAATCGCGACGTGCTGCACGCCGGCCCCGCCGTTGTAATCGAGATACTCCTGAATCTGGCTCTTGCGTTTGCCCGGCGCCGGCTCGTTGATCGGAAATTTGACGACGTCGTTAGGGGCGGCCATCACCTGGCTGCGAAGGGCCGAAAACTCGGTCGAAATGTCCTTGTCGTCGAACGACATGAACTGATGGAAGCCGAGCACCTTGTTGTAAAACGTGCCCCAATCGTTCATCCGGCCGTCTTCGACGTTGCCGACGATATGGTCGATCCGCTCGAGCCCCGCGCCCGGCGAGGGACGGCGGCGGACCTGGTATCCGGGCAAGAACGGCCCGGTATAGTCGGCCGTCGAAATCAGCGAGTGCAAAGTGTCGCCGTAAGTGCGAATCTTGGCCCGCCGAATGCGGCCGAACTGGTCGCTGCGGTCGTACGGCTCCAGTGCCGGCTGAGCCCCGCGTTTCACCGCCTCGGCAAACGACGAGTCGACGTCGTCCACCAGGAAGGCGATGTCGAGCACGCCGTCCCCGTGCCGCCGCAAATGGTCGGCCATCGGATCGGCCGGCGACAGTGGCGTGCTGACTACCAGGCGGATGTCCCCCTGGTAGAGCACGTACGACGCCTGGTCCTTTAACCCGGTCTCCGGCCCGGCATACGCCAGCTGCGAAAACCCGAACGCGTGCCGATAAAAGTAGGCGGCCTGCTTGGCGTTGCCGACCAACAGCTCAACGTGATGAATGGCCTTCAGCGGTAAATGTTCGCCCGTCATGTTCGCACCTCCTGGCCGAATTCTACCGGCCGGGGTGCGCCCCTGCACCTGAGGCGAGTCGCCGAATTCGACCACCCTCAGGGCCGCGGCGAGGTGGGAGCGGGAAGACCCGTGGGTCTCGCACCGACGGTGGGTCAAACTTCATTGTGGGTCAGCTCCTTAATCAGCAGCAGCTGACCCGACCCGAGCGCCCCATTCAGTGCACGTGTCCCGTCCCTCGGGTCCAATGGACCGGAATTCTGGCGCGGCGGGGCCGCCGAACAATTTCTCGAGTTGTTTACACGGCCGTAGAACATTGATCTCGATCGAAATTGAAAAGCGTGGACAATGGATCTAGGTGCGCGCGGGAACGCAACTTCCGGGCTGGAAGCGTACCTTGTACATCGGGGTGTACAATTTTTGTACAGAGTTGGAACGGTGCACTGAGACTGGGACGGGAGACTAGGACGGGACACCGGGACTGGGACGGGACACCGGGACTGGGACGGGACACCGGGACTGAGACGGGACACCGGGACTGAGACGGGACACCGGGACTGAGACGGGACACCGGGACTGGGACGGGACACCGGGACTGGGACGGGACACCGGGACTGGGACGGGACACCGGGACCGAGACGGGACACCGGGACTGGGACCGGACACCGGCACGGGGACGGGACATCGGGACTGGGACGGGACACCGGGACTGAGACGGGACACCGGGACTGGCACCGGACTCCGGGACTGGGACGGGACACCGGGACTGGGACGGGACTCCGGGACTGGGACCGGACACCGGCACGGGACATCGGGATCGGCAACTGCAAGTCAGCTGCTACTCGTATCGCAGGGCCTCGATCGGATCGAGGCGCGAGGCTTTCCACGCCGGATAGTAGCCGAAAATAATGCCCACGCTCATCGCGACGGCAACGGCAAGCAAAATTGCCGACAACGAGGGAACCGTCGGCCAGCCCAAGATCCTGGTCATCGCGAACGACGCTCCGCGGCCCAGCACGATGCCAGCGATGCCACCGCACAGACAAAGAATGACGGCTTCCGCGAGAAACTGGCGCCGAATGTCCCTGCCCCGAGCCCCCATGGCCATGCGGACGCCGATCTCGCGGGTCCGCTCGGTCACCGTGACTAGCATCATGTTCATGATGCCGATTCCTCCGACGAGAAGCGAAATCGGCGCCACGCACAACAGCAATTTGGTCATCAGCGCGCTGGTTGAGCTCAGGAGGTTCGAGACTTCAGTCCAGTCGCGAATCGAGAAATCATCCGGCTGTCCCTCGCGCAGAGCGTGCCGCCTGCGGAGCAATTGAGTGATCTCATCGATGGTTTGAGGGATTTCCTCGCGGGAGCCGACCGACAAGTAAATATCGTCGAGGTCGACGAATCGCACGGGTTGAGGCTGGTCGGCCGTCTGAGCCGCAGTGCGCTGCAGGTAAAACTGCACGGGCGTCAGATACTGCTTGCTGAGCGTATTGACCTGGTTCGCTGCCACGACCGGGTTGACGGCCGCGTTTAAGTCGCTGAAAGCCAGCTTGAGCCCGTTGATGCGGAATTTCACGGTTGTCCAAGGAGCGATCACGACGTCGTCTTGATCCGCGCCCATCATGTTCGCGCCCTTCCTTTCCAGGACACCCACGACTTTCAAGATGACCCCTTGGACGCGGACCTCCTTGCCGACGGGGGACTCGTCGGGGAACAGCGCGCGGGCCGGCGTCTGCCCCATGAGGCAGACGCTGGTCGCATTGCGGACGTCGCTATCGGTGAAGACCTCGCCCTCTTGTAGATTGGCCCAGTCACGGACAATCAGATATTCCGGGGTAGTCCCGAGAATCTTCCAAGGAGACCAGTTGCGGTTGCCATACACGACTTGCATGCGGCAATCGACCCCCGGTGCGATGCAGCGGACAGCGCTGCACTCGTTCGCGATGGCCTCGCAGTCTCCAGGCGACAGGGTCAGCGTGGTGCCCGAACCCGTCCGCACGCCGCTCGAAGAACTGGCGCCCGGCTCGACCTGCAGCACGTTTGCGCCGAGCGTGGCGATTCGATCCTGTATGGCCAGGGCACTTCCTTGACCGATTTCCATCATGGCGATGACCGCCGCGATTCCGATCACGATTCCGAGGCAAGTCATGGCCGAGCGCAGCAAATTGCGCCGCAAAGCTCGCAGCGCCACTCGCAAGGTCCGATACATTCTTCGCATCGCTGCTCCGACGCCTGTGACGTACGGTGGTCAAACCAATTTCGGCACGGCAAGTTCCGTCCGGTGCTGTGAACGCGCCGAATTTATCGGAGCTACATGGTCGCGAAATCGGGGCGCGTTCTTCAAGCCTGTTGCCGCGCGTCCGGCCGATCTGCCCTGAGGGAACCGGCGGCGGATGTGGAGGAAGTCTGGCACGGGCGGATCAAGCAACTTCCATCGGCATGCCTTCACGCAGGCTGCGGACGGCCAGCAATGAGGCGAGCGTCGTGGCGCGTAGCTCTTCCCAGGGAATAGGCGGTGGGCCGCCCTCGCACAGGGCTTTTGCAAAGGCCGCAATCTCGGCAGCGTGACCCTTATCCTGCCCGCTCAATTTTATGCGGCTGATTCGTCCGTTCTTGCTCGTCGTCACCGTGCGAAAGTCGTCGATGACCGCGAGGCGGCTGCCGCCGATGACCTCGATTCGCTCCTTGGGGAAGGCCTTGTCCCCGCCTGCGAGATAGCCAACGCTCGAAATGCTGCCGTTGGCGTGGCGGAGCGTGATAAAGCACTGGTCCTCGGTGATCTCGTTCGCGTGTGGCGAGCCAACCGATTCCGCAAACACGCGGACTGGAGGAGAACTCACCAGAAATGTGGCGAGGTCGATCGCGTGACAGGCTTCGCCGACGATCCGCCCGCCACCCTCGGTCTCATCGTGGACCCAATGATCGGCGGGAATCGCCCCGGCGTTGAAGCGGACCGAGACCGTCAGCGGTGCCGAAACGTCGGCGAAGAACTCTCGCACACGGCGGGCAGCTTGCGAGAATCGGCGATTAAAACCCACCATGATCAGCGGGACGCTAGTGTGTCGTTCTCGGGCCTGTTCGATCTCCGTCAGCTCGTCGACGGTCAGGCAAAGGGGCTTTTCGACGAAGACCGCCTTGCTGGCATCGAGCGCCCGCACGACGTGCCGCGCGTGCAGATCGTGCCGCGTGATCGACACGACCGCGTCGATGGTTGGGTTGTCAAAAATTTCGTCCTCATCGGTCGTGGCCTGCTCGAATTCGAGGCTCCGCCCGGCTGTGACGGCCGAAAGGCCCCCGGCCGTGCAGAGCGTCGCTAATCGGAGCCGGCGACAGTCACGCAGCGCGGGCAGCAGCACGAGCCGGGCAAAATTCCCCGCTCCCAACACGCCGATCGCCGGATGATCGCACTGCCTGGCCGACACCAGACGCACGCTTCGTCGTGGCGGCGCTTCAGGTTGCGGTGCTTGGTACTGGAGCAGCACGCCGAGGTACGGTTGTCCGTTGCTCTGAATCAGTTCGTAGGCGTCGGAGGCTTTCTCAATGGGGAAACGGTGCGTGATGAGCGGCCGGACGTCGAGCTTGCCGCGGGCCATCAGGTCGAGCACGGCTTGAATGTTTCGCTGTTCGGTCCAACGGACATAAGGGGCCGGATAGTCGTGCCCGCGATCTTCGTAGTCGGGGTCGTAGCGGCCTGGACCGTACGAACACGAGACGACGAACTCGGCCTCCTTGAAATAAAACGGTCGGCGGTCGAGCGACAACCCCACGACCCCCACGAGCACGACACGGCCCTTCTTGCGGACAGCCGCCGCGGCCTGGTCGATCGGGGCGTTGGACGTCGTTGACGCGGTGATCAGAACCGCATCGACGCCGAGGCCGCCCGTGTCCGCAAGGATCTGCCCTTCCGTCAAGCTTGGTCGGGCGCACTCGGCGCCCATCTCGAGGGCCAGTTCGCATTTCTTTTCGTCCGGGTCGGTGCCGATGACTCGACAGCCCGCAGCAGCCAAGAGCGAGACAGCGATCTGGCCGATCAATCCCAAGCCGATTACCAGCACCGACTCGCCGAGTTCACATTTGGCAAGCCGCACTCCTTGCAGCGCGATCGCCCCCAACACCGCGAACGCGGCCTGATCACACTCAACTCCTTCGGGAATGGCGGCGCAGAGATGTTTGCTGACGGACACGATTCCGGCGTGGGGACCGTTTGAGGCAACGCGGTCGCCCGGTTTCAGATGCTGGACGCCGGCTCCGCACGCCAGCACGACTCCCGCAGAGCTGTACCCCATGGGAATCGGGGTATCGAGTCGTTCGCGAACCTGGCGGAGCGTCGTAAGAACGCCCTCATTGCGGCATTTCTCGAGCACTCGTCGGACGAGATCGGGCCGCTCGCGGGCCTTACCCAGGAGAGATTTTTTCGCCAGGTCAATCGTCATCCGCTCGGTGCCGGCGGAAATCACGGAAGCCACGTTGGCGATCAGCACTTCGCCCTGCTGGGCGAGAGGGGCCGGAACGTCGGCGACGACCAGCTTTCCGCTGCGAACATCCTGGATGACTTGATGCACGTCGTGTGCCTGTTGGAGCGCACCGCTCATCGGGGCCCCAAGCAGCGTTGCTGCGAGTAGCCCCCGCCCTGGCACTCCGTTCGTTGAGGGCGGCTACGGTCATTCCCTAAGCCCGGGCCATTTATATTCAATCGCTTTAAAGTTGGGAAATGAAGCGTGTTGATTGCTCGGCCGCCCACCGCGCCTTTCTTGGACCCTCGACGGCGTCCCAAGGGACAAATCACGACCTAAGTGGTGAACGGTGAAGCGGTTTGGAACTCCTTGTCACTCCGGTTCAGCTCAACAAAGTTTAACGTTTGTGCCGATCCTACTGATAACACTCGTCGTAACGGTTGCGTGCATGCTGCAGGGGTGGCGAAGGCGGGCTTTTGGGGAATCTACGTCGGCAACCGCTTAGGCGACGAGGATTGGAGAACTTGGCAGATGAGGACCCTCATTCGGTGGTCACCCGCTCCGCGCGTAGGGATACTCCTAATGAGGATCGGCGCAGCAATATTGCTGTTGGCCGCGGGCTCGGTGAAGGTTCAAGCCCAAAATGCTGATTTGCCGGCCCTTTCCAATCCTCCCGTGCTTGTCACGCTATCGAATGACGCTCCAATTCCGCCCGCTGCCGCGGCACCGCTCGGGGATGGCACAAACCTCGAGCAGCGCGTGCGCGAGCTAGAAACGCTCATTCGTCAGATGCAGAGTCAGTCCGATCAGCATGGCGCAATTCCTGCCTCCTCGAATTTGCCGGAACTGGGAACGGCTCCCGACAGTTCGCTGCCCCAAACGCCACCGCCGGCATTCAACCCGGTCGGGCCGGAGGGCCCAACGAACCAGATCTTTCCCCCCCAGACGATCACGAGCGGACCTTTCGCCGGGTGGAGGACGAACGGCATCTTCATCGAGTCGGCGGACAAGGATTTCTTGTTTCGCATTACCGGGCAAATTCAAGTCGACTACCGCGAGTTCCTGCGGTCCAAGGATCGCACGGACATTGACACGTTCCTCTTGCGACGCGCGCGGTTTGGTCTGGAAGCGACGGTCTTCAAGTACTTCGACTTCCGCTTGTTGCCCGACTTCGGACAAGGAACAACGGTCGACCAAGACGCTTACATGAACGTCCATTACTGGAACGAGGTTCAATTCGAGATTGGCCGATTCAAACAACCGATCAGCTACGAACAGCTGATTCAAGACCGGTTCGTTCCGACGCTCGAGCGTTCAATCATCGATCAACTCGTCCCGGCGCGCGATTTGGGCGCCATGGTGCACGGCGAAGATCTGCTCGCTGGTCGCTTCGACTACGCCGCCTCAATCTCCAACGGCGAGATCAACGGCAACAGCACCGATACGAACAATCACAAGGACGTCGACGGCCGGGTCGCCCTCCGCCCGCTCAACGATCCGGACAACTCTGAATGGCTGCGTTATTTGGGAGTCGGCGTCTCAGGTGGCTTCGGCATCGAGCAGGAGCCGATGAATCCTTCGACTTTGCGGACGCCCGACACCGTTCCGTTCTTCGTGTTCAATCCCACGGTGCGCGCGGACGGGTTGCGCACGAGGCTGTGCCCCGAGCTAACCTACTTCGCAGGTCCGTTCGGATTCCTTGCCGAATACTACGAAGAGCACCAGGATCTGCGACCTTCCGCGGTCGCGCCGGGGAATCACTTCTTGGAAGATGTGCCGTTTCGCGGGTATGTCTTCTTGTCGAGCGTGTTCTTGACAGGCGAGACACGAACGACTTACAGCCAGCAGATTTTCCCGGTTCACAACTTCAACCCGTACTGTCCCTGCTCTTGCCCGGGTGCCTGGGAGCTGGTCGCGCGCGTTTCTCATTTAGACGTGGGTGACATTGTCTATTCGCCGGGCGCGGCCCAGCTGGCCAATCCCGCGACGACCGCCAACGTGGCCACGGAATACACGTTCGGCTTTAACTGGTATTTCAACGGTTTCGTCCGCATGCAGTTCAACTACGAGCACGACATGTTCAATCGCTCGGTCCTGCTTGGGACGAGCGTGGCCAACAACGAGCTTCGCAGCCAGGACAGTCTGTTCACGCGGTTCCAGATTATTTTCTAACTATTGCTTTGTCCGCGGCCTTCAAAATATCCGCTCAGCACGCGGACGCGGTACGTCTGATAGCCGCAGACGAACCCGATCACCGCAAGTGCCGCCGCATAAAGCAGCGTGTATTGCGATTTGACCACCGGATCGCGGCCGACGAACACGAGCGTGCCATACGCGATCAGGCAGGCGACGGTCATAAACGTCACGAGCCGCACGCGGAAGAACAGGCCCGAGGCCACGATTAGCAGCGGATATCCGACGAGGAGCGGCCCCAACGGATTGTCGGCGACATAAAGCATGACCGTGAGCAGATAAGTGTCCGCGGCTGCCCAAAGATAACGTGCCATGTTGGCGACGTTGTTGTTCGCGGCGCGGCGCAATAAGAACTGGCACAAAAGCGCGACGGTGGCCCAAGCCCCAAACAGCATCATCACGACCAGGTGGTAGGGCAAGTCGTAACCGCTGATCATGTACTTGACCTGCACGATGAGTGCAGAAATGCAAATGGCACCCAGATGCATGGCCAGCGTCGGTTCCCGTCGTGCCCACCGCAGCGATCGATGTAAGAGTCCTGCCGGAGTGACATTCAGCGGTTCGCCCCGCAGGAAGTGCTCCAGGTCTTCAACCAACGCGGCAGCCGAGGGGTAGCGTCGCCGGGGATCTTTTTCCAGGCACCGCAGGCAGACCAGTTCCAGCGACAGCGGGACGCTGCGATTGAGCTGTCGCGGTCGCGGAGGCTCGCTTTCGATGACTTCCAGCAGCGTGTCAATCGGGCTGGCGTTTTGAAACGGCGGCCGACCGGTCAACAACTCAAAGAGGATCGCGCCCAGGCTGTAGATGTCGCTCAGGGGCGAATGGGCCGGCGCGTGGCCGGACGCCTGCTCAGGCGACATGTAGCCGATCGTTCCGACGATCAAGCCGGACTGCGTGTGAACCGAGTTGCTGCCGTAGGTTTTCGCCAGACCGAAGTCGGTGACGTAAGGCGTGCCCTCGGGCGACAGCAAAATGTTGGACGGCTTGAGGTCGCGGTGGATCATGTTGTGCTCGTGCAGGTACTGCACGGCCCGCGCAACGGCGGCGAGGCATTCGGCGGCCCGCCGCGGATCGAATGGTCCGCGTGCCAGTTCCTGAGCCAGCGAGCGGCCCTCGATGAAATCCATCGCGAAAAAGTGCTGGCCATGCACCTCACCCGCTTCGTGAATGCCCACGATATTCGGATGCCGCAGGCCTCCGGCCGCGCGGGCCTCCGCGTAGAACCGGCGGACGTCTTCCGGCGAAGCCAGGCGGCTGGAAAGAATCATTTTGAGCGCGACCGGCCGATCGAGGTCCGTCTGATGCGCCCGGTAGACGACCCCCATTCCCCCGCGACCGATCTCGCCCAAGAGTTGGTATTTGCCGAACGGCTGCGGCTCGGCATCAGCCCGGCGGGGCGGCTGATCCCGCGAAGATTGGTGATCCGCGTCCGTTTCTTCTGGGGCAAGTCGATCGAGCAGCTCCAAATACCGCACCCATTTCGCCAAAGAGGGATGCCGCTCAAGCAACACAGATCGTGTCGGGAGATCGCCTCCATGCAGCGAACTCAGATAATGGTCTAGCACCGCGAAGAGCTCGGCGTCCTCGGGCGTCAGCACTTCTTCCGGAAATGGATCGGAAACTGGCTCGCGCGACGTCATGGCTGGAGGCTTTCGTGTAGCTTCTTCAAGGCTCGCATCCAAAGCATTTGCACGGCCGGACGTGAACGGCCCATCCGCTCGGCAATCTCGTCGAACGGGAGACGTTCGAGATTGCGGAGAATGATGATCTCTTGATAGTCGGGGGGCAGCTGGGCCACGGCCCGCGAAATTTCCATTTGCTCTTCCGAGCGGAGGACGATCTGGCTCGGAGTTTGGCCCGGGTCGCTGGGATCGCGCGCAGGCCCGCTCGAATCGGCGTTGCGTGGGGCGTCGAGCGACACTTCGCGTCCCGCGCGGCGCCTTTGGGCCATTCCATACCGGCGAACGAAATCGGCCGCGTTGTTGTGGACGATCCGTTTCAACCAGGCGAGCCATTCGCCGTCAGTCGTCCCTCGGAATTGATCGAGCCCGCGGTGAGCTTCCAGCAGGGTCTGCTGCACCAGGTCGGAATGGTCAACCTTCGCCTGAAGCCAGCTGCCTACCTGCGCCCGGGCCACGATGCTGACGTAGGCGCGGCACCGTTCAAAAAGTTCGTTGCGGGCATCGCGGTCGCCACTACGAGCCCGCTCCAAGAGGGGAGCCAGGGGAAACGCATTGGAATCGTTTGCGTTTGTCTGGTTCATGGCACTGACTGCGACAAAATCGTCTCCCTCTCGGGGCCCCTGAGATCAGCAAGCCGAGGACGCGCCGCGACCGATCGCGCCCCAACGCCTTTAGGAGTGCCGCTGATTCGACTTGTAACGCTCGCTGGCTTTGCGAAGTATGTCGCGCTCCTGGTCCGTCAGGCTGGCTTCGCCTTGGGCGTGAATCTTGTCCAGGATTGCGTCGACTTTGAGATCGAAATTTTGGGGTGCTTCCTCGGGTGGGCGGTAGACTTTGACGTGTCGTGGGCGAATCCAGGCGCGACGATTCAGGAGCGGTGAAATGCTTGCGCCAAGACGCTCGATCCGCCATCCAAACCAATGGTAGGCAAACCCGAACGCCAGTCCACCCAGATGGGCCGCGTGGGCAACGCCGTCGCCGTTTCCCGCGCCGGAAAGCGATTGCAGCACGGGCAAGAGATCAAAAACCAGGTACGCCAGGACGACGAACCGAATTTGGACGCGAAGCAAGAAAAATAGGAAGATCTCATCGCGCGGAAAGAAGATCGCGTATAACGCCATAATGGCCATGACGGCGCCTGAGGCGCCGATCGCCGGGGTCGGGTCACCCTGGAGCCACGACAAGCCCAAGAAGGCCAGTCCGGAAGCCATCGCGGCAGTCAGGTAAAAGAGCACGAACTCCCGCGTTCCGTACATGCGCTCGAGCGTCGTCCCCCACCAGCCGATGAACAGCATATTGAACAAGATGTGCCAGACGAACTCTCTTCCGTCGGCCGCGTGACAGAATGAGTAGGTCACAAGCCGCCAAATCTCACCGTGGAAAACGCGCTGCGGATCGAGTTCGAGCACTTGAGTCACAGGACTGACGCGGCGCACGAACATCTCGCCGTCAACGAGCATCTGCGTTGGGCGCGTGGTGACGATCTGCAGCACGAACACCACGATATTGGCCACGATAATCCATCTGCAGCCGGGGGTGCCCCACCCCCCCGACGCCGACCAACCGCGTCGGTCGTCACGTACATAATCGCGGCTGTTGATTCCCATTCGAGGCTTTCGAGGTCGTCAAGCGGAAAGAACGACCGACGGGGGCCAAGCGGCTCGTTGCACTCACAGAATGGTACGGCTTTCGGCGGATTGAAAATAGTCCGAGCCAAATCGGCCCGAGTGCCCGACTGAGCCGGTCGCCTTAGGTCCCGTACAGGTGCCGAACGGGCGGCACGCGGAATTCATCCATCCCGCGGAACGTGCTGGCGAGATCCGTTACCGGGAGTAAGCGCTTCCCAGCGTCACCAGCTGTCGCGAGCGCCTTACTTCTGCGAGTGGACCGCGTCGGCTTGCTGACGCGGCGTCTGGCCCGGCAAAGAGGCGGCCAGCGTGTTGTTTTCCTGAATGAGGCTCTTCACATGGGCCCCGGCCTGGCTGATCTTCCGTCGCAGATCGTCGACTCGTAGAAGTGACGCGTTGCGCCGATCGTCGGCCTGATTGATCCCCGCCACCAGGCCGGTGTCAATGCCTTTGCCACCGAGCAGCTCGGCAATGCGCGTGTCGCGCTGCTCCTTAGCAGCGGTTGCTAACTCCGATTGCGTAGCGAGGTTTTTTTCCTGCTTTTTGAGCAGCTCATCGGCCTTGACGAGTTCGCCCTGCAAGTCTGCAATCTGCTTGAACAACGATGAGGGAATTACCTTGCGGAGCCGAAAATTCTGACCATTCCAGCCGGGAACGTCTTGCGCCCGGACGGGAAAAGTCGCCTTGAGCGCAGACTCATTGGCCTGCGCCTCGGCGACGTTAAACGACCCGATGTAGGTAGAGTTGCCGCTGTCATCCAGCTGAAACGCAAAGAGCTCTTTGTAGGGCTGGATTCCGATCGTTTTGCCCGCGCTGACCAGCAAGGCATTGTTCGTCGTGTCAAACGTCCCCTTGAGCGGCGAGTAGTAGTGGTCCCAGCGGAGCATTTCGCGCTCGAGGTCGGCGCGGGCCTCCTCGAAATCCTGTCGGGCCGCCGACAGTTTCTGGGCCGACTTTTCGTCGTTGGCTTTGGCCACCTGGAGTAGATTCATCCAGGCGCCGCGGGCATTGACCAGCCGCGCACCAGTGATAAAGCCAATCCCGGCCGCAATCGCCAACAGGCCAATCAGGATCTTGCCGACTAAGTGCATCGAATTATCCCTTAAGAGGTCACCTTTATCATAGGCCCGCTTTCCCGGCACGGTCAATAAGCAGCTCGCAGCTGGCAGCTAACGCGTGGTCGCGGTGCGGCGGGCGGCCCCATCCAAGGCGAACGTGGCCCAGCGGAAAGGGGTCGAGGCCCTAGATTCGGCGCATTCGATTCGCCAGCGCAGCGCCGGTCGCTACAATGGCGCGCCGGCTGGCAGTCCCTGGCTTTTTTCGACTCGAGGGGAGCAGCATCGCGATGCAAAAACCCGTCAAGTTTCTGCGGTCCAACCTCAAACCGGGCGAGTGCCTGTGCAGCTACTGTACGGGCAAGTGTTGCCGCTATTTTGCGCTGCCGATCGACGAGCCGACCACCTGGAAAGAATTCGACTATCTGCGTTGGTTTATGATGCACGGCCGGGTGTCGGTCTTTGTCGAAGAAAAGATCTGGTATCTGATGGTCCACGCCGACTGCCGCCACTTGCTGCCTGATAACCGGTGCGGGACCTACGAGACGCGTCCGCAGGTCTGCCGCGACTACTCGATTACGAACTGCGAATATGAGGACGACGCCGTCTACGAGAAGTTTTTCGAGACCCCGGAACAGATTTGGGAATATGCCGAAGCCGTGATGCCGCCGCGCCGCAAGCGACGGCGCGCCGGCAGGACCGCCGTTTCCTTGCCCATACTGACGAGCGTTGGTTGAACCGCGCTGGACGCATTTCGCACAGACGCACAGGAGGCGCGTGACCGTTTTATGTCGAAGCCCGTGATCAAGCCGCAAACGCTCAAGGGATTCCGCGATTACCTCCCCGGGCCGATGATGGCCCGAGAGCACCTGATCGACACGGCCCGCCGCGTCTACCGGAGTTTTGGCTTTTCGCCCATCGACACACCGGCGCTGGAGTACAGCGAGATCCTGCTCGGCAAAGGGGGCGACGAAACCGACAAGCAGCTCTTTCGATTCATCGACCAGGGAGAGCGCGACGTCGCCATGCGTTTCGACTTAACCGTGCCCTTGGCGCGGTTTGCCGCCCAGCACCTGCAGGAAATTGGCACGCCGTTCAAGCGGTACCACATCGCGACCGTCTGGCGGGGCGAAAAGCCCTCAAAAGGCCGCTTCCGCGAATTCATCCAATGCGACTTCGACACGCTGGGGACCGATTCCAATATCGCTGATGCCGAAACACTGCTGGTCATCCATGATTTAATGCAGCGTCTCGGCTTCTCGAAGTTCACGATTCGCATCAACAATCGGCTGGTGCTCAACGGCTTGCTTGAGCATCTGGGACTTACCGGCCACACCGTGGGTGTGCTCCGCGCTCTCGACAAGCTGCCGAAAATCGGACGCGAGGCCGTGATCGCCGAAATGACGGATAAGGTCGGCACGTCGGCGGCCCAGGCCGACTCGGTCCTGAAGATGACCGAGTTAACCGGATCGACCACGGAGGTCCTCACGCAGGTCGAGACGATGCTTGCCGGAAACGAGCAGGGCCTCGCAGGAGTGCACAGGCTCCGCGAGCTGTTCGCCTGGTCGGCGACGGCTGGTGTGCCAGAAGAGCGCGTGGCCCTCGATCTGTCGATCGCCCGCGGTCTCGATTACTACACCGGCACGATCTACGAGACGTTTTTAGACGATCTGCCCGGCATCGGCAGCGTCTGCTCCGGCGGCCGCTACGACAACCTTGCCGGCCTGTTTACCACTCAAAAACTCCCCGGGGTTGGGGCGAGCCTCGGATTGGACCGCTTGCTCGCTGCGATGGAAGAACTTGGAATGCTCGCAGCCGCCTCGACTCCCGCCCCAGTGCTGATTTTGCTTTTCGACGCGGGTCACACGGGCGATTATCTGCGGATCGCCCGCACGCTGCGGGCCGCCGGAATCGATACCGAGGTCTTTTGCGACGCGCGTAACATCGGCAAGCAACTGAGCTATGCCAGCCGCAAGGGATTCAAAGCCGCGGTCATCGCCGGGCAGACGGAATTCGAGCAAGGGACATTTCAGGTCAAAGACCTGCAAGCGGGTCAGCAGACAACGGTGACCGAGGCCGATCTGGTGGCCGAACTGAAGCGGCTGATCGGCTAGCGCCGACGGAGCGTGGCGTTTCGCATTTCGCGCGTGTCTTCTTTCCGTCGAAGCGCCTCGCGCTTGTCGTGCAGCTTGCGGCCCTTGGCCACCGCAACAGTCACCTTCACGATGCCGCGCGAAAAATAAACCGCCAGCGGCACGAGCGTCAGTCCCTTTTGCGTGGCCGATTCGGCGACCTTTTGCAGCTCTTGCTTGCGGATGAGCAGTTTGCGGACCCGCTTGGGCTCGTGATTCATCACGGTGGCTTGCGGGTATTCAGCGATGTCGGCTCCGACGAGCCACAACTCGCCCTCGCGAATGCGGGCGTACGCTTCCTCGATCGAGATCTTGCCGTTGCGGATGCTCTTCACTTCGCTGCCGAGCAGCACGACACCGCACTCGAGCTCATCGAGAATGTCATACTCGTGCCGAGCGCGCCGGTTTCGGCAGACAGTCTGCGAGTTGGGATCGCCTTTTTCCTGCTTCTTGGCCGACATGCGAGCGTTTTTCCAGAGCGGGCTGGTGGCGCGCGGCGTCAGCTGAGAAGGCTTCGCCGAATCACGTCCGCCGCCTTGTCGAAATACGGCTGCCACTCAATTTCCGGGCGGCCGGATTTGAGACAATTGCGGACACTGGCGAGTGTGTTACGGGCCATGTGCGGGCAGCGATTGCAGGCGCACGTCTCGCCCGAGGAGGTCATGATCCCCGGCACGGGGATGTATTCATGCTGAGGAGCCGCCTTCTTGAGCGGATGGATCATGTTGGCTTCGGTGGCCACGAGGAATTTCGTCGGCGTCGCGATCGAGGCCACGTATTTCCGCATCTTTTCCGTGCCGCCGATCACATCGCTCACCTGGAGAATATTTTGCGGGCATTCGGGGTGAGCGATCACCACGCACCCCGGATTGTTCTTCTTGGCACGGAGCAGATCCTGGAGGCTGAAGATTTCATGCACCATGCACGAGCCCGGCCACAGGATCATCTTGCGACCGGTGACCTCCTCCAGGTAACGCCCCAAGTGCTGATCGGGGACGAACAAGATCTCTTTGTCGGCTGGAATCTTGTCGATCGTCTCCCGGGCGTTACCGCTGGTGACGATCCAATCGCAAAGGCTTTTCACCGCAGCCGTCGTATTGATGTAGGCGACCGTGACGAAGTCGCGTCCC
>DASZIA010000252.1:0-19218 GCA_035949535.1 Planctomycetaceae bacterium | reverse complement strand
CGTGCGTCCTGGACCAACTGCGACGCACTCGCACGTCGCGCGTTCTCAACGGCGCTGGCAAGCAGTTGAAGGTCCTCGTCGGTCGGCGTAGATGGAGGCGGCGTGAACTGCACATCGGGCGCGGCCTGAGCATCAACGACTGGTCCGGCGAGGGCCGAGAGCGCCCTTGCCGCCACGATGGGGGCGACGGACGCCGTGACGAGCGCGTGGCGACGCGTTATCTCCATCGTGCAGTCTCCCACGAAGTCATGCGTTCAGATTGGATTGCACAAAATCAATTCTGTCGTTTGACGACCCTTGTCGTCCGTGCCGTTCCTTTTACTTTTGCTTAAAGGCACCAGCAAGGATTTGCGGACGAATTTGGTCGTTACATTTGCCGGGTTCCCCATAATCTCATCCCTTTTCCCGGACACGCCATCAAACGACCGATAAGTGCCGCCGTGACGGGTATTGGAAACTCAACCGTTTTTCGGCACACGCTCTGCGTGCCGAAAACTCATACGTTATCGCGGAGTCGCGCCCGGCGCGACGACTGATGCGAAAAGTCTCTTCGGAGTGCGGCGTAAATCGAACTTTATCGGAACAGATCCCCGACGGTTTGTGACGTTACCACGTTGATTCGTTGGTTATGGCTTGCCAGCAAGCTGATGGATGAAACGGATCATGTGAGACGCACATGTCTCGGGCTGTTCCAACGGCAGGAGATGGGCTGCTCCGGGCACGTTGACGACCATAGCCCGATCGCCCAATTCCTTCTGGAGCAGCGCGCCGTTTTCAGGAGGCGCAATTTGATCGTCCGCTCCCTGCAAGATGAGATACTTGGTCTGTCCTGGCGGTGCCCACCAAGCCTTGAGCGGGGTGGCTTCCGCGGCGGCAAATTCGATACCCCCCGCAGCGGGATCACGAGAGGGCTTGAAAAGCGCCCACACGCGGGCGGAATCCGCCGGATTAGATACCAAGTAGGGCATGACCGCCACAACTTCGGCGTCGGTGGACGCCGGGTTGAAGACAACGCGCAACGCACGGGCGGCCACTGGTTTGGGTTGAATCTTTCCCCCTGCAGCCAACAGAATGACGCTGCGAGTCAATTCAGGATGAGACGCGGCAAACATGCGGGCCACCCGATTGCCGAAGTCGTTTCCAACCAAGTGAACGGGCGGTAGTTTCAGAGCTTGGATCACGCCTGCTACATCGTCCGCCATCGTCTGGAGCGTGACCCCCTTGCTCGGACCCGTACTCTTGCCCGAGCCCCGAAAGTTGATGCCGACCACCCGGTAGCCAGCCTTGGCGAGTGCCTCTGCCAGACCATTCAAGTAGCCCACGGTCAGGGTTCCACCCGGCAGCAAAACGATCGCTTCACCGTCGCCTCGGCTGAAGTACTCGATGTTAGAGTCGGCCAGCTTGACGATTCCCGTCTCAACGCTTTGCGCTTGCGTGGTCGTTGCGAATGACAATAGCGCGAGGCTGGTGGAGAACAAGACAGTCAGGGTGAATTGCATCGTGGGTTTCATCGTTATGCCTGTTCTTGCTTGAAACGGTTTTTCAACTTCACGTTCTGGATGGCCGGCGACCAGAGCATCGTTCGAGACTGTCAAGGAACTGCCGACTTGCTGCGAAGGGTTCTTGGTCCTTGACGAGGCCACCCCCCCACATACGCAGAGCGCCGTGAGGATCCGCATTCTAACCGGGCACACGCCCTCGAGGATTGCCAGAGCGGATTGGTGGGGCGATGTGGGGCCCAATCGCGCATTGGCGGGCGCGACCAATTGCCGGCGAGGGACTGGCGGAGGCCGACGGGCGGAATCTCGATCGGTCTGCCGTCGCCCGACTCTTTTCAGATCGCGCGCAGATGTTTGGGGATTCGACTCTAGGCCGGCCGTTTCTCAGAAACCCGATCGATTTCTGCGAGCCCCACAAATCGACCCATTTATGGGGGGTGGGCGCGGATAGCCCTCAGCGCATCATCACTGCGCGCTTATCGCTGGGCGTGTCCGAATTCCGGTTCAGCCGATCGTTCTGTCAAATGATTCCGTCGTCTCGAAGAATCGTCCGCTCTCGATCGTCGAAACCTGCAGCCTTTAGTACTTCATCGGTGTGCCAGCCATGAGGCGCCGTGACGTGTCGAACGCGGACGGGGGTTCGAGACATCTTTGCCGGCGGCCCCTCGGTTTTCACGACGGCACCGGACGGTTGCCTTGCCGATTGAATCGAATCACGTATCTGAACGTGCTGGTCTTGGACCATTTCGCTAGGTGTCAGGACCTTTTCAGCCGTAAGCCCGATCAACTCAAGCTCGTCGATGACTTTGGCGCGCGTCCGCGTCTGGCAGAAGTCGGCCATCATTTGGTCGAGTTCCTCGCGCCGTGCCACACGCGCTGGAATCGTGGCATAGTCAGGGTGTGTGCCCAGCTCCGGTCGACCAAGCAGTTCGACCAGCTTCACCCAATGACTGTCTAGCAATACCCCCGAGTACACCCAGCCGTCCAGGCAAGAGTAAACATTGGCGGGAGCCCCGAACGGATACAGGTTTCCCAATCTCGGTGTCGAGAGACCTTGGGCCGCCAGCGTGGGCTGGCCTGTGCACGAGGCCACTGTCGCATCCAATAGCGAAACGTCGACGTGCTGTCCTTCGCCATGCACATCGCGGTGCCTCAATGCGGCGAGGGCCGCGAAGGCAGCATGCAAGCCGGCCACCTCGTCCGAAAAGTAAATCGGCAGCTTCATCGGCGGACCGTCGCCGACACCATTCAACCACATCAATCCGGACAGGGCTTGGGCCATTGGATCGTAGCCACGCCGCTGCGAATAGGGTCCAAACTGGCCATAGCCGCTGATGGAAATGTAGATGATATTGGAATTGACCTCCCGCACGTGCTCATAGCCGCACCCCCACTCGGCCATGCGGCCGGGCAGATAGCTTTGCACGACGATGTCAGCCTCTTTTGCCAGCTTTAGAAAGATCTCGATGCCACGCGGGTGTTTGAAATTGATCGCGATATTGCGCTTGTTGCGGTTCACGGCTGCGTCGAAGAAAGAAACGGGCGGGACCGCTTGTTCCAGGAAAGGGGGCAGACGGTGCGCGACGTCCGGCGAACCGAGTTGTTCGATCTTGATCACATCAGCTCCGTAATCGGCCAACATCGCCGCGCAACGCGGACCCGCCCAGGTCGAAGCGACCTCCAACACGCGAATCCCATGCAGGGGACCATCCAAATCTGCACGCGCATCTTGAAAAAAGCTGTCGGAGGAAACCGCGTCTTGTGCCATGTGCCGCTCCCCAAGCTTGGGCGCCCGGGACCTGAAATTTGCATCGAGCATCGTATCATGAAATCGTGACCTGCTGAGCCACGATGCGATCTAACCAAACACTCTCGTCACGCGCCGTTGCGTGCCTAAGTCAGTCACCTAGGAATGAGAAAGGAATGAGCGAAATGGACAACTTTACGACTATGACCTACGAGCGGACTGGTCGCGTCACGTGCACAACCCAAAATCGGCCTGACCGTGGCAACGGCATAACGCTCGTGATGCCGCGTGAATCGGCGCGGGCGGTTGAGCTCGCCAACCTTGATCCCCATGTCCACGTCATGGCCTCAGCGGCAACGGGAAGGGATTCTGCCGCGGGTACGACCTGATCGTCTCAGTCTGAGCAAGGAAGGCAGAAGGTTGCCGCGCACTGTCGGCACCTCGCATCCGGAACTGAACCGTTTTACTCGAAGAATGACGAGAGCCGCGCTTCACCATCGCAAATGTCGTTTGGTACACTCGGATGCGTTCCCGGTCGTAAGGGGGGGAATTTCTCATTCAGTACGTCGTCCGGTTTGCGTTGTCCCTTCTGGCGGCGGTAGCCGCGGGCGAGTGGGATCTCGCTCCGCCGGCTATCGGCACTAAAGTTGCAGACCTCGCGCTCAAGGACGTCAGCGGCCGGCGTCGCACATTAGGCGAGTACAAAAACAAGAAGGCAATCGTTGTCGTTTTCGTCGGAACGGAATGCCCGATAGCCAACCTTTACTTTCCGACTTTGGCTGAGATGCAGAAGCGCTACGCCTCTCAGCGAGTTCAGATCTTGGCGATCAACTCCAACGATCAAGACACCTTCGCCGATGTGGTGGCACATGCGAGCGAGCGTAAGCTGCCATTCCCAGTGCTGAAGGACGTTGATCAAAGCGCGGCGGCCGCGTTCGGGGCTCGTCGGACTCCGGAGGTTTTTCTGCTCGACGGCAACCGGACGATCCGTTACCGTGGACGGATCGATGATCAGTACGGCTACACCTATCGGCGCGCGGCACCGACTCGAACGGAACTGAAGGATGCGCTGACGGAACTGCTGGCCGGAAAGCGGATCACCACTCCCGAGTCGGAATGCCAGGGCTGCCTGATTGGGCGGGTAAGAAAAGAGGGTCCGAAAAACCGAGTGAGGTGAATGACCCATGAAGACATCGTTTTTTCGCTATCGGTCGGTGGTGAGTGCCGCTGGGTGTGCGTGCCTCGTGTTGAACCTCATGTTCGCCGTTTCCGGGGAGGCCAACGAACCGTCCAAGGCGACGGACAACAAGAAAGCAACCGTCACTTTCGCGAAGGACATCTCACGCATCCTGCAGAATCGATGCCAGACATGTCATCACTCCGGCACAGCCGCCCCGTTCACGCTGGCCAGTTTCGATGACGCCCGGCACTGGTCGGACACCATTCGCGAAGTGATCAAACAAAACAGGATGCCACCCTGGCATGCGGATCCGCACTATGGCAAGTTTTCCAACGAGCGCCGGCTTTCTAAAGAAGAGAGAGAGGCACTGCTCGCCTGGCTCAACGGCGGAATGCCCTTCGGTGACAAGAAGGACTTGCCCGCGCCATGTACGTATGCCGACGGATGGCTCATCGGCAAGCCGGACGTGATCTTCGAGCTGCCCGAGGAGCAGACCGTGCCTGCCATGGGCGTGGTCCCCTACCAATACTTCGTGACGCCGACCCATTTCAAAGAAGACGTGTGGATTCAGGCGGCTGAGGCTCGGCCCGGCAATCGGAGGGTCGTGCACCACATCGTCGTTTCGTATCGTGACGTAAAAGCAGGTGACAGACAGAACGCGGGCGGATTCGGCGATGGAGTCATTGTGGGCGAGGCTCCGGGCGATATCCCCCTGCTCCTGCCACCTGGTGCCGCCATCAAAGTTCCCGCCGGCGCAGAACTGATTTGGCAAATGCACTATACGCCCAATGGAAAAGAGGGGAAGGATAAGTCCCAGGTCGGATTTGTGTTCTACAAGGGCAAAGAGCCGCCCAAGCGAATTGCGCACACGCGCGGCGCGGCCAACATGAGTTTTGCGATTCCGGCTGGAGCGTCGAATCACAAGGTCGAATCCGAGTGGATCGTTCCACGCGACATTCTGCTCTTGTCCTTCATGCCGCACATGCATCTGCGGGGCAAGGATTTCGAGTACCGTGCGCAGTACCCCGACGGGAGGTCGGAAATCATCCTGAACGTCCCGCGATACGACTTCGCCTGGCAGACCGCCTACCGGCTTGCGGAGCCACTCCGGCTGCCGAAAGGGACGAAGATCCACTGCACGGCCCACTTCGACAATTCTTCGGGCAACCCGGCAAACCCGGACCCCAAGAAGGAAGTGACGTGGGGGGACCAGACTTGGGAAGAAATGATGATCGGCTGGTTCGACTACATGTACGAACGGCCGCAGAAGGACGCACTCGTCGAAGGCTTCAACGCCTTTTAGCCTACGTCAACTAGCAGCAAGACCTCCCAAGCCGCAAGGGCTTCGGAGGTCTTGTCATTTTCCTGGCTCGGCTTCGCAAACAGAGTCATCGCTCGAGAATCAGCGGGCTTTGTCCGCACTCGCCTGGGGAGCGGTCATGCGTTCCCCCATGAAGCCGATATACCCGGTCATGCCGTCGAAGTCGTAGTCCACGTTCCCGCTGAGCGTGTTCCCTTTGATCTTTCCCTGGAAGTGCAGTCGATACTTTTTGCCGTCGCGATCGCGGGCGACGTCGAACGTCGCTTCGTCGCCAAAGACAAGGGCGTTGCTGATCGCTGTCTCGGCGCGCTCGCCCCGGTAGACTCCTTTGAGCGAGTTGCCAGCTTCAGTGATCTCGAGTGTCGGCTGAAACTTGGTGCCGTCCGCGAGAGCAATGTGCAACCGCCACGTGCCGGCCGCACTCGCCGTCGGAGTCTTTAGCCGCTCGCCTTGGAACCCGAATTCCCTCGCGCCCGCAGGCGTCAGAATCTTTGCCGTGCCCTGCATCTGGTCGCCAGCCACCTTGGCGGCGAAGTTGAGGGTGAAAGTGTTGGGCCCCATTTGTTGGGGCACCTTGAATGAGAGCTCGCCGTCCTTCAGCTTGACGTCCTGAATGGCCGCCGGTTTGCCGCTGAGGCCGACGAAATCGCCGCTGACTTTTCCGTCTTTCTCCACGAGATTGAGCATGATCTGGCGCGTGAGTGCCCCGCCTTGACTACCCCGTCCGCGGGAGCCCCCCGCGCGAGAAGCCGCGCTTTGGGGTCGAGCCCCGCCTTGGCCGCGCTGGCCACCTGCAAATGCCATCGCAAGTTTCCATGAGCCAGAGATCGTCGCGTTCTGCTTGTCGATCTTCTCAGCGGCTGGCGTGCTGGACCACAGGCCGATAAGTACCAAACTGGCTGACATCAGGCTCAAGCCGAGTCTTCGCTCGCGGTTCATGGCGCCCTCGTCCAGGTGAAATCCGATGACAGCAATCTATCAAAAACTCGTGGAATCCGGCGCGGCTTTCCCAAACTGAGCGCCCGACACCAGATTTTGTCGGGGTCGCGTCACAACTTCCGCTCGACCACCGGGAGCACGATCGCCGAGGGGTGAGTCGCGTCAAAATAAATCGTGTTTTGGGCAACTCGTGGCGACGCCTTCGATGCGCCGATGGGATCGCCCGTGTTCGGGTTGACGTCGAACCGCGGGTAATTGCTTGAGCTGACGTGGATGCCAATGCGATGGCCTGCCTCAAACACATTGGCAGTGCTCCACATATCAATCGTTAACGGTTCGGGCTTGCCGGGCGTCATCATCTTCACATCCTGGAGCTCGCGACCGAAGCGGAATCGGGTGCGAAGCGGATAGTCGAGGATCAACGCCTCGTATCCGTCGGGGTAGATGTCGACAAGCTTGACCAGGAAGTCAGTGTCCAATCCGTCGGTCGCCGCCCAGAGCTCCATGTCGATGTGGCCGACCACGACGACGTCCTTTTCGAGCGGCTCGGTCTGGAACCGGAGGTAGTCCGGCCGCGGCTTAATCACTCGCTGATCCCTGGGCCCGACGTCGCGTACCAAGTTCTGGCCTCCGACGGTGGGGACGGGATGAGCCGGATCGAAGGCATACGTCAGTGAGGCACTCGAACTCTCGGGCGGCTGCGTGCTGACTCCGAATCCTTCGTGCAGGTAGTACCGGGTCTTGTTGCTTTTGGGCGGCCACGAATCGGCTTTGATCAGCCGGTTCTTCGGCGTCGCACGACCTTTGCGGGCCGACGCCATCAAGTAATAACTCACCGGCGGCTCTTGCATGATGCCGTTTTGGATTCCCTTCAACCAAAAGTCCCACCAACGCATTTGCGTTTCGAAGTCGCCGCCGATCGTACCCCCCGTCGGGTATTCCAAATCGCCTTCGAGCCGGCCATGACCGAATGCGCCCATCGACAACTTTTGCTTTCCGCGCGCGCCTTCGCGTCCTTCGTTTTGCAGATACACAAAGTTGCTCAGGGCACCCTCGGCGAAGATGTCGTGCCAACCGCCGACGTTGTAGATGGGAATGCGGACCTTCTCGCGATGGAACAAGAAATCGGTGTTCTTGGTGCGCTGATCCAGATACGCGCGTCGGCGGTACTCATTGATTTTTTCGGGACTGAGCCCCTGACCGCGGAGCCAGCCACCGGAATGGCTCTCCTTGAAAGCGCCTCCCACAAAGCGGGAGCGCAAATAAAGACTGTCGGGGGCAACCACGACGTAAGCAGCCGTCAAATGGGGTGGAGCGGCCGCCGCAGCCAGATTTGAGGTGATCCCTGGTGCCGACGTGCCGAAGATGCCGACCTTTCCCGTGCAAAACTTCTGCGCGGCCACCCACTCCACCGTGTCGTACCCGTCCGGCATGTCGTTCTCGAAGGGCACGTCGATCCCTTCGGAGGCATAGCGGCCGCGCACGTCCTGCGAAACGAGCGCGTAACCGCGTTTTGTGATGCGTGCGGCCATCCGATCGGCAAGGTTTTTGTTATAGGGCGTGCGCGTCAGCAGGACCGGCCAAGGCGCCTTTCCTTGGGGAAGATAGATGTTCGTGGCGAGTTGGACGCCGTCGCGCATCGGTACCTTGACGACTTGTCGCGCCGGCGTTTCGTTCTGCGCCCTGAGCAGAGTTGGCACGCAGAAGCAAAGCCCGACTGCCAGATACCGAATTCTGCGCGCGATCTTGACGTTCATATTTGGTGCTCCCGCGACGGTCGTGGCTGCCTGAAGCGGCCCTTTATCGTAAGGTCAAGTCGGGCGGCATCCAAGACTGTCGGGCGACCTTGCCTTGATGCGAATGGCAGCGCCGCGTGCGATCGGCATGAGAGTTGAATTGAGCCTAAGACCGTGCGCACTCCCGAGGCCGCGGTTCACTTCGCTTTGGCGGCGGTGTCGACGGGTAGAGCGTCACAAAGGCTGAGTGCGAGTAAAGGGAACGCCGTACCGCTGTAGGTGATGAAATGCTGCCGGTCCGTGTTCAACGAACGCGTCCACCAGCGCCCGGACGCCCGCTGATTCGTCACGAGCCAGGTCAAGCCCCGCTGAATTTGAGGGTCGGTGGCGGGCACGCCCGCTTCTCGAAGCGCCACAATCGCCATTCCCGTCTGGTGCCCATCGCTGGGCGGCCGTGTGAATTCCGGCTCACCGCGCAGCTTCTGAGACCGATTACCACATCCCCAGGCTTCCGGCGCAGCGAAGGTTCGGATCGACCAGCCGCCGTCGGCCTGCTGATGCTTAAAGGTCATCTCGATGACTTCCTGCTGCTGCACCTTGTCGAGCAGTCCGGACATTTTCGTCGAGGTCCAGAGGAGCAGAACACGTCCGTAGTCATGCGGGGGGCTTTGGGTCCGCAGATAGTGCTTCAAACGTGTGACCGCGGCATTCAACGACGGTTCCTTGAGATTGGTCAGCCACCCTGGGGCGTCGGCTACAGCAATGGCGGCGACGGTCGCCAAGTGGAATGCGTCAGATTCGTACGGCGGCCAACAGTCGGCCGATCCCCAGGTGCCCGTCGGCAGTTGGATCTTGAACATCAGCTTCAGGGCCTGCCCGGTTTCCCGAGAAAGGGATTTGGTCAACCGGGCGTCCCATTCAGCCAATCCTGCGGCGGCGCAAATCACCTGAGCGGGCCGGGTCGACTTGAGCAACTCTTCGCGCTTCAACGAAGCCAGATCCTTCAGCGCGGCGACAAAATTATCGCGCACCTCCTCGGACGGGCGGCCGAGTTGCGCGGTCAAGGCGGGGCGCACGAGCATGTACGTGCCGTTCGTATGGCACGAGATGCACTTGCGAGCCCCGTACCAAGCTCTGGCACCCTGATCGAGATACGCCGCGGCCTTCCCAACCGAGAGACGTTCCCGAATCGGTTCAGCGGAGGACGCCTGGGAGACGCGAATGTCACCGAATTCGTACTGGGGCTCATCCCCCGCAAAGGCTGGGTTCACGAGTGTGAAAGCCGCGGCGCACGCACAGCATAATCCGGTCAGGTGTTTTGAAATCATCAGGATCTCAGCCAAGCTTGTTCGACCAGACCCCACCACGAACGTCGAACGGGATGCTCGCCGTCGGCCGCCTTTGCGGCTGGCTCAAGCGTCCTCCCCGGCCCGATCGACGACGGCATTCACCCGTTGATTCAGAGCTCGCAGGACCTTCCTGTTGGATGGCTTCGAGATGGCGCAGGCAGCATGGCACTATACGCCGGGCATTTCAAGCCGCGGTCGACATGGCGGGTTACCGCCCGAGGACGATCGCGACCGCCATGTGGCGCGCGTGTGACTTCCTGCGCGCTTAGGCGTCCAAAATCGCTGTCGGCCCCGGAGCATCGAACTCGTTTGTTCGTGATTTGCCCATCGCAGGCGATTGGGATTGATGCCACCCGAACGAATTTGTGCGGGTTAAGGCGGCCGATGCATTAAGCCGAGTGCGGCGCGATAGAAGCAGTGGCAAAAAAACGCGTCTGAAGGCGATTCAAAACAAGATCCGGAATCAGTAGACCCGGCCGATGCTGAATTGATCTCCGGCCCGGCTCGGCTCGTTGCCGTGGAAATCGATTTCCAGCAGTTTTTCGCTCTGCACGGCGGTGCCATGTCATGCGAGCAATCCTGACCGACGGCGCCTCCGCCTTGGATAAGCAAACGGCCGAAGTAGTCGCTAAGAGCTCTGTCCGCCGCAGCCGTTCAGGATGCCTCCTAGCCGACGAGTATTATGGCCGGCTCATCTCAGCAAAACCGCGGCACGCGGTTTGCTGTGCAGAGCCCCACCCACATTCGACCGCTGATTGACCTCGGTGAAAAGAGCCAGCGTCATGCATGCCAGTCTGCGCGTCCGGACGGGGGATTCCGTCGGACAGACGATCGAGATTTCCCCAGGGAAGTTCATGATCGGACGAGACGTCGATTGTCATCTGCGACCGGATAGCCGGCTTGTCAGCCGTCACCACTGTGTTTTGTTGCTCGATGAATTCACTCTCCGGATCCGGGACTTAAGCAGCACGAATGGAACCTTCGTCAATGGACACCGAATCGGTGGCGAAACCCCAAGCGAAACAATACTGACCGACGGCGACGCCGTTAGCCTGGGTGGACTTGCACTTGAGGTTGTCCTTGACGGCTCCGTCGAAGGTGTGCGGTCAGCCCGGGTGAGCGGCGGTAATCAACCGGCCGCAGCGGCACCAGATTCTGTCGCCCATGCCCCGCAGCATGTCCCATCAGGATCGTAAATTCGCCCGGCCGTCGGTCGGCGGCGAACGTGAGGGTGGGGCGAGCCGTGCAGCCGCCGTCAGCACCGGACGCAGCAAGGAGTCCGCGTGCCACCTCGGAACGAAGGGTGGTGATTGTGGCGAAGAAGAAAGACGACCAGACTCAGTCCTCGCGGCCTCGGGACGCGACGGATGCGAGCCGGGCGCCGATGGAAGACCGGCTGCGGCCGGCTGAGGTGTGTGCGGGACTCACTTCAGGCTGGCGAGCCAATCGTAAAGCTCTTCGGGCTTCGGCTTGGCCCTCAGTCGGTTCGCTTTAATTCTTGGCCGGCGCCGCCATTACGCGAAGGCGGCCGCCGGGCCACGATGATGGTTCCCACCAAAGCTAACCGGCGTTGAGGACGAAGGTGCAGGGAAAGATTCATCGCTCACTCAGCACTTAGGCTTAGACCACGCCAGGCCATCTACGGGAACCGGCCTGCGCTGGCCGGTCGAAGCCCAGGTGCCACTCGATCCGGTCGCTCGGCTTCCAGTCGTTCAGCTTTGGACGTCGTAAAGCTCTCGATCGAGGCCGGGCATCGCAGCAATGCGGTTTAGCTCGCGTTCGTTGGCTTGCCAACGGAATTCAAGCGCGAGCCTGTCGAAAGGCTCGCCGTTCATGCAATCAGGATGAGCGAAAACGGAGGCCGTAGCAAGAAAAAATCAGTGAGCGGCCTTCGCCGCACGTCGGCGTTCGCGGCGCCATTCCCAAGGCGGCACCGGATTCGGGTCAGTCCACAAGCCGCGTCGGTGCCCGTGGGCGTCGGCCTCATCATTTGGCGCGTGCGCTTGTCTGCGAGCAGTTCCGGCGCAATTGTCATCGCGATGTGCCTGTTTCCCCAGCGGTCAGGAGCTGATCCATCATGCGCTGGACGGCGCTCCCGAGGGGTCCTACGTCGTGCTCTTCGTCGCGCTCAAGCATTCGCTGCTCGGAAGGCAACAGGGATACCACGAGCCCGATGCGTTGCAAAACCGTTACAACGATCCGGACAAGAATGCCGCGAATCCGGAATTCAAGGTCGACGTCAAGCCGCCGGGCAAGACCGACTACAACTTCGACTTGAAACTGGCGGGAACGGACCCCGGGAGTCCAGGGGCGAAATCGATTATCAATTTCAACTGACCCAAAGTGCCTGGCAGCGTGACGCGCCTCACAGCGGGGCGCTAATGCGGCCAAGACGAGTACCGTCAACGGCTGGCAAACCGGGGGAACCCGACGAACGACCTGTCGTTCGCCTCGCGAGGAGACGGAAGCCTGGACGGGTCATTCTCGGGAGCGGCAGATCGGATCCTCGCTCCACGCAACGACGGATGGCGTCGACTGCCGCCGCGCTCTGCGGCTGGTTGACGCGCCGCGTGCAATCCGGAGCGGAGTCCGGAAACGACTCCCATCCCATTATGTCTTCCCGCCAATAGGCGTAGGTTCGAAAGAACCGTAGATCTGCAGGGCCGGCAGAGCTTTCCTGAGTTCCGTGACGCCGCGTCGGGTAATACGGTGCTCATGACGCTGAGCGGGTAGTGGGCGAGTTTGAAAAGCGAATCTGAGCGATTGGCACGGGAGTTACGCGATGAGGTCACTAACCAAAGAACGTACGCCAATATGGATCAGTGATCCCGGCAAGACAGCATCCGACTGCGAACCCGATTGGAAATCCATAGAAGATCCCTACAAGGCCGGCGAGATTGCTGTCTGGCCACCTGGAATTGCTGATGAATATGCCGACGAACGCTCCCACAAGCGCGAACGCTACGCCGCAGACAACGACAACGACCACGGCCACGGCGATGGCCGATCGCGCCCACGGACCAAGCCGCTGGGTGTCCTTCTTCGGTTCGTCCTTCATGCCGTCATTCTAGCGGCGAAAATTAGCAATGAAGCAGCTTTTCAAACGGCTCAAGCTCAGAACGTGGCAGCCTGAAAAAGCTTTACGGCTAGGTCGCTGCCGGCAGCTTGGACGAAGCGGCCAAAGTTTTGGCGACGTGCTGAAGCCTGATAGTGAGGATGCCGTGGCTTACGCCGATCAGACCGGCCACAGCGCACACCGGAATAAACTGTCCCGCCACTGGACGAAGAAAGTTGAGCTGGACCGCAAACCCCAGGACTCCGGCCCCGAAAAAACAAGCTGCAGCGAACAACAATGCTACCGATTGTTCGACACCCAGGGACTTAACGAGTGCATCGACTGGATTCATTGCGGTTTCCCCCGAAAGTGATCGGACAGTGCGCGAACGACAGTCTGCCGATCGTATGGATGGACGCCTTCAATCACAAACGGCTGACCGAGTCGAATCGCAGGCGACGAATGAGCTATCGGATTGGAGCAGCGCGTCGGCGCTCGCGACGCCTTCCCAAGGCGGCCCCGGATTCGGATCAGCCCACAAGCCCTGCCAGTGCTCGCAGGCGTCGGTTTCCGCAGCCGAGAACTCTCCCGGTTTGTCGTACTGCACGTATCGCCAAGCGAAGCCGTCGCGGACCATCTCCAGGTTCAGGAAGCGCTCGCCCAGATAGAGGCGGCCCACTTCCCGCTTGTAGCGGTCGACGTCGATCACCTCGACTCGGACTTTCTGCTTGAATACCTTCTCGGCGAGATTCTCTCGAGCCTTTGTCCCGAATGGCTGCCTTTTTCGGCACGTCGATGCCCGCGAGCCGAATTCGATGCTGGACTTTTGACGCGTCCTGAGGGGCTGCCTATATTCTTTAAAGCTCAATGCTTTAGTCAGAGCGGGAACCGCCGGTTCGCCAATCCGGGCCAATGCGTCTGATGCCATGTCTCGAACGCGTGGCCCCAAATATTGGATGTCCGGAGTTACGGGGGCCGACGCGTCGGCAAGGGCGGCCACCAACCCTCCGATAGCCGGCCGCGTTTTCGGACCCAGGTCTCGCAACGAGCGGGCTGCCTCGAACCGGACTTTCGCGTCCGCTGCCGTCAGCGCGCGAATCAAAACGCTGACGTCCTGCTGACCCTGGTCAGCGGCGAGTGAGCCTGCGAAGAGAAGAATAGGGACGCAAAACATCGGGAAGCTCGAGTTCTCCGACCGAATGGAATTCCGATCCGGCGACAGCCGCAAGCCAAGCTGCCTGCCCAACCGAGTTAGAAATTTTGACGACGAACTTCATGGCTGGCTCTCCGAATCATTCCAAGCTGCCCGCCAAGAGGCGTGTGCTTCAGGGAGCCGTCCCAACATGGGCAAGGCGGCTCCTGGAAGCAAGAAAAATCAATGAACGGACTTCGCGGACTGCCGCTTGGCCCGTCGCGGCTTCCTAAGGCGCCACGGGATCCCGATCGGCGCACAAGCCGCGATGATGTTCGCGGGCGTCGGCTTCGGCGGCGGTGAACTCGACCGGCTTGCCGTACCGCGCATATCAATGCGAAGTCGCCCAGCGTCACATCGAGGTTGATGAACCGCTCGCCGAGGTCGACTTCGCCGATCACCGCCCGAGACGGTCTCGAACTGCCTTCTGGTGCATCCGTGACTTCCTTATCGCAATTGGGAACACGCCTGTCACACGCAGGGTCTAAGTCAGAATGCCCGCGTCGGTGGATTTACGGACACGATGTCCAACCGGCTGGTGGGCGACTTGTCGCGGCAGCAGACCCGGGAATTGCGCTCTGCTGTGCCTTCCACCGACCTGCGAAGGCCGCGCGCCTGGGGTCAAAGAGACGGGGCTCGGGGTGATTTTCGGAGGTTGGAACGCGCTCCCTTCTGCCTCGATGGCTCAAACGTCGTCCAGAGGGCCGGCGAAGCGGAATAGGCGGCCAAAATCGGCGGCGGCCCGGCGCGAAATGGCGCCGCTTCGTGGGCGAGCTGGCCGATGCGCCCCTGGCAACCGTGGCGACGGCTTGATAAGAGTTGCGCCGAGGCCTCCCCGGGTGGTTTGCTGGGGAAGCTCGGGACTTCGAGTCGAAGATGGGCCCACGGATGCCGGTTCGCATGTACCCAACGAAAGCGCATAAAAACCCTCGCTTGATAATGATTCTCAACAAGCGAGTATTGGAGGCCGCGGACACCGTCGAGGCGGCCGTATCGTCACCCTAGGCTCCTTCGCCAAGACTCGTCGAGTCCAAACCATTCCCTTGGATGCCTACCCTTGGACATCGTCGGCTTTCCCGAGTCGAGAATCGCCTGCGGAAGCGCTGTCAGGGGCCCGTGCACGGACTGGTTGCGTCGGGATTGTGAAACAAGCAAACGCTCGCGCGCGTGAAAGACTCGCGCGGAGACTCGCCCTCCCGGGAACGAGAAGGCCGTGTGTCCCCTCGATCCGACGACCTTCGCCCTCATCAATCCCCCATCCTTCGGTCGGCGCCAACACCTTGACGGTCGAGTTCGTCTAAGATGTGAAGGCGGCTGCGAAAGCCCCCTCGTGTCGATCCTAGACCTTGACGCTCAGGCGGACAGCCCGTGGCGAAATCGGACGATCAACGCCTGATAAAAAAGCTGCAAGCGGGTCGTTCCGACGCCTACTCAGAGTTAGTCAGCGGCCACTACAAGACGGTTTATCGCTTCCTAGCTCACCTGACACGCGATGTCCACCGCGCTGAGGATCTCACACAGGAGACTTTTGCCACCGCCTGGGAACGCATCGCCACGTTTCAAGGTCGATCGACGCTCGCCACTTGGCTGCATCGCATCGCCTATTCGAAATTCATCGACAGCCAACGCGCCGACCGTCGCGATGCGACGTTTCGTGAGCGAATCGCGACCTCGTCGTACTCGTCGGCCAATCCCTTTGAATCCGCGATCGCTTCCGACGAGGCGCGGCGTCTGTATGCGGCGATGAACGAACTCGATGAAGCGAACCGTGTGCTAATGGTGTTGCACTATTTGCAGGGCCTGAGCTATCGCGAGATGGCATTGGTGCTCGACGAACCCAGCGGCACCGTGAAGTGGCGAACCACCGTGGCTTTGAACTGCTTGCGACTTTTGCTCGTTGATGAGGATCCGGATCATGCAAAACCAAAGACAGCCACAGTCGGACCGATCTTTGGAATCGCTCGAAACGCGGCTGCGAACCTTGCCCGCCCTGCCCGTTCCGAATGATCTCGAAGCCCGGCTGCTCGCGGCTATTCCGCCTGAAATATCCTACAAGATGACGCGCCCATGGCGTGGATTGCAAATTCGGCCACGAGCCGTTTGGGTCTGCGCAGCATTCGCCTTGGCGGCCGGGATTGTAATGGCCGTGCGACTTTGGCCAGCAGCCGGAAACGAGATCACGGGCATCAGCGTGGTCGAGCAACCTGTTGAGAAAAACTCCACTCAAGAAGTCACGCCACAAGGACAAGAATACTCCCCCAGGATCACGCCGTCGTTGGAGTTTCGACGAGGCATCGACACCGCCGAAATGTCGACGTTCACCTGGCCGGTTCAAGAAAAGTCGCCCCTAATGGTGTCGTCCGCGATTCCGCACGAACTGCTCGATTGATTGCCTTGATTCACAATTCCTCCGAATCCTGGCGACTGTTAGGCTTTCCCGGATTCGCTTCCTGGCCTTCTACTCGCTTCCACAAACAACACCCTTTCTGTTGATTCGTTTCCCTCAACCTCCTTGAAATCGAGGTAGTGACCATGCTGCGCGCATTGTGTCTGACCATGGCTCTTGTCCTGCTGCATTCGGGCTCCGCGTTCGCAGAGTCGGGTCCCGATTCGAATGCGAATGCCGCGCTAAAATACTGGCAAGCTTTTGCCACTCTACCCGTGTTTACGGACGCGGAGAACCAAAAGATCGGGGATTGTTTGACCACGCCGCTCGACGATTCGGCGCGGAAAATCCTCACGAATTCGAAGTATTCGCTGACGATGATGCACTACGCGACCGCCATTCCGCACTGTGAGTGGGGCATCACTTTCGAGGATGGTGTCTACGCCCGTCTGCCTCATGCGAGCCCGGCTCGGGTGCTGAGTTCCTTGGCCTGCTTGCGAGCCCGAAAACGCTTTGAGGCAGGCCAAAACGCCGAGGCGATCGACGACATCGTCGCCGCCATGACTTTAGGGCGACAGGCCACGAAGGATGGAACGCTTGTCGTGGGCCTCGTGGGTTATGCCATCGATCACCGCGCGACCGAGGCACTTTCGGTCTACTTGCCCAAGCTCGACGCGAAGACGATCAAGGCCTTGAAAGCTCGTGTTGACGCTTTGCCACCATTTGGGAGCCCATCGCGTGCGGTCATCGTGACGGAGAAGGCAACCATCGACTGGTTCATTCGCAAGGTCAAGGAAACGAAAGACGAGAAGAGCTTGCTTTCGTTCTTGAAGTTCGTTGGGATCTCGGAGGGCAAGGACCGAGAAGCGGGCCTCGCTCGCGAAGCCCGCGAGTTTTTTCAAAAGTGTGGCGGGACGGCCGAGGGCGTGCTCAAATTCGCGGAGGAAACCCGGCCCTTCTATGAGAACTCGGCAAAACTCCTCGATCTGCCCCTCGACGAATTTCAGAAACAGTTCAAAGCCCAGTCGGACAAGCAGGCTGCCAATCCGGTTTACAAGGTGTTTTTCCCCGCGTTGAATCACGTTCGTAGATCGAAGGCGGCTGCCGACGTGCGTTCGGCGCTGTTCCACGCGGCCATCGCTGTTCAACTCGATGGCAAGGACTCCTTGAAGGATTACCCCGACCCCGTTGTCGGCGGTCCGTTTGAATACGTGGCGTTTCAGGGTGGCTTCGGACTTCGTTCGACGATGAAAGGACCGAACGACAAGCCGTTATCGATTACCGTGGGCTCACGAAACTGAGTGGTAACAAGGTGGCTTGGAATCGGTGTTGAGAGCGGTTCAAAATGGCGGCGCGGGGCGGCCGAATCGTTTGGTGAAGATCGCCCTAGCGGAATCAGGGTTGAGATTGACGGGAAAGAGTTGCGAAAGAAGCTCAACGCACCGGAAACTCATGCGTATTTCGGACGCCGGTGATGGGCACTGAATTGCCATACGTTTTTTCGGAATCAGGAGTCGGGCCGCGAGACCGGATCAAACGCCCCGAAATCGGCGACAGAATTCGAACGTTTTTCGCAACTTCATTCGACTTTCATCGCGCGCGGGAGGGGGAAGCCGCCAGGCCCGCCCCCTCGGCCGCAGCGCCTTTGCTAGATTAGCCAGCCGTCTACTGCACCGCGTATTCCAAGGAGACAATCCCTGTCTTGTACACCTTGTGCGCAGTCAGCTTCAGCTTCGCCTGTTTGGCTCGAGGCGAGAGCAGCGGAAGCCCTCCGCCGAGAAGTACCGGGCTGATAGCAACCTCCACCGCGTCTACCAGTCCCGCGTCCAGGAGACTGCGAAACAGCGTACCGCCGCCGAACAACCAGATGTCCTTTCCGGACTTCATCGCCCGAAGGGCGGCTACAGTCTCCTCCAACTTGTCAGCGACGATGGTCACTTCCGGATGATCGCATTGTCGCAGCGTCCGCGAGAAAACATACACGCTCATCCCCGGCGGCCACGGTGGGGCGCCCGGGCTTTGGGTGACCTCATACGTTCGGCGTCCGAGGAGAGCCGTGTCGAACCGGTTGAAGAGGGCGCGGAAGTCGATGTCCGGATTCCTGACGATCCAGTCGAATTCGCCCTTCGGCCCGGCGATATACCCGTCCAGACTGGTCGCAACTGCGTAGCGAATCCGTCGCACAACGGCCTCCCACACGTGGCCTTTCCGCTGCCTCAGCTGAGGTTCAGCCGCCGCGCTGACAGTGTATCGCGACAAGCCAACAACTGCGACCGCAGTCGGCCGTAGCGGGGGTTAGGGTTTGCAATTGACGCATCGTACCAGCAGGTAATGGCGAAAGAGCCTGCCGAGTTGCGTCGCTTGGTTAAACGTCGTCGCCCCCGAGCCTGTCGTCACCCCCGCCTACACCGCTTGAGCGCGCGGGAACGCCAGACGAAATCGCGAGCAGTCCAATCTCAAACGTTTTTCGGACGTTGCATCAAAGGACGGTATTTGCAGACGCAGTGGCGCGGTCCCGATTGACTCAGATTTGTGCTGGAAGGCGCGCGTTGGTGGATTAATCTGGTACCATCGAACAGCCGCATCCGGTAACCCAATCCGACCTCGAGAATCCGCTGGCGGGCAGCGGTCGGGACGCCTGCCGAGAAACTTGGCTGTCAGCCGACGTGCGATTTTCATCCTCAACGAGGGTCGCAATCGTTTGAGCGAACTCCTACAGTCCCGTTGAGGCCGATCATGGCAGAAGTCGTGCTCGTCAACCCGGCGTTCGAGACGTCGTATTGGGGGCTGGAGCACGCATTGCCGCTGTTCGGC
>DASZIA010000251.1:0-1555 GCA_035949535.1 Planctomycetaceae bacterium | reverse complement strand
GCGGCGGCCAGCTCTTCCATCGACGGCTCGCGCCCCGTGTCCTGGCGAATCTGCTCGCTCTTGGCCTTGAGGGTCGAGATGCTCTGGAACATGTGGACCGGAATGCGGATCGTGCGGGCGTGGTCGGCCACAGCCCGGGTGATCGCCTGGCGAATCCACCACGTGGCATAGGTCGAGAACTTGTATCCCCGCCGATATTCGTACTTCTCGACACCCCGCATCAGGCCGGCATTTCCTTCCTGGATGAGATCCAAAAAGCTGAGGCCGCGGTTGCGGTATTTCTTGGCAATCGAGACGACCAGCCGCAGGTTGCCGCCGGAGAGCTTTTGCTTGGCATCGGTCCAGGCGTCGAAGCGGCGCTTAATTTCCCGGCTGCGGGCGCGGAATTGCTCGGGGGTCTCCAGGGTCATTTCGACGATTTCGGCCAGCTCGCGCCTGAGCATTTCCGAGTCATTATTGCGTGAGTGGCTCCTCGAGCTGCGTTGCAACTGCCGCTGCAGATCGGCAATCCGGTCAGCGACCTGGTGCATTCGCTTCATGATCGGCTGGAGGCGCTGTGTACGGAGGCTCAGTTCCTCGCACAAAGTGGCCATTTTTCGGCGGCGAATCTTCATGTGATCTTCGGCCGCCTTGCGTTTGTCCTTGGGGGCATCGGGAGTGCGGGCCAATCGCGAATCGGCGGCATTCTTTTCCAGCAGGACTTTCAGGGTCTTTAGATTCTCGGTCATCCGCCCCTGAATCTGCTCCTTGCCGACCGCCTCGGTCTCCGACGTCCGGAGCGTGCGCTCGAAGGGCAGCTCGTTATTGCGGACCTTCTCGAACGTCTCGACCGCGATTTTGAGCGCGAAGTCCGATTCGAGGACCGTGCGGCGGAACCGCTTGCGGGTAATTTCGATTTGCTTGGCTAGGAAGATCTCGCGCTCACGGGACAGAAGGGGAATATTCCCCATTTGGCTCAGGTACATCCGGATGGGATCGCGCGACGAAAGCGCGGCGGCCTCGGCCCCGATGATCGATCGAGCCAGTGAAGCCCCGTCGCTCTCATCGGACCATTGTGAGCTGGCCGGATCGTCCGCATCGGGAAGCGCCGGTGCGTCGGGGTCTTCGGCCAGATCGAGTCCCAACTCCTCCATCGTGAGAATCAGTCGATCGGCCAGTCCCGGGTCGCCCCCCTCGTCGGGCAGATATTCGTTGACCTGATGAAACGAGACAAAGCCGCGCTTCAATGCGCCGTCTACGACGCTCTTTAGTGCAGCATCAACCTGATACACGGAAAGCTCCCTTCCACATGGAACCGTTTCGGATCGCACGTCCTTGCACGAAAAAGCCAATCACTTTTCGTACTTCCCTGCACTTCCGACGGATGTCTCGGCCGGCAACAAAAACGACCCAATCGGCATCGTCCTTGTTCGCACCGATCATCGCCGTGTCGGTCCACGACACCCACTTGGGCATGGAAGTCCCGTCAGCAGGCAAACCAAGCCCGGCGGCGTCATGGAGATCACTCTCCTACGACGTACTCGCCCCAGGGCCGATTGCAGAAGAAACGCTGCGG
>DASZIA010000250.1:0-23637 GCA_035949535.1 Planctomycetaceae bacterium | reverse complement strand
AGAGTGCCAGGAGATCGGCCTGGCCGACGTCACGCTGAGCGATTTCGGAATCGTGACGGCCACCTTGCCGGCCTCGTCCGGTTGCCGCGCACCGGCGATCGCCTGGTTCGCGCACGTCGACACGTCGCCTGAATTCACCGCCGAGAACGTGCGGCCGATCGTGCACTCCAACTACGACGGGCGCGATCTTGTGTTGCCGGGCGATTCGAGCCGCGTGCTCCGCACGGCAGAGAATCCCGCGCTAATCAAACTCATCGGCCGAACGATCATCACCACCGACGGCACAACCCTTCTTGGAGCCGACGACAAATCGGGAATCGCCGTGATCATGACGGCCGCTGCCCACCTCCTCGCTCATCCCGAAATCGTGCACGGGCCGATCCGCGTTTGTTTCACCTGCGACGAGGAGGTCGGCCACGGCGTGGACCATGTGGATCTCGACAAGCTCGGCGTCGTGTGTGGCTACACGCTCGACAGCGAAGGCTGCGGTCGCATCGACAGCGAGACGTTCTCGGCCGACCTGGCGATCGTCAAAGTGACCGGCGTCAACACGCACCCGTCGATCGGCAAAGGGGCGATGGTGAACGCCGTGCGGATCTTGAGCGACTTCATCAGCCGCATGCCAACCGACCGGCTCAGCCCCGAGACGACCGACGGCCGCGACGGATTTTTGCACCCGTATCAAATCAGCGGCGGTGTGGCGTCGGCCTCCGCGCGGATCATTCTCCGCGACTTCGAGACGGCAACGCTTGCCGATCATGCGCGGCTTCTCCAGAGCATTGCCGACGAGCTGCGGGCCAAGCATCCGCGAGCGCGAATCGACGTCGAGATCCACAAGCAATATCGCAACATGCGCGACGGACTCGCCAAAGAACCGCGCGCCTTGGCAAAGGCGATCGAGGCCGTGCGGGCTGCCGGCCTCGAGCCGGAGCTATCGCAAATCCGCGGCGGCACGGACGGATCGGTGCTCACTGAACGCGGGCTGCCGACGCCCAATCTTTCCTCGGGCCAGCACAACCCCCATAGCCCGCTGGAATGGACCTGTCTTGAAGAGATGCAAAAGGCAGTCGACATTCTGATCGAGCTGGCGAAGACCTGGGGCCGCGAAAAGGCGTAACGCCGAGCCCTTCAACGCGTCGCGGTGGGTCACCTTTCTTGCGGTTTCAAATAAGGACCCTACCGGGACAGGACGACGGGACGACCAGACACGGGACAACACAGCCCACGTCAATTCACTGAGGTTGAGGGTTGAGCGGCTTTCGCGTGACGGCTTGCCGTGGCGAGGACGACTGGCACAAAGAGCGGCTTGAGCGCCAGGGCGCCGTACGTACTCAGGTGATTCTTGTCGGAGTAAAACGATCCGCCCGAATCGAACGGCAGGATGGTCGATGACTTTGTCCGCGCCTGGAGGATTGGCAGTGGGTCCAGGATGTGGACTCCTCGTTCCCGCAGTTTCGGCAGGATGGACGTCTGAAATCGGTTCATCGCAGCGTAGTCCGTCGCCGTCATTCCCAGCTGAGAGAGATCGAGCTCATTCTGGCTGTAGCGGACGAGCGTCCTGGGAACTTCAAAACTGAAAGCCGGCACATCCATCATGAAGTAGACGGAAACACCGGCGGCAAGAAGCCCGTCGACGGTATTCAAGATCGCGTCTGCCAGCTTGGCACCGTCCTTCTCTCCGTAATGCTGCCAATAGCCGACCAGCACGACGGCTCGAATGGGTCCGGAGCGGACGTACTCCATCACGGCAGCGTTGAAGCAAGCATCCTCTTGTTCGTCCGGTTGATATCGGGACGGAAACACGTATCCGAGGGCGGGAGCCCTCGAGGAATGCGTGGCGGCCTGGGCGGAGCTCTTCGCTTCCGCGCACGCCGACTCAATGGCAGGCAAGACCGACATCGCGTGACTGTCGCCCCAGACCAAAATCTCGGCAGGAGCCTCGGCATCGCCGATCCGAGCCAGGTTTCCAGGAACGTCACACGGATCGTGCTCTTTGAGATACCGGGCATCTCGTCGACCCGTATCCGCGAAAATCCGAGGCAGAGCGGATGACGGCCACCGCCTGGCCGGGAACACGTCCAAGCACATCGCAGCGCCACTACCCAGGACGACCAAGAAGGCCAACGCCGTCACTGCCAGAAGCCGTCGGCGCGACTCGAGCAACCTGCGGCTGCGGAACGGACGCTCAACATAACGCCAAGAAAGCATGGCGAGGATGAAGCTGATTGCCACCAGGAACCATCGCTCGGTATTCGCGAGCGGTTTGACACTTTGATAGTTGGCAAAGGCGAACAGGGGCCAATGCCAGAGGTAAAGCGAGTAGGAAATCAAGCCAATGAATACGATCGGGCGGCACGCGAGGAGCCGACTCGCCCTCGGGATTCCCACTGCTGTATTTCCACTCCAAATAAGAAGAGCTGCTCCCAAGACCGGCGGGAGCGCAGCGAGTCCCGGAAACCGGGTCTCGTTGTCGTAGAGAAAGCAAGGAATCGCGATGAGTGAAAGTCCAATGACTGCCGCCAAATCCCTGACTCGGGGCGTTGCGGTCTGCCAACGGACTGGTAACCGGGCCAACAACGCACCAGCCAATAGTTCCCATGCCCGAGTGGGAAGCAGAAAAAAGGCCGCTGCTGAATATCGGGCTCCGTAGATGCTCAAGCCGAAGCTCGCAATCGAGGCCACCACCAACAGCAAAAATGCTCGGTGCAAACTCTTGCGGCGTGCGAACAGGAGAAAAAAGACTGGCACCAAGAGATAGAATTGCTCTTCAACCGCCAGCGACCACGTGTGAAGCAAGGGCTTTTCTTCCGCTTGCGATTGAAAGTAGCCCGTTTCCCGGCAGAACAGCATGTTGGAGGTCAACATGGCGAGTGCGACGACCGACTTGCCCAGCGAGGCGTAAGCGTCTGGCATCAGTAGGAGCCAGCCCGCGGCAATCGTGGCGATCGTGACAACTACCAAAGCGGGCAGGATACGACGGATCCGCCTCTCCCAGAACCCCGCGAGCGAGAATGTTCCTTGTTCAAGCTCTTTGACAATCAGGCTCGTGATCAAATACCCGGAAATCACGAAGAAGACGTCGACGCCGATATATCCACCCGAAAGGCCGAGACCGGCGTGGCATAAGACCACGCTGACGACGGCGATCGCCCGAAGGCCGTCAATGTCCCGACGATAGTCGACGCGACCGGCATGCATCAGGCGTAAATCTCTCTCCAGAACGGGCTGTGGCCCTATCGTTTCGCTCAGGCGGCCCCGGCGCGAGGGCGGGCGCACTTGTCCCGGGGCGACGTGCGGTGTTGCGCGTCCGTGCGTCCTGTTGCCTCTTGTCGGAATCCTCGGAACTACGATCATCTTCGGTAGAAGCGATGCTCGAAAAACACAATCTTCCCCCGCATCAAATCCCTTGCCTCGAGTCTGATCGTTTCAGATGACGATCGCGCGCGAACAGTTGGTAGCCGACGGATTCTCTGTCCTCCCGACGCGATCTCAACGCTTTTTCGGGAACGCGTTCATCGCAGCCGACAAATTACGTTTCACGGGGCTGAATCGGGACGGAAACACTAGATCGCGCGATAGGAGAGCAGTTCCACGTGAGTGGACGTCGCCGCGGCAAGCCGCGTCTTACTTGGCAGCGGGCGATCCGCACCGGGTGCAGGGGCATTGCCCCTGCCGCACCTGCTATTTGGGGGGTGGCGTTGAGTTGTGGCGGCGGGGGGCGTCGAGGTAGCGGTAGCCCGTGTTGGGGTTGTTCTTGTCGAAGGCGAACGAGTCCCGGTTCGCGAGAAAGTGTTTGAGGTAAGAGACCGGGATGGCGAAGCCCAGTCCTTCGCCGAAGTTGGACTTCATATTGGTGACGCCGACGACTTCGCCTCGCGAGTTGAAGAGGGGCCCGCCGCTGTTGCCCGGGTTGATTTGGGTCGTCGTCTGGATATAGACGAGTCCCTGGAAGCTGCGGTTGCGGGTGCTGACGATGCCGCGGGAGACCGAGCGCTCCAACCCCAGCGGGTTGCCGATGGCGAACACCTCGTCTCCCTCCTTCTGGTCGTCCTCGGAGGCGAGGTACACGGGCTGAAACTTGAGGTCGGACTGTTTTGGGATCTCGAGCAAGGCCAGGTCGAGGAACGGATTGAGGGCCACGATCTTGACGTCGTCGATCCGCCGGCGGGTGAATTCCCCGCTGTTGGCGCGGTGGAACATGGTGACGGCCACCCGCGTTTCGCGTTCGATGACGTGGTAATTGGTGATGCAGTAGCCGCGAGTATTGATGATGAAGCCCGAGCCGAGGCCGGCGGGGGTGGTGACGAGGACGACTCCCTCGCCGTACGTTGCTGCCAGTTCTTTGACGGTGCGCACGGGGAGCCGCGCGGTGAGGAAGCAATCGATCTCGGTCCCGGGGACGGCCGGCTTCACGTCGCCCTTGTGCGTGCGCTTGTTGATCGAGGCGGTCGGCACGCGGAGCACATCGAAGCCGAGGTCGAGGAACAGCGCGTCGGGCTCTTCCTTCAAGACGGCGGCTTCGATCTTTTGTCCGCTCTTGAGTTCAAGCAGATCCTTCTGGACCGGGCCTCCCGCCCAGGCGACCAACACCAATGCCAATCCTTTGAGCATCAACATGGCAAATTCCTTAGGTCGTCATTGACCCAGGCAGCGCGCCGACAACAGACCCCCGCGGTCCGTCGCGGTACCGTCCGCCCCTCTAGTGACTCTGCTAAAAGCTTACCTGATTTAGAAACGGAAATCGGCGTGACACGCGTCGCACCGCTTTTGGATTCGCGTCAGTGCGTCGGCAAAAGCCGGCGCTTCGCCCGATTTGGCCGCCGTGGCGAGATCGGTCGCGCCCCGCGTCAACTCGGTCGCGTGAGCGTGATATTTCGGATCGTCGGCCGACTCGTAATGGCCGACAGAAATCACCCGGCTCAAAACGGCGAGCATGGCCGCGTCTTCCAGCGTCTGTGTGGCGTTGTTTTTCAGCAGCTGCTGCGCCGTCCCCCCTTTTTTTAGCCGCTGAAAGGAGCGGTCCATGCGCTTCATGAGGGCGCTGCGGTTTGCCACCTGCGAAAAATCCCGCATCGGCTCGGGGGCGGGAAGGCCGGCGGGAAGATTGCCGTCCAGCACATCCATCAACTGGTCGGTCGGAGTTTTGGTCGCCTGGTAAGCCGGGCCGCCCAGGGCCTTGGCCGCGTCGTGAATGCTGGCTGCCAGGTCGCGGACATTGGCGGCGTGCTCCTTCCAGCTCGAGGACCGGGGGAGCTCGATGACGATTTCGGCAAGTGCCGCCAGCGTGGCGCCTGCGACGGCGATCTCTTGGTAGCGGGCGCTGTACTTTCCCACCGATTGCAGGCCGGCGGTCAGCTCGGTGCGGATGCGTTTCACCTCGGCGTCGAGCGTGTCGGGATCGATCAGATCGGACCAATCGGTCGACGGTACAGCAGCCTTGCCCGCAGTGGTTCCGGCGGAAGCGGTCGATGTCGTGCGGGCACCATTTGGCGGGCGACTCGACGTGTCGCCGGCGCTTGTTGCGCCCGGCGCGGCAGAGGAGCCAATGGTATGTTGGGCAGAGGCGACGGACGTTTTTCCGTTCGGCTGTGCGGCGGTTGAGGCACTCGTCGCACGGCTTTCCGTCCGCCCTTCGGCCGCCACGGCCAGCGGATCGTCGTAAAAGACGTCGTAGGGTACATCACCGAGCCATTTGCGTCCTTGGGCGTCGGTGCGGACGGCACCCTGCCGCTCGCCATCGCCAAGCGACCCGCGAGTATTCGACCCCGCCGCACCCGTGCCTCCCGGAGCCGGCGCGGTGGTCGTCGTCACGGAGGAATGCGGAACGGATGGCGCCGGACTGCAACCCGACATTGTCCAGCCAGACAATGCGCACGACAGGGGCAGTACGGCAATGAGGGCGGCACGCCCCAAAACCGTCTGCGCTCTCTCGATCCCTCGACCGGCGGACATCTTCGTCGCTCGTTTTTCGGAAGGTCCCACCGCGATTATCGACTGCGGCGCGCGGCCGTGCAATCGAGAGATCTTTCGCAGCGCTGGCTGACGTCCGGGCGGCCCATTACACTCGATTTCGCTCTGCTTGCCCCGCCTACAGTCCCACGAACCCGCCGGCTTTCTTCGATGGTGCAACTCTCTCGCCTGCAGTCCGCGTTTTTGGGAGTCGTGGCCCTTGGCTGCTTCTTGACGCTTCCCGGGAAAGCTCGGGCCCAGTCGACCGGAACGGCCTCGCAGGGCCAAAAAACGCTGGCAGACGAGTTGCCGCGAATTCCCCCCGTTCCCGCGGACCAAACTGGAAAGACCTTCGAGCTGCAACACGGATTTCGGCTCGAACTGTTCGCCGCGGAGCCGCAGGTCGCCAGCCCGGTCGACGCCTGCTTCGACGAGAACGGCCGAATGTATGTCGCCGAAATGCGCGATTATCCGTTCTCGTGGGAACCGACCAAGCTCAATCCGGCGGGGGGCGGCAAAAAGGACGCGGGCGTCGTCCGGCTCCTTGAAGACACCGACGGCGACGGACGGGCCGATCGGAGCGTGATCTTCGCCGACAGGCTCACCTGGCCGACATCCGTTTGCTGTTATCGGGGCGGCGTGTTCGTGCTCGCACCCCCGCACCTGCATTACTTCAAGGATACCGACGGAGACGGACGCGCCGACGTCCACCAGATTGTGCTCAGCGGCTTCGGCCGCGACAACGTCCAGGCTGTGGCCAATAACCTGAAATGGTGCCTCGATAACCAGATCGTCTTCGCGGCCGGCCGAAATGGCGGCCCGCTCGTTCGCGACGGCAAAAAGGTTTGCGACATTCGCGGACAGGATCTGTCGCTCGATCCGGCGACGTTCGCCGTATCGGCCGTGACCGGCGGCGAACAGTTCGGCCTTTGCTTCGACGATTGGGGGAACCGCTTCGTTTGCAACAACAGCAATCACATCGAACAGGTGGTCCTCGAGGAGCGGTACCTGCGGCGCAATCCGTACTTTGCGGCCTCAAACGCGATCCGCACGATTGCCAAGGAGGGACCGGCCGCGCCCGTCTTTCGTAAGAGTCCGCCCGAGCCGTGGCGGATCGTCCGCACGCGGCGACGCGTCTCTGACCCGGCCATGCTGCGCACGCTCCCCTTCACCGAGCAGTTCGCCGTCGGCTATTTCACCTCGGCCGCCGGCATCACGATCTATCGCGGCGACGCCTACCCGGCCGAATTCCGCGGCAACGCGTTCATCGGCGACGTCGGCGGCAATCTGGTTCATCGCAAAACGCTGCGCCGTGACGGGCCGCTCGAGTTCGCTGAACGGGCCGACCAGGACACGGAGTTTTTGACGTCGACCGACAACTGGTTCCGCCCAGTCAACTTTGTGAACGCTCCCGATGGCACGCTCTTCGTCCTCGACATGTACCGCGAGACGATCGAGCACCCGTACTCCATCCCCGAAGACATCAAGGCGCACCTCGATCTTCAAAGCGGGGACGATCGCGGGCGGATCTATCGTCTGGTCCCCCCGGGCAACCGCAGGTTCCACTTCGTTAAGCTGGGCGGACTCAGCTCGCGCGACCTCGTTGGGCAACTTGCGTCATCGAACGCCTGGAATCGAGAGACGGCGCAGCGGCTGCTCGTCGAACGACACGACCTCTCGGTCGTCGGCCCGCTCGAGCAGCTCGTTCAGGAGTCCGGTGTCGCCGTCGGCCGATTGCATGCGCTCTATACGCTCGACGGCCTTGCGGCTCTCTCCGACCGGGTCCTGCTCGCCTCGCTCGCCGATCCCGAACCGCGGATCCGTGCGCACGCCTTACGGCTTTCCGAGTCGCGACTCAAGCGATCGGCGGGGCTTTTGGCCGCCGTCGTGCGAATGACAGGCGATCGCGACCGACTTGTCCGCTTCCAGCTCGCGCTCTCTTTGGGCCACGCCGAGCCGTTGGCCGCGGCTCCGCCGTTGACCCAACTCGCACAGGAGGCACCCGACGAACTCGTGCAGTCGGCGATTCTGACGTCTGTCGGTGCCAACGCGGATGTCGTTCTTCTCACGCTGCTCGCCGACGACTCGTTCGTCGACCGCCAGGAAGCCGCCGGCCTGTTGGGTAATCTGGCATCGATTGTCGGTGCGCAACCCGATCCCGGCCGGACGGTCTCGGTGCTGAAACGGGTCTTCGAAGTGCAGTCGCACCCAGCTGCGCAGGTCGCGGTGCTGCGTGGCATCGGCCAGGCCTTGGCGCGCCGTGGACTGTCGATTTCCAGCTTGCTCGCTTCTCGTTCGAACGATCGGGGCTTAAAGAATGCGGCCGACGATCTGTTCGATCGCGCCACGATCGCCGCGCGCGATACATCGAGGCCCGCGGCCGATCGGATTGCCGCGATCCGCCTCTTGGGCTTTGCGCCGTTTCCACAAACCGCCGCCGCTCTGCCCAGTCTGCTGTCACCGCAAGTGTCCGCAGACCTGCAGACCGAAGCAGTCGCCGCCTTGACGAATCAATCGGATCCCGGCGTCGCCCGCATGCTGATCGCCGCCTGGCGGAACCTCGGTCCGAAACTGCGCCGCGAGGTCATCGATGGACTGGTCCGCAAAACGGACTGGCTGAGTGAACTCTTTGCGGCAATCGAGGCGCGTCAAGTGGGAGCGGGGGAGATCGACCGCGACGTCAAGCAGCTGTTGATGAATCACCCGAATCCGAAAGTGCGAGACCGCGCCCGCAGCGTGTTTGCGGCCGATCGGCCGGGCAATGTGACGGCGACATTGGCGGCGTATCGGCCGGCGCTCGAGCGGGCCACGCGGGCCGATCGGGGCCGCGCGATCTACGAGCGGCGCTGTGCGACGTGCCATCGCGCCGGCGAGTTCGGCCACGCCGTCGGCCCGGACCTGGCATCGGTGCAGAATAAATCGCCGGCCGACCTCTTGGTGGCGATCCTCGACCCCAATCGCGAGGCCCAGCCCAACTACATCGCCTATACGCTGGTCACGCACCAGGGAATTGTGCACACCGGCATCATCGTCGCCGAGTCGGCCGCCGGCGTGACGCTCCGCCGGGCTGACGCCAAGGAAGACAGCATCCTGCGCACAGAGATCGACGAGCTGGCCTCGACCGGGAAGTCACTGATGCCCGAAGGGCTGGACAAGGACATCACCCCGAGCGAGATGGCCGACCTGATCGCGTTCATCAAATCGCTTCAACCCGCGCCGCGCAGGTAGAGCCGAATGTGAGGAGCGGGCAACGTCCTTGCGCCAACCTCATTAGGCCGAAAGCACTCGCCGCTCGGCAGGAGCAATCTGCGACGTCTGGTACCAGGTGGTCTTTTTCTTCGTCGACTTGGTCTCGAACATCGCCGAGTAGTTGATGCCCCCGATCAGCACAAGGGCCGAAACTGCCGCCGTCAGGCCCCAGGCAAACATCCACAATCGCCAGGCGCCCGACGGCAACTTGTGGGCAGCATAGCGCCAGAAGTCGAGCGGTTTCATCAACAAGTCGAAGGGCCCGTACTTGTCTGTGTTGGGAATTGTCTTGAAGAAGACGAGCACGTGCGCAGTTGCCGCCGCCGTCAGGCCGAGGCCCGCCTGCACGAGCGTCCAGACGGCCCGCTCGTAACCGAATTTCGGCAACTTGATGCCCATATACACGCTCAAGAGGAATATCGAAATCACGCCGATCCAGAGCGGATGCGCCCACAACGGAATCGACTGGAACATCGCAGCATAGGATGCGGCCTGATGCGAATGGCCTGGCACAAGATGACGGACCTCGGGATCCGGCGGCGGCGTTGTGATGACGACCTGGCCCATGCGCGGATGATAGAAGCAATTCGGGCACCACGAAGAGATACCCCACGGCTCAGTCGAGCCGCACTGCGGACAGGCTTTGACTTCTGGCTTCGATCCGTCTGCCTGCAGCGTCGCACCTGGCCCGCTGGGAGCAGCCTTGATGGGCACCTGCTGTGCAGCGGGAGCCGGCTGAGCTGCGGGTGTGGGAGATGCGGCAGGTGGATCGAGCACCGCGACGTGTCCGCCATCGCTCGTCGCGCCGCCTTTGTTTTCTTCCGCGGATCTTTTGCCCAGCACCGATGTAAACAGTCCGACAATCATCTCGACGCCTCCCAGGTACGAAGAGGCTAGCCCGCAGCAGGCAAGTTGCCGGCGAATTCCGCTCGGGGGCACCCGGTAGGAAACTCTGGGTCGCCGATTCCGCGAAAAATGACGCCGGAAGCTCGTGCCGGTTCTAGCAAAGATGGCGATCGCGAGGATGCTGCCGGTCTTAACAGCCAAGCACTTTGCACGCAGTCAGTTGGTCGCGACTTCGGCCGTCAGGTGGATGGAGGATTCGCCGCCCGTCGCCGAGACTTCGATCGGGACCGTCCAGCGTCCGCTGCCCAATTTGCAGAGACCGCCGACGCCGTCGCGGCAGTAGGTAAACGTCAGAGCCACCTCGACGATCGCGCGGCCCGATTTGAGTTTCGCCGGAATGGATACGCTGGCCTTGTCCCCGTCGCCCAGGGTCACGTGGTGCCGCTTGCTCAATTGATCGCTCGCGAGCAATTCGGTCGGCTCCGCCGCGCGCAGTCGGCAGGTGATGGGGGCCTCCTTGTTGAGCTTGCAGCCCACCGGGAGGTTGAACGAGAAGTCGAATCGCAGCTCACTGCCGGCAGCAACGTGAGCCGTCGGCAGGGAGGTTTTGGAAGCTCCCTTCGCCGCGAATTCGTCGGGCGCCGGCTCGTGCGCGGAGGGCGGCGAGAGTCCCTCGATCTCGAGCGTCTGCACGTTCCGCCCCAGAGAGTCGGTGACTTTGATCGCGTGGTTATTCGTGTCGGCAAGATAAAGCTGACCAGCCGCGACCGAGAGACCGCCGGGCTCCGCGAATTCCGCCGGTCGGAAGCCGTCGCCCCGCTTGCCGGTTCCCAAGAGCGTCTCCGCCTCTCCAGTCGCCGGATCAACGATTTTGATCTTGTGGTTATACGTGTCAGCCACATAGAGCCGCCCCGAAAAATACGCGAGGCCGAGCGGATGTTGCAGCCGCGCGGCTGCTCCCTTGCCGTCGACATCGCCGAACGCGAATAGCGAGCGTCCGCTGTCGAGGTTGGAAGTGCCCGCCACTGTGTCGATGTGACCCGATGGATCGAGCGGGATCCGCCGAATCGCCGAACCTTCACTATCCGCGACGAACAAGGTCCCGCCGTCGCTGGCCAGTCCGGAGGGTTGGGCGAAGGCCGCTTCGTCGCGCGGTCCGTCGAGCACGTCCTCCCGACCGGTGCCGGCGAAGACTTGAATCGAGTCTCCCCCGAGCGGATGCACCCAGATCTGGTGGGCTCCCGCCATCGCCACATACAGCATGCGATTGACGATCAGGAGATCCCAAGGGCTGTTGAGAGCCGTCTCCCGCAACGGCCCGCCCACACCGCGGCCGATAGCTTGTTTTCCGGTTCCCGCGAGCGTCGTTACCCTTTTGTGACGCAGGTCGAGCACGCGAATCAGATGATTCTCGGTGTCGGCGACGTACAGCTTATCGCCCGCCAAAGCCATCCCTTGGGGATGATGAAAGGTTGCGGAGGCGAACGGGCCGTTCTTTTCGCCCACGGCCCCGCTGCCGGCCACGTCGAGCAATTTGCCGGCCAGGGTCGCGATCACGATGCGGTTGTGATTGCTGTCGGCGATAAACAGTCGGTCGCTCGTCTCATCCGCCAGGACCTTGCCCGGGAAGCGGAGCGGGGTAGCGGCCATCTTGTGCCGCTCGAGCCCCAGCGCGAGCGGAGCCCGATCAAGCGTTCCGTTTCCCTCGTGATAGGCGACGAGTTTCGCAATGTCGGCATCGAGCGAGGTTCGGTGCCCCTCTCCGGAAAACGCCCTCACGAGCTTGCCCTCGGGATCGATGAGCGCCAACGTGGGCCACGAGTTCACGCCGGTCCGCGTCCAGACGGCCAGGTCCGAATCGTTCAAGACCGGATGCTCAATTTCATACCGGACGATAGCCCGGCGAATGTTTCCCGAGTCCTTTTCGTTCGCGAATTTGCCCGAGTGCACGCCGATCACCACCAGGTCGCGGGGATACTTGTGCTCGAGGTATTTGAGATCGGGCAGGATGTGCATGCAGTTGATGCAGCAATACGTCCAGAAATCGAGGAGCACAATTTTGCCGCGGAGGTCCTTCAGCTCGATGGGCCCAGAGACGTTGAGCCAGCCGTGACCGCCGTCAAACAGATCGGCGGGCACCGTCGTGCGATGGGGAAAGGGATTGGCGACGTGGTGGTGCGCTTGAGACGTTCGGGTCGCGGGCGTTTCTGTCTGTGACAGCCCGAAACGCGCATTACACAAACAGAACGCGAGAGCGAGGAGCCAGGAGGACAGCACTCTTCTTCGTCGTAGCAGAGCGTGCATTGCGTCGGCCCTTTAAGACGCGTGAACGTTGCCGAACGGGGTGCGGCAAGTCACCATCCCCGAGGGATAAATCCTAGCAACCGCGACGGCCAATCGGAAGTTTTTTGCCACTCTTTCGGACGGCCGGGGTCGGATCGTTCTGGTCGCTCCGACCGGCCGGAATTCCCGGGGCGAGTGACGGCAAGGTTTGCGAAGCTAAACCAAGGATTTAGAGCCGCGACCGTGAGGGAGCGGGGTCTAACGCTCGCTTCTACCCGTAATAGCCCGCTCCCTCACGGTCGCGGCTCTAGAATTCAATGCAATTCCCGGACAACCACGGCTCGTTTGCTAGCGCTCGGAGTGCGCTTGCAGTACAATCCTGCCAAACAAAGGAACCGTGCGCGAGTCACTTCCTCAGACGGAGCAGAACGGTGGCCCGGTCGCGAAAAGATGAGACGAACGGTGACGAAATTCGGCACCAGGACTGCATCGAAGGGCTGAATTCCCTGCCGGCCGACAGCATCGACCTCGTCTTCGCCGATCCCCCGTTTAACATTGGCTACGAGTACGACACGTACGACGACCGCCAGACGCGCGAAAATTATCTCGCCTGGTGCCGCGGCTGGATTGAAGCTGTTTATCGAGGCCTCAAGGCGTCGGGCACGTTTTGGCTGGCGATCGGCGACGAGCGGGCCGCCGAGCTCAAGATCCTGTCGCAGGACCTGGGCTTTCACTGTCGCAGCTGGGTGATCTGGTACTACACCTTCGGCGTTAACTGCACGCACAAGTTCAGCCGGTCGCACGCCCACTTGTTTTACTTCGTCAAGGATCCAGCGAACTTCACGTTTCGGGAAGACGATCTCGAGAACCGCGTCCCTTCGGCGCGACAACTCGTCTACGCGGATCGGCGCGCCAATCCGCGCGGCCGTCTGCCGGACGACACGTGGATCCTTCGTCCGCAAGATCTGAGCGATTGCTTCACCCCCGGCGAAGACACATGGTACTTTCCCCGCGTGGCCGGCACCTTCAAGGAGCGGGCCGGCTTCCACGGCTGCCAGATGCCCGAGCAACTCTTGGCTCGCATCATCCGCACCTGTTCGCGCGAGGGCGAGCTGGTGGTCGATCCCTTTTCCGGAAGCGCCACCACGCTGGTCGTCGCCAAAAAGCTGGGCCGACGGTTCCTCGGTTTCGAGATCAGCGAAGATTACGTCCGTCGCGGTCGCGAGCGCCTGCAGAAGGTCCAACCCGGCGACCCGCTGCGTGGAGCAGCCGATCCGCTGACGAGCTGCCCGGCAACGGTCAACGGCAAGCGCCACAGTCCCAAACGGGCCAGCTCCAAACAGCACGGCTCCAAACAACAGAGCCCCGAACGCCGGGGCAAACGGCTCATCGAATTGCCCGACGGGGCGGGTGAATCCGCCGCGGACGGATAGTCGCCACGCTTTCTTTGGCGCGGGAATTTACCGGGTGAATTGCTACTGTCGTGCGGCGTCTTGCTTGCGATCGGCGCGGCCCGGTTTGGCTTGGGGGTCCGGTTCCTGTCGCGTCAAAAAATCTGAGGAACCAAAGCCTGCTGCCGCTCTGCGCTTGCAGTTTAGCGATCCAGCAGCCGACTGAGTTGCCGCACCGTTTCGGCAAAGCGTTCGATGTCGTCCCCCAAGCGGTTGACATCGGCTCCGTAACCAAGTCGTCGAGAGAGGAACACGAATTCCTCGGAATCGGGTGCCGGAACGGTGAGATCGCGGGCGTGGCCGCGGACGATCCGCAGGGCGTCGATCAGGTCGCGTTGAAAGACGTACGCTTCGCGAAGGTGGGCGGCCTCGTCGGCCGAGACCAGGCCCCGATCCTTGAGTGCCGCCAGGGCGTCGAGCGTGTTGACGGCGCGAAGCGACGGGTCGAGATGGCCGTACGTGATCTGCAGACCTTGGACGAGATACTCGGTGTCGACGAGTTGGCCCGGGCTGAGCTTGGCGTTGGTCGTGCCGGCTCGCACGAGTTGCCGAAGTTGCTTCTCGCGCATGGCCCGCATGGCCGCGACGTCGAACGGCTCGCCCGAATAGATCAGCCGATCCCGCAAGGCGACGATCTCGGCACCGAACTGCAGGTCGCCGGCGATCGAGCGGAGTTTCACCAGGGCCTGCCGCTCGTAGGGCCACGCCGCCCCCTCCGCTCCGAAATATCCGGAGAATGCGTCGAGTGAAACGGCCAGACTGCCGGCCCGTCCGTAAGGCCGCAGCCGCAGGTCGACCTGAAAGACCCCCTCCTCACGCGAGCGGATCGTGTGCGTAAAAGCCTCGACGAGCCGCTGGTAGAACTCGGTCGCGCCGATGACTTCGGGGCCGGTCGTCGAGCCGTTTCCGTCGTAGATGAACATCAGCTCGATATCGGACGCATAGCCCAACTCGCGTCCACCGCACTTACCGAGTGCGCACGCGCAGACGCGAGCCGGACGACCGTCGGCGCCGCGAGGATGGCCGAAGCGCCGTTCGAGATCTTGCAGGCAGACTGCGAGGGCTGCCCCGACGACAACTTCCGCCACATCCCCAAGCTCCGCCGAAAACTGGCCGAACTCGCCGACCAGGCCGAGAATGTGCCGCATGTCGGCGCGAAACATCTCGCGATCTTTGAAGGCGTTGAGGCGTTCCCGGCGCTCTTCGGTCGTGCGCGCGGCTGACACTTCCGCATTGAGTTCCGCCGTGAGCGATTCGCGCGATTTGCGACGTTCGAGTCCTGAGATGTCCCGCACGACGGGGAACAGATTCGCGTGCTGCAGCCGGAGAAAATCCTCCCACAGAAAGTCGCTCACGCCTAAGAGCCGCGCGAGGGCCGCCAGCACGTCCGACTGCTCCAACGAAGCCAGTTCGTGCAGCCAGTCGGGTTGCTGGAAGAGCTGGGCGAGAAAGTCGCGGAAATGCAGCAGGGCCGCCTCGGGATTCGGCGAACGGGGAAGCAGGTGCGTAAAGTGCTTGATCAGCACGATGGCCGCCCGCAGCTCGCTCTGGCGTCCCGGATCGGTGATTTTTTCGCCCATTACGTCGGTGACATAGAGGGTGTCGAACGCGCGGTTGCCACGTGAGTCGACAATCATTCGCGAGATGTCGATGCCGGCAAGAGCCAGCGCGTTGGCCAGCTCATAGAGAAAGCCCATCGTGTCTTCGGAGTGAATTCGCAGCACCGTCGAACGGGGCGAGCTTTCGTTGTCGATTTCGATTTCGACCGGATACAGAGTCGTCGCCGTCTCGGACGTTGCAGGCACCGCAGACGCGACGCGTTTGGCCAGGCGGCCCTGCACTTCCCCGACTCGGCCGCTACGCGCCTCGCGGATCAGCTCGGCCAGCTCGCCGGCATAGTTCTGCCACAATGCTGGCAATCCACCAACCGGCGGTGTTGCCGACGGCTCGACGGTGAACACATCGACGAATTTGGAGACTGAAGCATCGGCAACTGCAGAGGAGCCGCGAGCCTTCGAGCGGGGGGCGAGCGATGCGCCGGCCACGTTCTCTTCGGAGAACGCGTTGCCGTCGACGATGTTGCAGCCGTACGCGAAGAGCAGTCCGCAAATGATTGCCAGCTCGCCCGGGTGATTGAAGCCGACCACCGTCACTTGCCAGCAGCCGTCGTCGCGCCAGGTGGCGGCCACGTCGACGGGCGCTTCCTCTGTCAGCCTTGCCAAAAGCTCGAGGTGCCGAGCCCGAGCGTCCGAATCGAATGTTTCGTGGTATGAGGCCTCCATGTGCAAAGGGGCGGGGGCGGCCGCCAACTCGGCCGATTCAGGAACGCCTGTGCCCGACTTCTTTCCGTCGAGATAGCTGCGATAAATGGCCCGCACCGAGGCGCGGTGCCGGTTGTAGTAGTCCAAAAACTGATCCGCGTCGGCAAAGTCGAGCCGTCGGGCGAGGAAACGCAGTTCGCGGCGGTCCTCGGGCAGCGAATGTGTCTGCTTGTGGTGCATGAGCTGCAGCGAGTGCTCGATCGTGCGGAAGAACGTGTAAGCACTGGCCAACTGGCGGTACTCATCGGCCTGAATCAGGGAAAAATCGGCCAGCCGTACCAGACCGTCGAGCGTATTGATGCTGCGGACGTGCGGCTCTTCCCGCCCGTGGGCCAACTGCAGGAACTGCGTGACGAATTCGATATCGCGGATCGAGCCGGCCCCCGACTTCACTTCGCCCCAATCGCGGCCGCGGCGCTCGAGGTTTTTTTCGATTCGCGCCTTGAGGCCGCGAATACTTTCGCGAATCTGCTCGATCGGCGCACCAAACAACAGCGCCTCGACGCGCTTGAGAAAGGTCTCGCCCAATTGAGCATCGCCGGCGATCACCCGAGCCTTGAGCAGCGCTTGCTTCTCCCAAAGCATCCCGTGCGTCTTGAGGTATTGCACGTGCCCGTCGATCGTGTTGACGAGCGCCCCGGACCGACCCCAGGGCCGCAATCGCATATCGACCCGGTACAAGAATCCTTCCGCTGTCGATTCGGTGAGCGCCTTGATCAGCCGTTGCCCGAGTGTCCAAAAGCGGGCCGCGTCGGTCTCCGCCAGAAAGATCAAGTCGATATCGGAGCTGTAGTTGAGTTCCTCGCCGCCGAGCTTGCCCATCGCGACGACAGCGAATTTTTCCTGATTCAGCTCGAGCTGCGACGTGAAGATCGTCAAGCAGGTCTGGACCAGGCTGTCGGCTAAGAGCGACAGCTGAACCGTGACGGTTTTGAGGTCGAACAGTCCGAAGGCGTCGCAGGCGCCGATCCGCAGCAACTCCCACCGCTGGTAGCGGCGCAGGGCATCGAGCCGAGCCTCGATCGATGACGCCGTCGCTCCCGCTTCGCGGGCCTCGGCAAGAAAGTGCGCGCGGCTCTTGATATCAGCCAGCTGCTTGTGGTTGGTCAGCTTCTCGAGATAGTCGGGATTGCGAAGCAGGATCTCGGTGAGAAACTGGCTCCCCACAAACAGCTTGACAAGGATCTCGACAGCTCGCGGCTTCGAGGCCAGATATCGCAACAGGGCTGTCCGGTCGGCAACGCACTGCACATACCGCTCGAAATTGAGCAGCGAGGCGTCGGGCGTGGCCGCGTCGGACAGGGCGATCAAAAGCGGGGGCAGCACATCGGCTAGGGCCCGTCGCGACGCATCGTCGCGACCGATCTCACGGAGCCGGCGCAGGGCCAACGCCCAATCGGCGAACCCGGCGGCCGAGAGCAGGTCCCGCGCCTCGGTTTCCGGAAAGTCGGCGCGAAGAACAAGTTGGCCGCTGGGCTCGAACATGCTGGAAATCATCGACCACGACAGCGGGGCGGGCAAGTAACCGCTGCCGTCGCGCTCGCGTGTAGTTCGTCGGGCCCCCTGTTATTATGGCTGAAATGCCTGCCAGCCGCTGATTTTCGTCTGGGAGCAGCCCGCTCCCACGGCAGCGGCGATTTCAACGCGAAGCTTTGAAGGTCGGGAGCCATTCATGTTCGAGAAGTCCACACGTCGAGATTTTCTCAAGAATTCCACTTTGCTGGGCACCGCCTGGTGGGTAGGGCAGACCAGTACGTTGGGAGCGGACAGCAAGAATCCGCTCGAGCGGCTGAATTTCGGCTGCATCGGCGTCGATGGAAAAGGCTCGAGCGACACGACCGACGCGGCCTACAACGGCAACGTTGTCGCGCTGTGTGATATCGACGATCGCCACTTGGACAAGAAACTCAAGCAGCTCAAACGACTGGGAAAAGTCAACGACTCGGTCAAGCTGTTTAACGACTACCGCGAAATGATCGATCAGATGGGGGACAAGATCGACGCGGTGACCGTCAGCATCCCCGACCACAGCCACGCGTCGGCCAGCGTCCTCGCCATGAAGAAGGGGAAGCACTGCTTCACGCAGAAACCTCTCACCTGGTCGGTCTACGAAGCCCGCCGCATGCGGGACGTCGCCAACGAGATGAAGGTTGCCACGCAGATGGGCAACCAGGGGACAAATGCCTACGGCTTCCGCACCGCCGTCGAAATCATTCGATCCGGCGCGATCGGCAGTGTGAAGGAGGTCCATGTCTGGACCAACCGCCCGATCTGGCCGCAAGGGGAGGGCCGGCCCATTCACACCGATCCGATTCCCAAATTCGTTCATTGGGATTTGTTCCTCGGCCCCGCACCTGAACGGCCTTATGTGAACAACGTCTACCATCCGTTCAAATGGCGCGGCTGGCTCGATTTCGGCACCGGCGCCTTGGGCGATATGGCCTGTCACACGGCGAACATGGCCGTGATGTCGCTGGAGCTCTTTGATCCGGTCGCGGTCGAAGTGAAAAACACGTCCGGCATCGTTGCTGGTGAGTCGTACCCGAAATTCTCGGTGATCGAGTACGAATTCCCCGAGCGGAAAACGATCCTGTTCAAGCAGGGTGTTACGCTGCCGCCGTGCAAACTCATCTGGTACGACGGTCAGCAGTATCCGCCTAACGCATTGCTCCAGGGCGAAAAGCGGGCCGACAGCGGCATGGTGCTCGTAGGCGATCAGGGGTCGCTCTACACGCCCGACGACTACGGGGCCGAGCACGTGCTCTTGCCGCGCAACAAATTCGAGCATTACGCACCACCGGCGAAGTTCATTCCGCGAACGTCCAACCACTTCAAGGAGTGGGCGACGGCCTGCCGCGGCGGAGCCCCGGCTATGTCGAACTTCAACTACGCCTCACGGCTCACCGAAACGATGATCCTAGGCAACCTGGCGCTGCGGGCCGGGTCGCGCGTCGAATGGGACGCCAAGAACCAGGTCGTGACGAACAATCCCGCGGCTAACAAATTCGTCCGCCGCGAGTATCGTTCCGGGTATACCGTCTGAATGATGGAATCGACTCGCAAGCCCGCGGACTGCTTTCCGCGGGCTTTTTTCTTAGCAAGCGACTGGCCCGATTATGCCCCGACTTACGTTCTCGACATTGGCGTGCCCCGATTGCCCTCTCGAACAAGTGCTCCGGCCTTGCCGCGAGTACGGCTACGACGGCGCATACCCAATGTTGTGTAGAACTGTAGAAGGAGGAGACGGATGATTGCCGACGTTGAATGGGCCAATCGATGTGTCGATGGCAATACTCCCGCGCGGGGGCCACGCGATGGACGGACGGTGTCTGTTGCGCGGCGGTTGAACGGGAGTTGGGTTCGAGTGATGGAAGCTGTGTTCGCCGCCGGCATTGTGCTCACTGTCCGAGCCGACTGGGCGCCCGGAGGTGATCAGGGGGAGCGTTTTCATGGCACGAAGGCTGGGCAGGTGCGCGAGGACAATGGCTTGGCGATGAAGCTGGTCTGGTGTCCGCCTGGAACATTCAAGATGGGAAGTCCCAAGGAGGAGGACGGCCGGGGGGAGGATGAAACTCAAGTCGACGTCAAGTTGACGGGATTCTGGCTCGGTCGGCACGAGGTCACGCAGTCTGAATGGCAGCGGGTGATGAAAACCACTCCTTGGGCTGGCGAGGAGTCTGTGAAGGAGGGGCCGAATTATCCCGCATCGTGGGTGAGTTGGGAGGACGCTATGAGGTTCTGCGGACAACTCAACGCGGCAGAACAGAGGGCGGGGCGTCTCAGTGCAGGATGGAGATACGCCCTTCCAACCGAAGCGCAGTGGGAGTACGCGTGCCGAGCAGGGACGAAGTCCCGATTCGCGTTTGGCGATCGCGAAGCGGACCTTGGAAAATACGCTTGGTTCAAAGAGAACACTGAAGCGGTGGGCGAAGATTACCCCCACGAGGTCGGGCTAAAAATGCCAAATCTTTGGGGATTGTATGACATGAATGGTAACGTCGTCGAGTGGTGCCGGGATTATTACGTAGATCGCGTGCCGGGAGGGGCAGACCCTGAAGTGCGCGCGTATAGGACGATTTTTCGTGTGATCCGAGGCGGTGGTCAGTCGAGCCTCTCTGGCGAATGCCGTGCGGCGAGTCGCTGGGCGGCAGCGTACGTCCAGAGGGTGAGCATGGGTTTTCGCGTTGCCCTGGTGCCGCCAGCCCTCTCTCGCAAGTGACGAAAATAGTTCCAATAGGAATACAGCGAGTCCTTTGTTGTGAGGGGGAGTGCTTGAAACTTTGATCCTGACATGCACGCCGCCGGCTCGCGAATCGAGTGTGACGCCAAAAACCAGGTCGCCACGAATAATCCCAGCGCGAACAAGTTTGTCCGCCGGGAGTATCGTGCCGGCCATACCCTGCCTGATGTAATCAACTCCCAAGCCCGCGGATCGCTGTCCGCGGGCTTTTTCTTCGACTGCTTGGCCCGACTATGCCACGACTCGCGTTTTCGACCTTGGCGTGCCCCGATTGGCCTCTCGAGCGCGTGCTAGTGAACTGTCGTCGCTATGGCTATGACGGCGTCGAGATTCGGCAAATCGCCGGAGAGACCGACCTCCTGAAGGTCGCCGATCTCGCCCCTTCGCAGCATGCCGAGCTGCGGCGCACGCTTGACCAATCGGGGGTCACAATCTGCGGGTTAGCCTCGTCGGTGCGCTTTGACTACCCGGAGCGGGCGGTCCGCGAGGAACAACTTCGCGTGGGACAAACGTACGTCGAGTTGGCCAGCGCCTTGGGCGCGCGGTTCGTGCGCGTTTTCGGAGATATCTTGCCTGCGGGCCCGCCGTCAGCGCGAGAAGCCGCTCTCGAGCAGATCGCCGACGGGCTCAATCGGCTGGGTGAATTCGCCGCGACCGGCGGCATCGACGTTCTCTTGGAGACGCACGGCGATTTCGCCGAGTCCGCGGTTGTCTGCGAACTGATCCCGAGAATCGAATCGCGGGCCGTCGGCATCTTGTGGGACACGCATCATCCCTGGAAGTTTTTCGGCGAACCGCTCGCACAGACTTGGGCCTTACTCAAGCCGTCGGTTCGCCACACCCATTGGAAGGATTCAGTCACACGACCTGCGCCCGCTTCCCATTTTGCGACCGATCCAGCACTCGCAACTGACGCCTCCGCCGCGGCGCACGCTCTGATGAGCGGCCATCGTGAGGCCGATTACGTCCTGTTTGGTGGCGGCGAATTTCCCGCCGAGGAGTGCTCGCGCCTGCTCAAAGATTCGGGCTATGAGGGCTGGCTGAGCCTCGAGTGGGAAAAGATGTGGCACCCGCAGATCGAGATTCCGGAAGTCGCTCTGCCGTTATTCGCCTCCAAGATGCGTGCGCTGTGGGAGCGCGTCTGAAAGAGCCGCAACACGGACGTCCGCGGCTCCTTAAGACTGCGACCTTGCCCGACGTGCGACCTCTGCTGGCACAATTTCTCCCGGGCGACCGACTCTCTTGCCGCGTCCGCAGGGATTGCCCAGTCCCCGGCTCGGGCGGTGCCGGCAGGACTGGTCCGTGCTTTGCATGGCGTAACGACTGTACCGTGAGCGATGCCACCGGTTTTTACAAATCGTTTGACACCCCTCATCTACGGCTTATATTCGACGGAATCACGTCGCTGCCGAGGGGGGAAAATGAGTTTTGCCTCAAGATGCCGGGCCCGCCGTTCGCGGGCCGTCCTGCTGTTTGTCATTTTTGCATTCTTCATCCCTTCGCAGGAGGTGCGAGCCGGGCGTGCGACGGGCGTCGATCAAACGCCTGCCGATCAGGCCGAGGCTGTCGAATTGGGACTGAAAAAAGAGCGCTCGCGGCGCTGGCTTGATGCCATCGACGTCTACGAGCACGCTCTCAAGCACTTTCCCGACAACGCCGAGATCAAGTACGGACTCAGGCGTTCGAAGATCCAGTTCGCGATCGAGCGTCGCTACGAAGACAGCAGCTTCGAGAACCGGCTGCTGCAGTTGCCGCGCGAAGCTGCGTTCGCGCTGTTCGACAAAGTTCTCGAAAACGTCCGCATGTATTACGTCGACGAGGTGAGCGCGACGTCGTTCGTGGCGCATGGGACCGAGAGCCTGTACCACGCCCTGGCGAACGAAAAGTTCATCGCGCACAACCTGTCTCGCGTCGATCCTGAGCGCGTGGGGCACTTGCGGCGAACGCTGCGCGAACGGTTCTGGAATCGGCCCGTTGAAGACTATTCCGTCGCTCGCGACGCCGTTTCTGAAGTCTGCAATCTGGCCGAGTCCGAGCTGCGGCTGCCGGCCACGACCGTGATTTGCGAGTACATCTTCGGCGGTTGCAATTGCCTCGACGACTACAGCAACGTCCTCACTCCGGACCGGCTCACCGATCTGCACGGGAACATCAACGGCGAGTTCGTCGGGCTGGGAATCGAGATGAAGGGCGACCCCGGCAAGGGCATGTTTCTGGTCAACGTTCTACCCGACAGTCCGGCCGAGCAGGGAGGCCTGCACGCCGGCGAATATATCGTCGGGATCAACGGATCGAGCTGCAAGAACATGACGACCGATGAGGCCGCGAAAGTCTTGCGCGGACCCCCGGGAACCCGAGTGACACTGGCCGTTGAAGGCGCGGGCGACAGCGAGGTGCGGCAAGGAGAATTCGTTCGCCGTGCCGTCGAAGTAAAGAGCATCCCCGTGGCCAAGATTGTCGATCGCCAACGCGGCATCGCCTATATCCGAATGACCGCGTTCCAAGCTACTTCGCCGCGAGAGCTTGATGCGGCCCTGAGCCAGCTTTCTCACGAAGGCATGCGGGCCGTGATCTGGGACCTGCGTGGCAACCCCGGCGGATTGCTGTCGGCGGCCACGAGCGTGCTCGATCGATTTATCGACTCCGGCGTGCTCGTGTCGACCCGCGGCCGGTCGCTCGATCAGAATTCGTCGTTCTCTGCCTCGCCCCATCCGAAATACAACATTCCGATGGTGCTGCTCGTCGACGAAAATAGTGCGAGCGCCAGCGAGATCGTCGCCGGAGCGATCCACGACCACAAGCGGGGCACGATCGTCGGCCGAACGACCTACGGCAAGTGGTGTGTCCAGAGCATTTTCTATATGCCCAATGGAGCCGGCCTGCGGTTGACCACGGCGAAGTTCTTCTCGCCCAAAGGGCACAACTTCTCTGAAATTGGCGTCCGGCCGGATGTCGCGGTTTCGACAAATGACGAGGGGACCGAGGCGCTCCTGCTCATGCCGCCGAAAGACGGGCAAAGTGCCCTCCCCACGAACGGAGACGGCCCCACGGCCCGCGCCACGGTGCGGCGCAAGACGACGCGAATTCGCCCGAGCCTGCGAGACGTCCCCGGTCCGGAGGACCATGACATGCGGAAAGCTCTCGACGTTCTCAGTCGTCAGGCGCAGTTGACGGGACGATGACGGAGTCTGAGCAACGCTGGCTGGATCAGGGCCGGGGACTCAGTCCCGAATGGACCTGGTCCTTTACGGCGGATGCTCCTCTGGTCGGGCTCGACCTCGCTCGGGAAAGCGGCGAC
>DASZIA010000249.1:0-8027 GCA_035949535.1 Planctomycetaceae bacterium | reverse complement strand
GTGTTCTAGGAATAAACCCGGTTCTAGGAATAAACCCGCCTCGAAAACGAAAAAACCCTCCCGGAAACCAACCCTCAATTCGTGCAATTCGAAAGGATGGAGAAAATGAGAATTCAGCGTCAACGTCGGGCGAAGCGCGCGGGCTTCACCCTGATCGAAGTGTTGCTGGTCGTTGCGATCCTGGGCGTGATCGCGGCGGCCGTCGTGCCGGCCCTGCTGGGGCGCCAACAGGCGGCCTACGAGCAGCAGACTCGGAACAACATCAAGAACCTTCAGAACATTCTCACGATGTACGCGCTCGACCACGAGGGGACGTTTCCCTCCGGAGGCCGCGAGGCCCTCAATTCGCTGACGAGCGCGTCGGACTATCACGGCAAGAAGATCGGCGCATACATCGATGCCACCCCGAAGGACGCGTGGGGCGAGCAACTTTACTACGAGTACCCCAGCAGCAAAGGCAAGGGTGACAAGCCGGCCGTGTGGTCCTCGGGACCCAACCGCCAGAACGAAGACGGCGCAGGCGACGATCTGAATAGTTGGACGGAGCAATAACTCCGGTCGATTGGGGGCTCGGCCAGACTCGTAGCCGGGCCCGAGGCAGAGGGCCAACTCAGGCGATCTCATGAATTGCTCGACGCGATCCGTGCGACACAAACGTGCCCCTGGCCCTGCGACCCGGGGAGTGAGCCGCCGTCGCGGTTACACGCTGCTTGAGTTGTTGCTCGTCGTGGGCATTCTGATGATCGCCGCGGGTGCGGTCGCCCCCTCGGTCATGGGGATGCTGGCCAGCTACCATCTCAAGGACGGCGTGCAAAAGGTGCAATCCGCGCTTGGCTCGACGCGGGTCCACGCGATTGACGCCACCTCGACTTACGAGTTTCGGTTCGAGCCGGGGGGCCGACACTTTCTCGCCGTACCGACCAACATTGAAGTGCTCAATTCGCCGGGGCCGGCGGTCAGCGCCGATGGAAGCTCTCTGGCGCCGGGAATGTTCCAAGCGGGAATGTTGCCGGAGACGCTGTCGTTCCAGGTCTCGGCTTCGAGCGGGCCTGCACCGACAAGTCCTGCCATGCCGGCCGCTAGCGACCCTGGCTGGACTGCCGGACTCGGTCGCATGCCCGGCGCTTCCGACTTCGCGACTGTCAACTGGTCGGATCCGATCTATTTCCGGCCGGATGGAACGGCGACAGACACGACGTTCGCGGTTGTCGACACGCGCGGAGCAGGGTACCGATTCACCATCCGCGAAGTGACTGGAGAGATCTTCGTTCATCCGCTCGAGACGGAGTCTCACTGATGAACCGTCGTACCACACAGCCCGGCATCGTCCCGCGCGGCATCACCCTCTATGAAGTAGTGATTGCACTGGCGATTTTTTCCGGAGCCATCGTGGCGCTATTCGAGGCCCTTTCGACTGCCACTCGGGCCGCTTTGCAAGCCCGCATGCAGTCGCAGGCAGTGCTGTTGGCGGAGACAAAGATGGCCGAGGTCGTCGGAGGAGCGATCCCTGCGACGTCCTCTGGCGACGTCCCCTTCACCGACGCGGGACTCGAGGGATGGAGCTATAGCATCACCGTTGCGCCCGCGACACATGCCGGCATCAACCAGGTCCAGGTCAGCGTGTTCTGCCGTCAAGCCCCGAGCTCGGTCGATGCCTCGTTTACGATGGCCCGGCTGCTCCGCGACCAGCAAGCCTTCGTGACGAGCGCCACTCAGGCCGCTAAAACGAAAGCCTTGCAGGCCGGAGTGGCTAATCAGCAAACTCAGGCGGCCGGCCAGTGAGAATCGCACGATGAATCCTCTCACTGCTAAACATCGACGTGCGAGACACGCGCCCCGCCCGGCAGGGACGCGCCGCGCCTTTACGCTCTTGGAAGTGCTCCTGGCAGTCGGCTTGAGCCTCTTGTTGGTCCTGGCCATCGCCATGGCCATCGACCTGTACCGGCGGATGACGACCGCAGCCCAGGACGATTTGAGCGAAATGCGGCTCGTCCGCGCCATCTTCAATAAATTCGAGGCCGACATTCGGGCCGTCGTCCCCCCCCAGCCGATCGGCACAGGCACCACCGCGACCCCGAGCGCTTCGAGTTCCGGTGGCTCGAGCTCAGGTGGCTCCGGGTCGTCGTCCTCAGGAGGTGGTTCGACCGGCGGATCGGGCTCCGGCGGCAGTTCCGGGTCCAATTCCAGCTCCAGTTCGAGCTCCAGCAGCTCTCAAACGTCCGATCCATTGCAGTACGCTTACTCGCGAGCCATCTTTGGACTCTACGGGAACGAGGATTCGCTCGTGCTCGACACTTTGAGTCCGAAAAGATTGCCGCCGGCGCAAGTGCAATCGGGAGCGCAAGCGTCCAGTCAATCGAACTCTGCTCCATCCAACCTGGTTGGCATGCACGGAGATATGAAGGTGATCTCCTACTTCGTATTGGGAGAGGGGGCGTCGCCGATCCTCCCGGCCAACGCAGGGTCTGGCCAATTGACCCCCGAGGGCAAAGTCATGACGTCGGGCCTCGCGCGGCTCGAAGGGGACCGGAATGCGATCGGCTATGCCATGGAGACATCGTCGACTTCATCGCTTGCGGCTCGGATCATCGCACCCGAGGTCCAATCGATCGCGTTTCGGTATTTTGACGGCACCTCGTCCTCCTGGGTCACGAGCTGGAGCGGTGCAACCGCGCAGGCCCTGCCGCAAGCGGTCGAAATCGTGATCAATATCGGCAGCTCCGACCCCTACGGCGCGCGGACTCAGGCGGCCCGCGACCAGGCTCCTCGCGCTTATCGGCACGTCGTCGCCATCACGACGTCGGCGTCCCCGCAGCTGATTTCCGAACAAACCATTAACAGCACCTCGGCGAACATGTCGCAATGAAACGAGAACCCCGCCCCTCATCGACTGCCCGCCGGGCCAGCGTCCTGTTGGTGGTCCTCGTCGTCATCGTGCTCTTGGCGCTCGCCGCTTATTCCTTGATGCAGATGTGCGTTGCCGAAAACGAGGCGTCCAACCGCTTCGCCCGCGAGGCGCAAGCCCGCACCTTTGCCGAATCGGGCATCGACATGGCCGTGACACTCCTTTCGGATCCGGCCGAACGCTTGCAGCCCGATTTCGCGACGAACCGGCCGGACGCCCTCTCGGCCGTGGTGATCAAACAATCCGACGTGCCGCACGGTCGCGGCCGATTCAGCGTCGTCTCCCCCGATCCCAGCGATGCGACTTCCAAAAACGTGCGATTCGGTTTGGTCGACGAGTCGGGCAAATTGAATCTCAACTCTCTGGCCGCCTGGCAGGCAAATTCGGCCTTGAAACTCACCGACGCCACGGCGCGCAACTTCCTCCTCAATCTCCCTTACATGACCAACGATCTTGCCGATTCCATTCTCGACTTTCTCGATGCGGACGATACGGCACGCCAGTACGGTGCCGAGAGCGATTATTACACGACCCAATCGCCCCCATACCGCGCGGCCAACGCCCCGATTCAGAGCCTCGACGACCTGCTGCTGGTCAAAGGCGTGACACCGGCCCTCTTGTACGGCGAAGATCTCAATCGCAATGGGATCCTGGATCCGGGCGAGGACATCAACGGCGACGGCGTTTTCGACCGCGGCTGGTCGGCTTATCTCACGGTCAGCAGTGCTGAGCGGAATGTGCAGCAGGATGGGACTTCGCGGATCAATGTCAATCAGCAGGATCTTCCGGCACTTTACGACCAGCTGTCAGGTACCCTAGGCCAGAAGCAGGCGCAATACATCGTCGCCTATCGCATGAACGGGCCCGCAAGCACCGGCTCCAACTCCGGTACTGGCGGCCGCGGCGGTTCGGGTGGTGGCAATTCGGGCGGAAATAGTTCCGGAAGAGGGAGCGGCGGCGGCTCATCGGGATCCATGTCCGGTGGCGGCTCGTCGAGCGGCGGCTCGTCAGGCGGAGGCTCATCCGGTGGCGGTTCGTCAGGTGGCGGGTCATCCGGTGGCGGCGGATCAACGGGCGGCCGTCGAGTTGGCAATGCTGCAACCAAAACGAGTGGACCGACCGTGCAGCGGGACGGGTTGCAGATTCCCATGCCGCCTTCAACTGGAAGTCACACGATTACGTCGCTCTACCAATTGATCGGTGGATCGGTCAGCGCCCAAGTCAGCGGGAAATCGACATCTCTCCCGAGCCCGTTTCTCTCGTCGCAGACTCAGGTCGCCAGTTACCTTCCCCAAATGCTCGACAAGCTGTCGCTCTCCGACGATTTATTCATCAAGGGTCGCATCAACGTCAACACAGCCCCCATCCAGGTGCTCCTCGGCCTGCCGAATATGACCGAGCAACTCGCCACGCAGATCGTCGCCGCCCAAGCGGCCGGCAGCTCGTCGCAATCGTCCTCCTCTCAAAACCCGCGGGCCAGCACGGCCTGGCTCGTGGCCGAAGGGCTCCTCAGCGCGTCAACCATGGCTAGTCTCGACCCCTACCTCACGGCCCGAGGCGACGTTTATCGCGTGCAGTCGGTCGGATTCTTCGACGAGGGAGGTCCGGTCGTGCGACTGGAAGCCGTCATCGACTCGGCCGTCCAGCCCGCGCGAATCCTGAACCTCCGCGATTTGACCGACCTTGGTCGCGGATTCACGCCTCAGCAGTTGGGAGTGCATTAAGTCGATTCGAACGCGGCGCCCAACGTATCGGCCCCGACAGCTCTCAAAGGGAACTATAATTGAGGAATTGGCAGATCGTCCGTCACCGAATGCTCTGCCCCATTAGATAGAAGCTAGAGAAATCGATGTCCGAATATCTCGCACTGGATTGGGACGACCAACGGCTGGTCGGCGTGGCGGCGCAGGTCGCGTCCAAACACGTCGAGATCCGCGCCGTCTTGGACTTTACCTGGGACGCGGGAGAGATTCCGTCCGAATCTCCGGAAGCCGCTGGCAAACGCCTGCGAGCCGAGCTCGAAAAGACCTCAGCGCCCAACGGCCCCGTCATCGTTTCGTTGCCGCGCGAGGAAGCAATCGTGCGGTTGCTCGAGCTTCCCGAGTGCACCGACGATGAGCTTCCAGAACTCGTCCGGTTCCAGGCGGTGACGCGTTCCGCCGTGCCGCTCGAAAAGTTGCTTTTGGACTACCTCCCGCTGCCCACGCTTAAAGACGTCGCGGGACGGCGCGTCTGGATGGCCACGATCGGCAAGCCGGTTGTCGACCGCGTGCAGGCAGTTCTGTCGGCCGCCCGGCTCGAGGCGAGCGCAATCCGCTTGAGCTCAATTGGGGCAGCGGAACTCATCGCACACCAGCCCGGTGCCGCAGGCTCTGCGTCCGATTCGGCGACCTTGATTGTGAGTTGTGTCGATTTGCGGATCGAGGTCACGGCGATCTGGCAAAGCCGCATCGTGTTGATGCACGCGGCCACGCTGTCGAGCCACGATCCGCCCGAAACCCAACTCTCGCAGATCCTCGCCGAGACAGCCCGCTCAACCGTCGCATTATCGCAAGCCGCACCCGGTTTGCAGATCGGCGCCGGATGGCTGATTGGCGCGCGAACAGAACAGTCGCCCTTGGCCGCAACGCTCGCGGAGCGGTTCGGCTTCAAATTCCACGTCCTGACAGACCCTGCGTCAACGCCAGGCGTTACAGCGGACACGAGCTCTTCGCAGGCAGTGTCTCCACTCGCTTGCGCGCCCCTGGGCCTCTTGCTTGGACAAGCGTCCGAGCGCGTCGACTCCGTCGATTTTCTGCATCCCCGCCGGCAGCACCCGAAACCCGATCGGCGAAAGTTGTACATGGGACTGGGGGCTGCGGCGGTCGTGTTGCTGCTGCTGGGCCTCTGGGGCGGGATTCAACGTCGCGTCTGGCAATACGACGACGAAATCGCCAGGCTGAACGAAAGCAACAACAAAATCAAAGTTCTGTTGGACAAAAGCAAGGACCTGCGTGAGACGGCCGGCTGGGTCGAAGACTGGACGCACCGCGACATCAATTGGCTGGATCAGTTCCGCGTGATCGAGCAGGCCAAGAACGGTGCCGACAAGCTGTACTTGACGACCTTCGATGGCAATGTGGCCACGCGCGAGAAGCTGGCCTCGATCGTGGCTGCCGGTCGTGCCAAGGTGCCCAACGAGGTCGACGAGTTTGAGGACAAGCTCGTGGAGCTTGGCTATCGCGTCACGCCCAAGGAGATCTCCGAAGACACAACCGACCCGCAATACCCGGTCAAAATCGACCTGAGCCTCGATCTGGTCGATGTGGCCCCCAAGCCATCGGCTGCGCCGAGTTCCGCAACCACGACGAAACCCGACTCGGGCACAGGTCGGCCGACAACCAGCGCGCCGAATTCAAGTCCGCCCGCGAGCGCTCCGCGAACCGCGACTCCTGCGACGTCGACGGCACCCGCGACCGCTCCGCCCGTCGAGAGGCCGCCGGCCAATACGCGGCAGGCAGAGACGGCACCGGCGAATGCTCAGCCCGCCGTGAGCCCGACGCCCGTCACAGCAGCCGAGGCTGCGCCCCAAGCCACAATGGCGAGTGAATCTCCGGCCGCAAACGATCAAACTGCACGAAGCAAGAATTAAACACTCACAACAACCGCGAAGAACCCGATCCGATGCAACGTCGCGAAAAAATCCTAGGGGCCCTGTTGGTCGCCGCCGTGCTTGGCTGGAGCGGACGGCACATCGTGCACGGCGTCTTTCTCGGACGGCTCGATGAACGCGCGGAACAAGTCTCGGTGCTCAAGGACGCGCAAAGTGCGCTCAACGACAAAGAGATCAAGCTGCTGGCCACGATGAAACGCATGGGCGAATGGAAGGACCGCGGATTTCCGCCAGACGCGCTCGAAGCGACGCGGCTTTACCAGCAATGGCTCACGGACCTGGGACAAACAGCCGGCATCACGCAGCTGCATGTCGCGCCCGAACAGCGGCAAGGGAACGGGCCGGGTTGCAAGACCATCAGCGTCAAGGTGACGGGACAAGGCACGTTCGAGCAGCTCACCACGTTTCTCCACGAATTCCAGCGGATCGCGCTCTTGCACCGCATCTCGAGCCTCAAAGTCGAAGGCCCCAAGACCTCCGGTCCGCTCAAGTTGACGATGATCGCCGAGGCCGTGGCGTTCGAGGGAGGCGCTCCGCGGACGCGGCTGATGGCCCGCACCACTCTCGCCGAATCTCTCCCGAAAAGCTTTGATTCGACTAAAGTTGCGTCGACCGAGGGGTTCCCCAAGGAGCCCGGCTTCTGCGTCCGCATCGAAAAAGAACTGGCGATCGTCACCAAGATCGATGGAGACACTTGGACGATCAAGCGCGGCCTCGACGGAACCACGAAAGACTTCCACAAGCCCAAAGCGGAAGTCGAACTGTACCCGATTCGCGCCGAGCGCAAAGACGTCAAGCTCGAAGACGTAAAAAAGGCGCTCGTTGCGAACCCGTTCGTCAAGCCGGGCGCTGTCACGCGGACTGTCGATCCGAACGATCCGGCGCGGCAAACACGGCTGATCTCGTCGGTTGGGGAAAACGACGATCAGGTCGCGTGCTTGCTCAACACTCAGACCAAAGCCCAGACGGTGGTCCACAAGGGCACCGAAATCTCCATCGGGGACATTCAGGGAACCGTGGTCGCCGTCGAACTGAAGTACATTCACATCAAGCGGGGCAACGACGTCTGGCAGCTCAACCTCGGCAAGGATCTGCGTTCGATGTTCCGTGCGGACGATCTGAGCGGCGGAGCCGACCTGATGGATCTAGGCGACTTCCCCGGCGGCGGTCAGCCCTCCTTCACCCGCGGGCGTTTTCCAGCCGGAGGGCCTGGGCTCGGCGATCCGGCGAGCGCCGACGGTGCTCGCGGCGATCGGCCCGCGCGCGGAGAGGGAGACGGCCAGGGGGGCGGCGGGTTCCGCACCCGCAGGTCTCGCGGGCCCGACAGCGTGCCCGGAGACGAGTGAGCGCCACCCTCACGTGCGGATCTTGCGCCGCTTGAGGCGGCGAGCTTTGGCGCTGGCCGGTCGTTTGCCGTGGTTGGCCTTCTTCAGCTTGCGCTGGGTCTTCGACACAGAGTCACTCGCTTTC
>DASZIA010000248.1:0-3682 GCA_035949535.1 Planctomycetaceae bacterium | reverse complement strand
CCCGGTGGGGTTGTCTCCTTCGTGTGGCCTCGTTATCCAAAGCCGGGGGCTCGACATGCATCGTCAGAAACCGTAAAGGTCCGCACCACCATCGGAGAGCTCGGCCAAGTGCTGGATATAAAACTCCTGAACGGCTCGGCCTCTCTTCTTCCCGCTGCGATGAGTGCCATCCGCCAGTGGCATTACAGGCCCACTCTATTGAACAAAAAGCCTGTCCAAGCTCAACAGGACGTCACGATAGAATTTCTGCCGCCACGGTATTTGTCGCACGTGGCCACTCAGCATCCATCGCGCAACTAGCGGCAGCTTGAGCCCTCGGTCTTGCCCGGCGCAGCACTCTTAGCCGGGTGCTGCATCCCTGCGGTTTGCAGGGTGCTGGTCCTTGATTTCACTTCCGTCTGGACCTACAGGCTCCCTCGCCGCGCTTTCCCCTTGTCAAACTAGGAGAGCATCGAGTACACTCCTAGTCTGACTAGGGGGCCACTACACAGTGACCAAATCCGCGGAGCTACTCCCAGGCACACTCGATATGCTGATTCTCAAAGCGGTGTCCTTGAAACCGTTGCATGGATACGGTGTGTTGGTACGCATCCGGCAGATCTCAGGGGATGCGCTCGAGATTCCGCAGGGATCCTTATATCCAGCCCTCTACCGATTGGAGCATCACGATCTGATCGCCGCCGAATGGGGTCAGAGCGAGAACAACCGCCGGGCCAAGTATTACACCTTAACAGCCGCTGGCCGCCGCCGTCTGCGTGATGAAACGGCGGGCTGGAATCGGCTGGCGGCTGCGATTGCCGCGGCCTTGAATACCACGTCGGAGGAGGTCTGACATGTTCAAGCGCTTGCGTTCTTTCTTTCGTGTCCTCACGCGGCGGCGTGAATTTGAAGATGGTATGACCGACGAGCTGCGCTTCCACATCGAGCAATACACCGATGAGCTCTTGCGCACAGGCGTCTCTCCGGAAAAAGCCGCTCGCCTCGCACAGAGAGAGCTTGGCAGCCTTACCAATATCAAAGGGGATTGCCGCGAGGCATTTGGCGTTCATCTGTTCGATGAGTTCCGCAGGGAACTGAGTTACGCCGTCCGATTATTGCGAAAAACGCCTGGATTCACAGCTACCGCTCTTCTCACACTCGCCGTTTGTTTCGGCGCCAATCTGACGATTTTCGCCGTGATCGACTCAGTCCTGCTTCGTCCCCTGCCATTTCCCGAGCCCGGCCGCCTCGTGACCATTTTTAATTCCTATCCGAAAGCCGGCGTCGATCGCGACGGCTCGTCGGAGACAAACTACTACGAACGCCGCGGTCATATTCCCGCTTTCACCTCGCTCTCGATCTACGCCTATGGGACGGAGATTGTCGGTGAGCCCGGCTCGACGGATCGCCTCCAGACCATGCGCGTGTCCCCGGATTTTTTCTCTACTCTTGGGCTCGGCCCCGCGATCGGACGCACTTTCACGGACGAGGAAACCACTTCGGAAACCGATCATGTTGCCATTCTTTCCGACACATTTTGGCGGCAACGGTACAACGCCGACCCCAATGTGCTCGGAAAGCAGATTCGTGTAAACAGCGTTCCCAGAACCGTGATCGGCGTCTTGCCTCCCACTTTCCGCTTTCTCTCTTCCGATACCCGGTTGTTCCTCCCCCTTGCATCGCGCCCTGAAGATCGCGCGCCATCGCAGCGGCATTCCGGCGGAAATGTGATCCAAATGATTGCGCGCCTCCAACCGGACGCCACGCTCGCCCAAGCCCAGTCGCAGCTCGACGCGCAGAACGCCACATTGGAAGTCGATGACCCCCAAGCCAAAATGATCGCCGATGCGGGCTTCCGTTCCCTGGTCGTGCCATTGCATGCCGACCACGTCGCTGCAATCCGCCCCACCCTACTGTTGTTGCAAGCTGGCGCGATGGCCCTTCTCTTAATCGGCGCAGTCAACCTTGAAAACCTGCTTCTCGTCCGTGCCAGCAGTCGAGTGAAAGAATTAGCCGTTCGTCAGGCCCTTGGTGCAAGTCGCGGATACCTCGTAAGCGAAGTAATCGTCGAGACCACGTTGCTCACGATTGTCGGAGGACTACTTGGACTCGCCGTCGGCGCGGGCGGCATCCATATTCTGCGCGTATTGGGTGCTGATCGCCTGCCCTTGGGAGCTCGCATCGCCTTTGACGCGCGATTGGCATTGGTCGGCATGGCCGCAGCCATCCTCATGGGCATCGTGTTCGCAGTGCCCATCGCTTGGTTCAATCTTCGACGCCATCTCGGTAATGCGCTTCAATCGGAGAGCCGGGGTGGAACGAGCGGGCGCGCCGCTCAAATGATGCGCCATGGCTTTATCGTCTCTCAGATTGCCTTGGCATTTATGCTGTTGGCGGGAGCCGGTCTCCTCGGCCTTAGCCTTCAGCGAGTGATGGCCGTTTCTCCGGGCTTCCAGTCCGACCACATCCTGACTGGGCAAATCTTGCTGCCATGGGCAGACTACCCGGATGGGACGGCCCGTCTGAAATTTGTTGAAAGCTTGATGGACAGAATCGGCCACCTGCCGGGAGTGTTGTCCCCGGGCGTGGTCAACAATGTGCCCTTCAGTGGCAACATCGGCAAAAGCGCCGCCACCGTAATGGGTCACGTTCGGCGTCCTGGCGAATCAGTGCGAGGGCACTATTCTTACGGCGTCGCGGGCGACTATTTTCGCGCGATGGGCTTCTCCCTGCGGGCGGGACGTTTCCTCACCGCCGACGATTCGCGTCGCTCCCAGCGAGTCTGCGTTGTGGATGAAGACTTCGCTCGATTCTACTGGCCGAACGCCAGCCCTATTGGCCAACGCTTGTGGGACGGCTCCGAAGCGGGGAAGGATGCCGATGCTTTCACTGTCGTCGGCGTTGTTGGCGGGGCGAAACAAGCAGGGCTCACCGAAGACGAAGCCCAGGGCGCGATTTATTATCCCTATGCCTTCCGCATCGGTGACAGCGTCTTCGTTGCCGTTCGCACGAGCCTGCCACCGGAATCGCTCGGGTTGGCGCTCCAAAAGGAAGTTCGGCAAATCGACCCCGACATACCGGTCAACGACCTCCGCTCAATGGACACGCGCATTGCCGACAGCCTTGCCGCCCGTCGTTCGCCGGCGCTGCTGGCTGGTCTCTTTTCTGGCATAGCTCTCTTGCTCACCGCCATTGGCACTTACGGTGTGTTGACCTACGCTGTGGCCCAGCGTCGTCGCGAAATCGGCTTGCGCATGGCCTTGGGGGCGCAACCGCGACAGATTCGTATCCAATTTCTTTCTCTCTCGCTGCGCCTGCTCATTGGCGGAACGATATTGGGCGTCATCGGTGCCTGGCTCACAGGCCAGGCCACGCGGGCGGTGCTTTTCCACGTACAGCCGCTTAATCCGGCAATCCTCGCAGCTGCTGCCTGCCTGATGGGGGTGGTGTCTCTCGTCGCGTGCCTGCTGCCATCTCAGCGGGCCGCTCGCATATCGCCAATGGAAGCCCTCACCGAGCAGTAGAGAGTCCACTCAACCTGTCCTGTACTAACGAAGGCCGCGGGCAGTGTAGAAAGGCGATGGCGAGTTCTGTTGAACCGGTTTCTGTGTTGAGGGCCTGAAGGTCCTGGGACGGGTGGGGGCCGAGAACCATGCCGGGGTGCTCGTCCCTCAGGTCTTAAAGGTAAGATTTCTATCCTTTC
>DASZIA010000247.1:0-3965 GCA_035949535.1 Planctomycetaceae bacterium | reverse complement strand
GAATCGGGCCACAGATTGCGCGTGTAATTGACCAGGTGCCAGAGGTCCTCTTCCTTGGAGACCTTTTCGGCGAACGGAGGCATCGCCTCACCGGCGCCGTCGCGGATGCTGCGAAAGATTTCTCCTTCGGACGTTCCACTTCTCCAGGCCTTGGGGTTGGTGAGGTCGGTCGCGTTGGCGATCACGTCGACCAGCGACTTGCCGTCGGCCCCGTGACACTCGGTACACGCGCGTACGTAGAGGATTTTGCCGCGGGCGATCGAGGCTTTGCTGAACGGAACGGGCGATTTCAGCTTGCGCGCTTCTTCTCTGGTCAGAGGTGCGCCGGAGCTTTTACCCGCCGACTTGTCGCCGGACCACGTCGTGGCGGTCACCGTGATCGCGCCTGCGAATGCGGTTGCGATCAACAAGAACTTTGCACCGAATCGTCGCGACATGGAAGAGTTTTTTCTCTGGGTGCTCAAACGACTTCTGTGGAGATGGGCGGGCCCGGCCCGACGCATCCCTTCACCTACATTCGATCGGGATCGAGGTTGAAGGTTTCAACCAGGTAGTCGAAATATTTGCCGTCCGTCAGGAACGTCAGATAAATCTCATTGATCAAGTGCACGAGCTTGCGCACCGCGTATTCGCTGTCGCCATCCTTGGCCTTCAGCACGAGAAGGACGTTTCCGCTGCGGTTGTATGTGCGAATTTGAAGCTTTCGCGCGTCAAGGCGACGGTGGTCGGGCAAGTCGTCAGATTGCCGTGACCGAATAAAGGCTTTTAAGTCTTCGTACATCGACGACTCTGCCGGAATGCCAGTCAGCAGTTCGGGCAACCGCAGTGTGCCCGCACCAGCATCGAATGCCAACTCGAAGACCCGGCCACGATGCCAGGCAATTTGGAAGCTCGCCTTTCCGCCCGAAATGGGACCTCGACTGAAACCCTGGAACACGCGTCGTTCGGCATAGCCGGCCAACACTTCGGCGACAATGTCGATCCGGGACACGGCCGTTTTCATCACGTCCAAAACTCTGCGGTCCAGAACTGATGGAGACTAGAGGCTTCATCCTAAATGGAGACGGGCTGCAATGCGAATCCTCGGAGCAAGTCAAAGCAAGCCGGGGTCGCCCGCAGCTGTCGTTTCGGCTTGATCGAGCGACTCAGTCTGCGAACGCTCCCAGGCGCTAGCAATTCAAATGAACTGCCAGAAGCTGCGTGTTCCTTGCTGTGCTTTGAGCAATCAGCGAATGCACATTGACGCCTGCCAGTCGGCTCGCGAGTCACTGAGCAGAGTCAGAGGCGAGGGCAACCTCCCTGGCAGAAGTCCGGTCCTCACACATGTCCTCGTCCCGCAATCTCGAGCGTTTTTCGACCGCCGAGAATCAAACTCTTTGTCGGAAACCGGCTGGAGTTTCGAGTTGCATACTTGCGCGCGTTGGTCACTTCGACGGATGCAGTGAAGAGCGCCAACCGTAGAACCGTCGGATCACAAGACCGATCTTGTCCCTAAGAGCACTCGTCGGCACGTCGATTCCCAGGTTGGCCAGATGAGCGTCGAGCGAGTGGCGGGCCCAGCGACGAGCCGGCTCGCGGGTGTCGTCCTAGGCTTCGACGAGCAGTTGGCCGAACGTCGTCGCTCCCTACAGCGTCGCAACGCTCTTTGGAGCTTTAAGCATGATAGGGCCGGCAGGATACGAGAATGTATCTCCCGGCGTTACTTTTCCGGTCCTATCTATCTCAATGGTCGTGCCCTGAATCGTGCCCTTGCTGATCGTTAAGGTGAGGTAACCCCAAGACACTTTTCCATACTTAAGCTTGGCTTTGGTGTCGGTTGCGACAGTTCCATTCGCCGAGTGAATTTGATGCAGATTGTGGTAGCCGCCGTTTCCAACAACGAGGAAAGGGGTGGGATCTTTCGGACCGATGACCTTCTCAATTCGCTGATAGTCGTGAACGTGACCGGACAGAACGAGGTTGGGAACACGCCCGGTATCTCGAATGGCATTTTCAAGTGCGTCGGCCATCTTCGAACTACCGCTGTGAAAGACGTCGAACGAGTAGATCGGATGGTGAAGTGCGAGGATGAGTGCCCGATCCTGGGCCGCAGTTGCGAACTCATTGGTCAGCCATTGCTGCTGGTCAGAGTCAATCGAGCCATGCTCAGGGACGTTCGTGTACATGCCGATGATCGTCGCCAGCGGCGTAGTTAAGGTCCAATAGGGATTAGGAAGATTCAGGCCGACGCGTGGGGCATCTTTTGAAATAGGGTCGACGTCTGGATTCGCCTGCATGAAGTAGGCGACCCATCCATCAAGAGAGGTCTGCGCAGTTGGATCGTCGACTTCACCATCATGATTTCCTGGAATCGCAAAGATCGGCGGCGTGTACTGCTCGTACGCTTCATAGAATTGGGAGTAATAGTCATCGTGTTGGCCGGTGAAGTACACGACGTCGCCAACGTGGTAGCAGAAGTGAGACGTGTTCGCCCCTGCCGTTCCCAAAGCTTTGACCATCTCGTTAGCGACCATGGATTGAAACTCGGCGTCCTTGACACCGCCCGAGTCACCCAACACGTCGAAGACCAACTTCCCAGAATCACTGATGAGCTGCGCCACAGACGGGAAGTGGTCGTTCAAGTCGTAATGGTACGGGGGCAAGCCAAGCGGTTTGGGTAACGGCTGATAGCCGGTATTTCGGTGATTGAGTGGATTGAGCGGACTTACACCGGGGTGCGATTGCGAATTGCCTGGCTTGTGGTGGGCACGAACAGCGCCAGCTTTCAACATGGAAGGTATCGCCGAATGCTTAACATCCGTTCGAGCGTTCGGTTTGCGGGGTCGGGGTTTAGGTTTCGCCATGTCCGAAACTCCTGTTTGAGAACTCATAAGGTACAAGGGCTGGCCACAGAGACGCGATTCTTCAGCGCGGTCGGATCGATTCTCTCTTCCGATTCAGTGTTTCGGCGTTGGGGTGCTCACGCCAGAGTCACCGGAGGCCCGATGCTCCTTCTCTCACGTGCACGACACGGAAGGCCTTGCTTGTGCAGGACCGCAGCGAGCTAAGACGCGAAGAGGCAGTTTTTTCGTGTTCAGAGGTCCGCCCCGGAACGCGGCGACCCACCAAATGGTCGATGGCTACCACAACGGCATGTCCGGCAACGAGTGACCGCTGACACCGGCCGATCGCCTCCGCACATGGGTGCAAGCATCGCGATGAGATGAGGCGGCCTCACGAAGAGGCCGCAAGCTCGATGCAAGGCACGCATTTTCACAAGTGGAGATCGCGATGGCAAATGAAATCCGCGAAGAAACTCGCGTTTTTGAAGAAACCTGCGCGCACGCGCTCTAGGTGCTTTCCCACAGTCTCAGGCACCGAGCGATCGACGGCTTTGTGTCTCAGAGCGCCGTCGGCACTTCGATTCCCAGCTTGGCCAGGTGGGCGTCGAGCGAGTGGCGGGCCCAGCGGAGGGCCGGCTCGGCGACGTCGTCGTAGGCTTTCGCCAGGAGTTGGTCGAACGATGTGGCGCCTTCGTCGTGGGCGCGTTTGATTTTGGCTTCGCGCCACAGGCGGTGGTCGAGTTGCTGCTGGATGAACTCGCGGGGGTGGCCCGCGGGATGGCCGTGGGCGGGGATGATCAGCTTGCAGTCGAGGGTGAGCAGCTTTTCCAGACTGTGCATGAAGGCCGCCATGTCGCCGCCATATTTGCGCGAGACGAGAATCGAGCCGGGGTTGGCGACCATGTCGCCGGCCAACAGGGCCTTGGTTGATTCTTCGAGGAAGCAGAGGTGGCCCGGATCGTGGCCGGGTGTATGGATCGAGCGCAAGCGCCACTGGGGATCGCGGCCGCTTAAGAGGATTTCGTCGTCGTGGAGGTGCCGGTCGAGTTTGAACTTGACCTGCGGGGCGACGGCCGGATGGGCCAGGATGGGCACGCTGTAGGCCTGGCGGAGTTGATCGGCCGCGCAGGTGTGGTCGGGGTG
>DASZIA010000246.1:0-16697 GCA_035949535.1 Planctomycetaceae bacterium | reverse complement strand
CCGCCCGACCGCAATTCAGGGGGCTATCGCGAGCTTCTCGACACGACTCGCAACCTGCTCGACCACCTCGGGAAAAACTCGCAGCAGCTCAATCTCGAAACCGGGCAGGAGTCGGCCGACCATTTGCTCGAATTTATCAGCGACGTCGCACGCGACAATTTATTTATCAACTTCGATCCGGCGAACATGATCCTCTACGGCACAGGCGATCCGATCGAGGCGCTTGAAAAGGTCGGCCCCTACGTGCGAAGCGTCCATTGCAAAGACGCAAAATGGGCGGCACCCGCCGACCGGGGCAAGAAATGGGGAACGGAGGTCCCGCTCGGGGAAGGGGACGTCGGCATGGAAACCTATCTCCGCACGCTGCACCGACTCGGCTATCACGGCCCCTTGACCATCGAGCGCGAGATCGCCCACGAGCCGGAGCGGCAAAAAACCGACATCGGCCACGCCGTCCGCCTGCTTGAAGGGCTACGAGAGAAGATCCTGGGAGCCGGCGACTGATTGGGAACGCACCAGCCGGTCTAGCTCAGCGCGAATTTCTCGCTCTCCCTCTAGAATGGGGGCATGCTCGACCATCCCCTGACGGAAGCGGCCCGCCGAGCTTTGGCGCGGTCGGCAGAGCTGGCCGTTGTGGGCGATGCCTCGGAGCGCGAACCGCTGCATCTCCTCTGGGCCTTGGTGCTCGATGAATCGGAGGCCGCCGAGACCCTGCGGTCCCGGGGTGTGACTCGCCAACATCTCGAGCGGCTTTGCCCGCTTCCACGACTTGAGGGGTCCCTCGGCGGCAGCCATACCACGCCGGCTCCCGCGGACTGGCCGGCGAGCGCAGAGTTTCGCCGAGTGGTTGCCGAGGCCATGCACGCTGCTGCTTCGCGTGGTAGGCAAGCCGAGGTCGGAACGGGAGACCTGTTGGCCGCGTTGGGAAGCGTCGAATCGGCCGCATCGCGGGTCCTGGCGGAACTCAACGTACGCCCGGCGGCTGAGTCCGATTCGCAGACTCACGCGCCGCAATCTCCGATCGATGTCGATTTTCAAATCGACTGGCGCCAAGAGTCGGCCGGCGATCAAACCGCCACGCTCCGCATTCTCGACGCGGCCGCCAACCGAGCGCGGGAAGGACTGCGCGTGCTGGAAGACTACGCCCGCTTCGCCCTCGACGATCCGCATCTGACGCGGCGACTGAAGGAGTGCCGTCATGCACTTCGCGAGGCGCTTGGCGGGCTGCCAGCCGAATCGCTGCTTCGATCGCGCGACACGCTCTCCGACGTCGGCACGGCAATCAGCACGCCTTCCGAAATCGTGCGACGCAGCGCTGCAGACGTCGCCCACGCCGCCTTCAAGCGGGCTCAGGAAGCCGTTCGCTCGCTGGAGGAATTCAGCAAGCTCCTGTCTCCGACCGCCGCGGCCTGCTTTGAGCGGCTTCGCTACGAGCTTTACACGCTGGAGAAGGCACTCGCCCTGACCCAGTTCAACCGCCGCGAACTGGCTGATCGGCGACTCTATTTGCTGGCAACCGAGGCGCTCTGCCCGCGCGGTCTCGGACCGGCCGTTCGCGCGGCGCTCGCGGGTGGCGTTGCAATCGTCCAATTGCGCGAGAAAGAAATGCCCGAGCGGCGTTTGCTTCAGGTGGCCAGGCGAGTTCGCGTCTGGACACGCGAGACCGGTGCACTGTTCATCATGAATGACCGGGCCGACGTCGCGGTGGCTGCCGACGCCGACGGCGTCCATGTCGGACAGGACGAGCTTCCGGTGAAAGAGGCCCGGGCCATTGTTGGTCCGCGGCGGCTCGTGGGCGTCTCGACGCACACGATCGAGCAGGCCCGCCAGGCGGTGCTCGATGGGGCGGATTATTTGGGCGTCGGCCCAGTGTTCCCCTCGGCCACCAAGTCCTTCGATTCGCTGGCCGGACTGGAATTCGTCCGCCAAGTGGCGGCCGAGATCTCACTCCCCTGGTTCGCAATCGGCGGCATCAATGCCGAGAACGTCGCCGCAGTTGTGGAAGCCGGTGCTCAGAGGATTGCCGTAAGCCAGGCGGTCTTGAGCGCGGAAGATCCCGCCGCGGCCGCCCGCGCCCTCGGCGATCTTCTCGGCGGGTGCCACTGCTGAGACGTCTTCGGCTCAGCAGTGTCTTCGCACCAGCTGTCACACGAACAGGAACGTCGGCTACTCGCGCACCCGCGAGGCATCCGTGTCGCCTTCGCGACCGCTCAGTCGCTCGCCGTAGGCCGGGGCGACGATCGTTCTCGGCTGGGCGTCGCCAATACCGAGGTCCAACAGGACTTGGGCGACGCCGGCGCGACGGTGCTCGTCGAGCGTTGGATTCGAGTTTCCGTCCGTGCGCTCGATGACGACGGGGAACGGCACAGAGCGAGCCCGGCCCGCGATCTCGAGGAGATGATCTTTGCCCGCCGCCGAAAGTTCGCTCGTCGTGCCAATAAACTCGAACTGGTGAACGGTGAAAGCGGCCGCCTGTCCGTTGGCTTGCATCGCTTCATAATGCGCCTGGTTGACGGCGCCCAGCGGATACATGCGGGGAGCGGACGAGCAGTCGCACCCGGCATGCCAACCGCATCCGCTGCAAAGCCCGATCAGCGCGGCTCCGAAGCCGATCTTCAATGGGTTGCGAACAGCAGACCGCGTCATGGTTGCACCTGCTGCGTCCCAGACGGGGTAGAAGAGTCCGAGGCGCCCGCGATCGGCTCGTCGGCCGGCCGTTGAGGAGTCGCTTGCGATCCGCTCAAGCTGCGAAACGGACGCTGGTACCACTTGAGTGGAGGGGTCGTTTGAGCAGGCTTGACGGCGTCCGTGGCTTCGACGGCAAACGAGGCACTTGTTTGCTGAACCGTCGTTTCGCTGGGGACGCTGAAGTTCGCCGATTGAAGTCCGCCCAGAGGGTCGGGCGCCGCGGCGGACGGCGAATTTCGCGGCGACGGTCGGTAGAATGCACCGGCCGGAGGCGCCGGAACCACCGGCCCTCGTGGCAGCGCCTGCCCGGGCGCTGCCGCAGGAGCCCCAGGCGCGGGGTTGACTGGTCCCGAATGAGACGGCTGTGGGCCAAGCGGCACCCCCGGGTTGGCTCCGTTGAAGGTCGCCTGATAGCCACTTGGATCGGGACAACCCTCCGTCCTGCCGAGCTTGTAGAATTCGCAGTTGTTGGGGGCCGTCACCTCGTGACCGGGCAGCGGCGGCACCTGCTCGCAATCCATGGGGCGAACGATTTCGGGCGTGACCAGAATCAAAAGCTCCGTCTCTTCTTGAATCGATCGCTTGCCCGAAAAGAGCGGACCGACGACCGGCGCATCGCCCCAAAAGCCGAGCTTCGCCGCCTGCGTATTGGTTTGGCGCGAGATCAGCCCCGCCAGCACGATCGTCTGCCCCTCGCGGAGTTGCACGGTCGTCTCGGCCCGCCGCGTGTCGACGCCCGGAATGCCATTCACGGTATTCGCGCTATCGAGCTGGCTGAACTCGGGCGTGATCTTCATGCGAATCAGATCGCGATCGAGTACCACGGGCGTGACGACGAGCGACGTGCCGAAGCCGTGAAACGTGGTCTGCTGGGCTCCGACTCCTTCGACGCCGACGATCGTCGGCACCGCGAACTCGCCCCCCGACAGGAAGCTCGCCGAGCGGCCGCTCACGACGGTCAAGACGGGCTCCGAAAGAATCGTCGCCGTGCCGTTGGACATCAGCGCATGAATCGCCGCGTCGATTTCCCCGTTCTCGAAGATTCCGGCCAGCGAACGACGCCGCGTGTTTTTGATCTGCTGCACGGTATGCCGCCGGTCAAAGAGCACATTGTTCAGGTTGACGCCCATGCTGCGAAGCATCGTGCGGTTGAGTTCGGCAATCCGCACGCGGAGCATCACCTGGAGCTCGCCCGGGACTTCAAGCAAGTTCACGACGTCGGTCGCCGCCACGGCGGTCGACTCGTCGGCCTTGTTGATTGCAAACCGCGCGTTCGCCTGGGGCGGCGCATTGGGCATTCGCTTCTGCGGAATTTCGCTGGGTGGGGACTGCGGCGCAGCGACTTCGCCTCGGACGATCTGCAGGATCCGGGCCGCCTCCTCCGAGTCGTGGGCCTGCCCCTTCACCACGAGCTTTCCGGAAAACGGAATGAGATACACCTTGCTGTTCGGAAAAATGATCGCCAGCTTCCGCTCGAGCTTGCTGTAGTCGAGCCGGCGGCGCTCGTCCACGCTCGGGTCGCGAAGTGTATTGACCTGATAGATCAATGGCTGATGGCTATTGTCGAACCAAAGCGTGAGCGTCGTGCTTCCCAGCTCTAGACCGATGATCGACAGCTCGCTCGGGCTGAATTGCACGACGTCGACGATCGACGGATCGGCCACCGCCGTCCGCACGATATTCGTCCGCGCGACCAAGAGCTGGCTGTGATGCTGGACGATGTCGAGATTTTCCGAGACAGACGGCATCGCACTGATCTGTTCGGGGAGAGGACGTCCCGAACGCGGATGCGCCGGCGCGTCGGCGACGGTTGCAGGCGGTGCCGGCATTGCGGAGGCGACGGGGGGAGGTGGAACCTCCGCGCCAGCCTGGCCCGCTGCCGATGGACCTGCGGACCACTGCTGAGCGGGAAGTCGCGACGCCGTTAAGGCGATTCCGCAGCCGGCCAGTAGCCAGGCCCCTGTCGGGAAACGCCGACTGCCGACTCGGGGAGTTCGACAGAGTCCGCGCGACGACGTTCGCCGGGAAGGCGGTAGTTCCGCAAACAAGTCAGACATCGGGGATCCGATTTCGTTCCGCGCAATCCGTCCGTTGCAAGCGGGTCGCAGACGGTGTTTAGGGCTGTATCGGTTGTGCCGATCGTACGAATTGAAAGGGAACACCGGGTTTTTGCGCCCAGGCGCTTTCTGACCGCCACGCGAAGGAATTAGTTCCCAGAACTGCCCGGGTTTGACCGTTACAAGTTCGCCTGCGAAGGAATTCGCAGGGATGCAAGGGCGCGCGGCAGCGTCGGCTGTCGGCAGTTCGGCAAGAAAAGGCCCGGTCCAAAGCGTGAGGTGCTGACCCCACCCCCCTAGCAAAATGCCCGGGTGGCTGGGGTCGGCGTCTTCGCCGCCCCCAGTGCTCTCCTATCTGGGGGCGAACCGAAGACGGTTCGACCCCAGCCACCCTCACCCCTACATTTTCAGTAGACGCCCCGCTAGCGTGCCGCGGGCCGGGTGAGAAAGACGAAAAACTGCAGGACGAGAAACAGCGCGAGCGGTGCGAAGACGAGCACCCTCACCACGCGCAGGGCCTGCGGATACCATTCGCCGACGATCGGGGTGACCTGCGTTCGCTGAGCCGCGTCGTCGACGCCTTGCTTCTTGAGCACGTCGATGACGAAGTCTTTCCGCTTTTGATTGAGAGCGCGGTCCTCTGCAGCGGGAGCCGGCTCGATCAGCACGGGGAAGCGGATTTCGCCCATCCGCGGCGCCAGGCGGTGTAGGTGTTCGATGCCCGCCTGATCGAGGTCGGCGCTGTTCGTTTTGAACTCCGAACGCCGGACGATGCTGCCGGCCCGCTCGGCCTCGATCTGATCGCGACTGCGCGCGTCGAGCATCGGCATCAAAAGCAGCAGAAACAAGACGCCCACCAGGGTCAGCGTCAGCGTGAGGCAGCCCAGAGCCGTCATCTGCGATTTGAACAGGTTGCGCTCGGAAGCGGTCTCCGAATGCAAATCGATCGCCCGGCGGCGCCGGACCGAGACCCGCGCGGCGTCGACAACCTCGAACGCCCGGACCAGATCGATCCACGCAGCCGCATCGGAGCGTTCCGGGTCCGACTGGGCGCCTACTCGTTCGAGGCCCGACCGACTTGCGTCCGACTGCCGCGGCAACAACTGGTCGATCGCTGTGAGGGCCGCTGCCCCTTCATCCGACCAGAGCGTTCCGTCGAGATCGGCGATCGAGACGCGCTCAGTGCGCACCGACCACGCGACGGGCTCGCCCGAGGCAGTCACGGAAATCTCGCCTTTCTCGCCGGCGACCACCAGGTTGAAGCGAGACAAGTTGGAAGTGCCGCGGAGCATCCAGGTCGCCTCGGGGAGCGCGTCGCCCGCGAGCGTAATCGCCGCCGCCGCCAGCCGATCGTCGATCGCACCCGACAAGCCGGCCGAGACACGGCTGTAATCACCGCCGAGGCTGCGCAGGAGGTCCACGTCGTGCAGCAGAGCGTCTTCGACCACACTCGTCGGCAACACTGGTCCGGCTGTATCGCTTTCCGCTCGAATCTCGCGGTCGATCCGCAAGTAGAGGGGCCGCCCCAACAGGCCGCCATTCATGGCCGCACGAATGCGCCGAAATCCGGGCAGAGCCCGATCGACAAAGATCGGGGCGATCCAGGCGTTTCCCTCGTCGCGAATCAGCGACAGCTCGTAAATCCACGTCGAGCCCTGTGCACTTCGCGGCAGAATGAGCAGCCGATTCCCCGCCGCAGCGAGCTGTCGCGCGGCCTCGAGCACGGCCTCATCGGCCCCACAGACCAACACGGCAGCGATTGGTCCCGCCGTGAGGATGGCATCCCACCGGGAGAGCACTCGCACGGCGGGAACAATTTGGCGGAGCGGCGATTCGAGACCACGGATCAGAGCCGCACATTCGAGGCGATGCGTCTGGCTGGCTGCGATCGCGCGAATCAGCGGCAGTATGTCCGGATCGTCGCCGACCAGCGCGAAATTCATGTGCGAACCAGGCTCCCCGAGCGTTCCGTGGCGTCGCCGATCGCGATTTGGATCGCCTCGCGAGTCACGGGTTGAATTAGCCCGCGTTCCGTGATGAGCGCCGTGATCAGCCCCGCGGGCGTGACGTCGAAGGCCGGATTGCGAGCACCGATTGCCGAAGGGGCCGTTTGGCGCTCGAACGGATGAGTGACCTCGACCGGATCGCGTTCTTCGATCGGGATGCGGCGGCCATCGGTCGCGCTCAAGTCGAACGTGCTCGTCGGGGCGGCCACATAAAACGGTATCTCATGTGCGCGAGCCAGATGGGCCACCGAATAGGTCCCGATCTTGTTGGCCGTGTCGCCGTTGGCGGCAATCCGGTCAGCGCCGGTCACGACCGCTTGAATGCGCCCCTCGCGCATGATCCAGCCGGCGGCGGAGTCGCATAACAGCGTGGCCGGAATGCCCCGCTCGGTCAATTCCCAGGCGGTCAGCCGCGCTCCTTGCAACAACGGTCGTGTTTCGTCGACAAAAACGTGCAGCCGCTTCCCCTGGCGAACTGCCGCGTAGATCACGGCGAGTGCCGTCCCGTCTCCGGCGGTCGCCAGGCTACCCGCGTTGCAATGCGTGAGGACGCCGGTGCCGTCGGCCAAAAGGTCGGCCCCTGCGCGTCCGATCGCCGAACACATCTCGCGGTCCTCGGCCTCGATCCGCCGCGCCTCTTCCAAAAGTCCCGCGGCCATCTCGGCCGATGACAGTTCCGGCCGCGAAGCTGCCACCTGCTGCATTCGGCCGAGCGCCCACGCGAGATTAACGGCGGTTGGCCGGCTCGTCTCGAGATAGTCGGCGACTTCGCACAGGCCACGATTAAACGCCGTGCGATCCGCTTCAAGCACCGTCCGCAAGCCGATCACGACGCCGTAAGCGGCCGCGACTCCGATCGCCGGCGCCCCGCGGACGCGCAGGGCTCGGATCGCCTCCCAAACCTGCTCGGCTGTGGCCAAATCGATTTGTCGCAACTCGCCGGGCAACAGCGTCTGGTCGATGATCCGCAGACAGCCGCCGACATCACCGATCCAGGCCAGCGTGGGCGTTAGGGGCGTCATCGCAGGCATTCGCGCTACTTCAGCGGTGAGAAATCGGTCGGGGTCATATAGACGCTCTCGACTTTCTTGGTCAGGGAGCCGTTCTTTTGCGACTCGGCAAAGACACGCAACCATTCCGGGTCTCTGCGAAACGCCTTCCAGGATTTGTCCGCAGCCTCGCGGTTCTTATGCACAAGGATATAGATCAGCACGTCGGGCTGCTTCTCAGACACCCAGTAGCCGACGCTCTTCATTCCGTGCTTCTCGAAGATCTGCGTGGTGTGATCACGGAATCGCTTCTGGAGCTCGGCCATCTTTCCGGGTGCGGCCATATAGGTCCGCAGTTCGTAAACCGTCGTGTCATCGGCTTTGACCTGGTGGGCACCACCGACCGGCAATCCGGCACCGAGCACCATCGCGGTTACGATCAGGTTCCGCAGCGTCATGTTGAAGTTCCTCGGCTGAAAGCGTTGGGAGGAAGAGAGGCGTTGGCTCAATTACAACGCGTTTGCACGAGTCGGTAAAGCGAGCGAACGAGTGCCGCTACGCGGGGAGATTTCTAAGCCACTCAGAGCCGCGACCGTGAGGGAGCGGTGTATCAACCGTTGTCGTCATAGCCCGCTTGCTGACGCGGCGCGGCTCCGAAATCTGTTAGGCCATCGATCCCCTCAGGGTGATGCGACGGCCGCTCACCAGCCGAGCGACATATTCGTCTCGATGGCGCGCTGCGCTTCGTGGAGGTCGGCGCCCGTGTCGAGCATATAGAGGCGGATCGCGTGGACCTTGTCCCCCTTGGCACGGGCCAGGCAGTCGCGGGCCGCGTCGTTGGGTTCGCTGGTCCCCTTAACGCCGAGCATCCCCTTGGAGATGACCCAGATGTCGCGCGGCCGCTTGGTGAGCCGCACGACGTCTTCGTGCGGGTAGTGCTGCGCTGCGATTTCGCGGGCCTGCTGGGTCGATTCCGCCCAGCCGATCATGATGTGCTGCGTCGTCTCGATCTCGTACAGCGCCATACGAAGTCCTCTCTCCTGGACCCACCGTAGGGGTGTGCCTGTGGGCGCCAATCGTTGTTCGCCCGGCCGGACACCCTCTGACCGAGAGCGATTATATCGCTTTGGGGAAAAGTGATCCATCAATCCTGCGCGACGACCAAGCCCCGCGACCTGCGATCACTCGACTCTTGCTTTGCGCTCTTCGGCGGCGCTGCGGCGGAGATAAAAAGGAACCAGAGTCGCACAGTCGGCAGCGTCGCCCCGCTCGAGTTGAACGAGACCCAATTGGGCGACGACCCGCGCGCGCGGCGTCCAGGCTTCGGCCGGCAGTTGTCGGCAACCGGGAGGCGCAAATTGAGCGTAGGTTGCAAGACCGGGTCCCGAAATCACGCCGCCGGGCGTTCGCTCGGCAAGCCAGGCTTGAGCCGCAGCGATCGTTGGGGGTTGCTCGGTGCTCCAAGTGTCGGCTCGAAGTTGATAGCTGGCCACATACGCGTCGCCGCGGAGGGCGTCGGCAATCACGTACACGTGATCAACTCCAACAGGGCTGTTGGCGGCGATTGCCTGCAGCGTGTCGACCGCCGCCAGTCGGCAACCCGTGACGTAGGCCAAGGTCTTCGCGCAGACGACGCCGACGCGCAGACCTGTGAAACTGCCCGGTCCGATGCTGACGGCAACGGCGTCAAGATCATGCGCTTTGTGGCCTGCCTCGCGCAAGAGCACTCCGATTTGCGAGACGAGCGTCTGCGCATGCCGGCGCGGGGCCTCTTCGAGGAATGCTTCGCACAGGCATTCCTCGCCGCGACACAGCGCGATGCTCCCCGCCAGGCCGGAGGTCTCGATGCCTAGCGTGAGGGCCGAGTCGAAGTTGGTGTCGCGGGGATTGCTGTTCATGAGAAAGAGAAGAACCGGGCGGCTTACACTCCGCCTACGGCGGATTCGCCTTGGTCGTCTCGGTCGCCAGGGGGTTGTTGTTCGTCGTCAGCGCCTTCCTCGTTGTCAGCTCGCATTTCACCGATGAAACGCGAGACGATTGTGGGCTGCCGCTTGCCCCATTTGGTCCGCGATTCGGCCCACGTGATTGTGAGATCGTTCATGGCTCGCGTGACGCCCACATAGGCCAGACGACGCTCCTCCGGAAGGGAAGGGGAGTCGGGATCCTCGAGCGAGCGGCGGTGCGGCAAAAGGCCCTCCTCCAGACCGACCAAATAGACGCGAGGGAATTCAAGCCCTTTGGCGCTGTGCAGCGTCATCAAGCGGATCACGTCGGCGTTTTCGCGCTCGGCGTCGTCCTGCTCTTCGTCGCGGCCGGCAAGCGCGCAGTCTTCAAGGAAGCCGGCGAGCGACGGCAATTCCGCGCGATCGGCATAAATCTTGATCGCGTCGCGCAGCTGTTCGAGAGCCGCCAGCCGCGAGAGTCGCTGCTCGGGCTCAGAATTGAGCCGCTCGACCTCGGCCTCGTAGCGTATGTCTTCGACCAGCTTTTGAAACAGATCGGGCAGCGGCTGGGAGAGCGCCTCGAAGTCTTCTCGAAAACGGCCGATCACGTTTCGCAGTTCGGCCAGGCCGGCAGCCGCCTTCGCGGAGATTTCCGCTCGCGGCCCGGCACTCACCTCGGCTTCAGCGATGATGTCCCACAAGCCGCGGCCGCTTTTAACCGCCGACGTCATCAATTTATCGACGGCCGCGTCGCCGATGCCGCGCGGCGGCGTGTTGATGATCCGAAGCAGCGACTGCTCGTCGTCGGGCCGGGCGATGACCTTGAGATACGCGAGCAGGTCGCGGATCTCCTTCCGATCAAAAAATGATTGTCCGCCGATCACCACATAGCGGAGCCGGCGCCGGCGCAGTTCTGCTTCAAACAAGCGCGGCTGCTCGTTCGTGCGGAAGAGAATCGCCACGTCGCCCGGATTGGCGCCCGCCTCGACGAGGGCGGCGATCTCAGCCACCACGGCCGCGGCTTCGGCTTGTTCATCCTCAAATCCACGAAAACGCACCTCACCCCCCATCGGACGGCAGGCTTCCAGACGCTTCGCGTGACGTCCCGGGTTCTGCGCGGCCAAACGATTGGCGATCGCGAGGATCGCCGGATTGGAACGGTAATTCTGCTCGAGGCGGATCACCCTCGTGCCCGGGAAGATGGTGTGGAACTCAAGAATGTGCCGCACCTCGGCCCCGCGCCAGCCGTAGATCGACTGGTCATCGTCCCCCACGACGCAAATCGAGTGGTGCGGGCGCACGAGCGCCTCGGCCAGCGCAAACTGGGTGCCGTTGGTGTCCTGGTACTCGTCGATCTGCAGATGGTCGAACCGCCGCTGGTGGCGGTCGAGCACTTCGGGGAATTCCTCGAACAGGCGATTGGTGAGCAACAGCAAATCATCGAAATCGACTCCGCCGCGGCTCTTGATCGCTTGCTGGTAGCGGCGGTACGCGGCGGCGGCCAACATATCGAGGTCGGTCTCGACGAAGTCGCCGGCCCGTTGCGGAGAAACTCCCGCCGATTTCCAGCGGCTGATGCGTTGCACGAGGTCGCCCGGGCGGAGGGTTTTATCGCTCACGCGGATCTCGCGCAGAGCTGCACGGGCTGCCGACTCTTGATCGCTGCGATCGTAGATCGCGAAGTTGAGCGGGTACCCGAGATGCGTGGCTTCCTGCCTGAGAATTCGCACGCAGAGAGAGTGAAAGGTCGTGACGAGCGGCCGCGCGGTTCCGCGCCGCGCCGGGCCGAGCAGGACAGCGGTCCGCTGCTGCATTTCGCGGGCGGCCTTGTTCGTGAACGTGACGGAAAGGATCCGTTCGGCCGGCGTGCCGCGTCGGATCAGCTCGGCCGCGCGGTAGGTAATCACCCGCGTTTTCCCCGTGCCCGCCCCGGCGAGCACGAGCACGGGCCCCGCCAGCGTGAGGACGGCTTCGCGCTGACGCTCATTGAGGTCGCGCAGGCGGTCTGGCGCGGGACTGCGTGCGACGCTCACTGCGTTCGGAACTGCCATTTGTCGGCGAACGCGTCTTTGCGCTTCTTCGCGCGTTTCTTGCCGTCTTCGGTCCGGGATGGCGGCACTTCGAGCCGGTGATACGCCTGACGCAGCTCGGCGAGCATTTCGGGGACCGTTTGCCAACGGTTTTGAGGCTCGGCTTCGAGTCCCCGCATGATGGCGTTGGCGATCTGATCGTCGAGCTTGGGAACCAGCTCCCGAATGTCGCGCGGCTTCTGGTTGATCCGCTTGAGCATCATTTCGAGGCTGGCACCCGTGATGGACGGCCAGGGGAGCTCCTTGCAGTACATCTCGAAGCAGGTGACGGCATAGGAAAAGATGTCGATTCGCTGGTCGGTGCGCTGACGCTTGATCAGCTCCGGGGCCATGTAGTTGGCCGTGCCGGTGCGGTTGCCTGGCTCTTGAAAGGCCTTGGTGTTGGGGACGACGAGGCCGAAGTCGATGAGCTTGGTGCAGTATTCCTTATCCATCAAAACATTGCGCGGACACAGATCGCGATGGATCCAGTTCTCCTTGTGGAGGTACTCGAGTGCTTCGCCCAACTCGATCATGATCCGCAGGCGATGCTCTTTCATCGCGTCGTTCTGCACATCGACGAGATACGCCAGGCCGATCCCCTCGATCAGCTCCATGGTCAGGTATTGCTCGTGGTGGGTTGTGACCCCGTGCTCATACGTCTTGACGATGTGCTTGTGAGCCAGCTCGGTCGCGACCTGCCCTTCAGTCGGCTTGACGCGATCGGTGAACCGCGCTTCATAGCGGCTCGTTTTGGCGCGGTCGAGGATCTTGAGGGCCACGACGTGTCCCGATTTCTTGTCGACGGCACGCCAGACCTTCGACATGCTGCCTGTGCCCAGGCGGCTCACCAGATCGAATCGCTGCGACACATCGACCTTTGCGTCGCCCGCTCGTCGTCTGCCGAAAAAGGACCGCAGAAAACTCATGTCCGGTCACATCGCGCAATAGTCGATCAAGCGAGCAATCTCGACGCCCAGCTTGTCCCGCGGGACAATCCGATCGATAAACCCGTGCTCCAGCAAAAACTCGCTCGTTTGAAAACCCTTGGGAAGCGCAATTTTTACCGTCGCCTCGACCACGCGCGGCCCGGCAAAGCCGATCAGCGCCCTGGGTTCGGCCAGGATCACGTCTCCCAGTGCTGCAAAGCTGGCAGCCACTCCCCCCATTGTCGGGTTCGTGAGCACGGAAATAAAGAGTCCGCTGTCACGCTGGTACCGGGCGATCGCGGCGGAGACCTTGGCCATCTGCATCAACGAGAGAATTCCCTCATGCATGCGCGCCCCGCCGCCAGACCCGCTGACGATCACCAGAGGCAGATGCATCTCGGTCGCGGCCTCGATCGCCCGAGTCAGCTTCTCCCCAACCACCGAGCCCATGCTTCCCATGATGAAGGCTGAATCGGTCGCTGCAAAGACCAGCGGCCGCCCGCGCAGGTAGCCCCGGCCGGCAACGCACGCGTCCAAGAGACCCGTACGCGCCTGCTCCTCCGCCAGCCGGTCGATGTAGGGCCGCTTGTCGACGAAGCCCAGCGGATCCTTGGGCGCCATGTTGGCAAACCACTCCTCGAACGTGTCGGCATCCAAGAGATGGCGAATGCGGGTCCGCGCGGAGATGTAAAAGTGATGTCCGCACTCGGGACAGAGCCCCCAGAGCGCCTCCACATTTTTGCGGTAGACAGTCTGCTCACAACCGTCGCAGAGCATCCAGAGACCTTCCGGCACTCCCCGCTTGGGACGCGGCCGCGCCACGGCTTCTGACCCTTCGACATTGGGCCGTTCGACGTTGGGGTTGTCGACGGTGCTCATTCGTGCGCCCCCCGTTTAGAAGATGGCGCCGCATTTCCGGCGTCCTTGCGAGGTTTTTGCGGTGGAGCCGACCGGGAGTTCGCGCCGGGCTGTGTCGTGCTGGCCTGGGGCGTGCCGGCCTGGGGCGTGCCGTTGGAGGATGCTTTGCCGTTACGGGCGGGCCTCTCAGCGTGCGCCGATCCATTGGCGGCACCATGTCCGTTGCGCGCCGCGGCAGCCTGCTCGGGCACCTCGGGAGACGCAAGCGAGATCCGCTCAATCGTCGGCCGCCTGCACGTGCCGTCACAAGTTTCGGGAAACGCAGGACGCTCGCCCCGCAGCACGCAGCCGATCATCGTCGCCAAGGGCTCCGAGGCGACGATGCCGATCGTCTTTTTGCGCTTGAGGCACTTGCGCAGCCCACGACGAATCCGCTCGACCGCTTCGGAAACCGTTTCGCCTTCCGGCAGACAAACCGTCTCCGGCGACTCCTGCCACTGTTTGAACACCTTCGGGTATTTTCGCCGCACGTCGTCGACCTGCAATCCCTGCCACAGACCGTGGTCCAAGTTACGAAAGTCGTCCAGTTCCTTGAGTGCCGCGCCGCATTGCTCGCAGATGGCCTGAGCGGTCGAGCGGGCCGGCTCGCTGGGCGCCGTGAAGATGACGTCGAACGAGACCTCTTGCAACTGGGCCACTAGCCCCAAGACCTGCGCGTGGCCCCGATGGTTGAGCGGCAGATCGAGCACGCCCTGAATGCGGTTTTGTTCGTCGAAGTCGGTGCATCCGGGACGAATCAGAACGACGTCTGGCATGGATTGATCGTGATCTTTCTGTCAGCGAGGGACAACTGGTGTGCGAGCACGGCCGGCCAATTCCGCGATGGCCTGGCCGTAATCACCCGCCTCGAAGATGGCGCTTCCCACGACAAAGATGTTCGCACCGGCGCCCGCGACGTCGGCGATCGTCTCGAGATCGATCCCGCCGTCTACGGACGCGAACGTCCCCGGCTTCAGCTTTGATTTCAACCAGGCGAGTTTGCCGAGCGCACTGGGAATGAACTTTTGGCCTCCGAAACCCGGTTCGACGCTCATCACGAGCGCCACATCGAAGGCATCCAGGAACGGCTCGAGCGACTCGACCGGCGTTTTGGGATTGATCGCCAACCCCGCCAGGGCCCCGTTGTCACGGATCCGCGTCAGCAAGGGACGGGGTTCGGGGACGGCCTCGATGTGAAAGGTGATCAAATTGCAGCCGGCCTTGAGGAAGTCATCCAAATAACGGCCCGGCTCGGAAATCATCAGATGGGCCTCAAACGGCAGCTCGGTCAGCTCGCGAATCCGTTCAATGACCATTGCTCCGTAGCTGAGGTTGGGCACGAAATGCCCGTCCATGACGTCCATGTGCAGGATTCTGGCCCCGCCCGCCTCCAGCAGTTCCACCTCGCGGTGAAGGTTGCCGAAGTCGCACTTGAGCATCGACGGTGCGATCAGCGGGATCGAGCCCGCGATGTGGTCGAGAAGGCCTTGTCGGCTCGTCAAAATGGGAGTCGTCCTCACTCGGCATTCAATCCGTGCCGGACGGTTATCGCTCGCCGTCGTGGCAGACGATCAGTTCCGCAAGAACTGCTCCCGGGGATCTGGCACCCGGTCAGGGCCAAGGGCGTGAGGCCCGCGGCACTCTCAACCGCGAAACTCCCATTCTGATCGAGACGCCCTCCCCAGTCCAGTGGAACCGCGGGCCGAGAGCGGATCCCGACGAGCAGGTTTCGGCACAACTCAAATTAAAATCAAACTTTACGTCGCCGACCGACGGTCAAAGTGCCGCCACTCGAGCGATGATGTCAGCCGTGCGAGACGAATATCCGTATTCGTTGTCATACCAGCCGAGCACCTTGACCATTCGCGTGCCGATCTCGGTCGTCCAACTGGAGTCGAAGATGCAGCTGGCCGGGTTGCCGATGACATCGCTGGAGACGATCGGGTCCTCCGTATACTCAAGGATGCCTTTGAGAGGGCCAGCGGCGGCGGCCTTCATGGCCCCATTGATGTCTTGCACGGTCGCATCCTTTTTCAGGGTGACGACCAGGTCGGTAATGCTCCCCGCGGGGACCGGGACTCGGAGCGAAATTCCGGTCAGTTTCCCCTTCAATTCGGGGAGCACCAAGCCGACCGCTTTGGCCGCACCGGTCGAGGTGGGGATGATATTCACCCCCGCGGCGCGGGCCCGGTGCGGATCCGAGTGCAACTGGTCTGAGACGCGCTGGTCGTTCGTGTAAGCGTGGACCGTCGTCATCAGCCCCTGTTCGATTCCGAAACTCTCATGCAGGACTTTCGCCATCGGAGCCAGGCAGTTTGTGGTGCAACTGGCGTTCGACACGCACTTGTGTGCCGCAGTGAGCTCGCGATCGTTGACGCCGAGAACCACGGTCAAATCGGGGGTGTCTTTGGCGGGTGCCGAAAGCACGACCTTGCGGGCACCGGCGTCAAGGTGGCTGTCGTAACCCGGTTTGCCGTCCTTTTTGCGAGCCGTAAAGAAACCGGTCGATTCCAAGGCCACGTCGACCGCCAGTTCCTTCCAAGGCAGCTTGCTAGGATCCTTCTCCGCACAAACGCGGACGGTTTTTCCATTGACGATCAGGCTGCTCCCTTCGGCCTCGACGGTGCCCGGAAATCGCCCCTGGACGCTGTCATACTTAAGGAGCATGGCCAGGGCTTTGGGATCCCCCAAATCGTTGATTGCGACAACGTCGAACTCTTTCGGCCGGGAAGCCAGAGCTCGAAACGTAATTCGACCGATGCGTCCAAATCCATTGATCCCTACACGGACAGCCACAGTCTGGGCTCCTTTGCACGACAGGAAGACGCGCAATGATCTCAAATCTCAACGGCGGAAGGCACTTCGCCCGGTGCTTGCTGAAGCCAGCCCCGGGACCGAGGTCCTCGATCGGCCGCTGATTTTAGTTCGCCGCGGGAACGACGACAACGAACCGGTCATTGCTCAGTCCTTTGCCCCCTTGGCCGAGCCGTCGACGCGTCTATCATCAAAATAGCCGAAAAGTTATAGTCGCGCCGCTCTCAGCATCATTCATCATTCTTGATTCCAGGGTTGGAATCTCGCATGCGCGTGGCCTTCGTCGAGGATTCGATCGCAACCAA
>DASZIA010000245.1:0-21564 GCA_035949535.1 Planctomycetaceae bacterium | reverse complement strand
TGTCCCGTCCCAGCGAATCTGTCCCGTCCCAGCGAATCTGTCCCGTCCCAGCGAATCTGTCCCGTCCCAGCGAATCTGTCCCGTCCCAGCGAATCTGTCCCGTCCCAGCGAATCTGTCCCGTCCCAACGAATCTGTCCCGTCCCAACGATTCTGTCCCGTCCCAACGATTCAGTCCCGTCCCAGCGATTCTGTCCCGCTCTTTCGCCCTCTCCCAGTCCGCTGGGAGAGGGTCGGGGTGAGGGCCGATCGCCGTCGAATTTCTTCGCGCGTCCCGTCCCTACGAATCAATCCCGTCCCAGCGAATCTGTCCCGTCCCGACGAATCAGTCCCGTCCCAGCGAATCTGTCCCGTCCCAACGGTCCCGGTCCCGTCCCAGCGGTCCTGTCCCGCAGTCGGATCCGTCGTCCGGGCGCGCCGGGGACGATTTCCTCCTATTGAAAAAGGATCCCCATCACCGGCGGGGATCTTATTTTCGTTCCCGGCGGGGATCTCTTCCCCAGCGCGCGGAACCGATCGCTCGGCGTTAACTCCGGTTTGCACAAAAACTGCCCAGCCGGGGGGAATCTCTTCGCCGACGCAGCCTGTGGTCACCTATTCGCGTGGTCAACTACCTATTGAAAATTGGTGACCACACCACACCCGGTTCTTATGACGGACTCTTAACGTCTGCCGAAGTATGCGTTTCTGCGCGCAGCCACGGCGCACTCCTGCCCAAACGGGAACTCCCCTCGCTCCGTAACGGGCGCTATCTTAATTTTACCGCCGCCCGAATTGAGCGCGAACCCCGTGTTTCCACGCCCGTGTAAACAACTCTCAAAATTTCCACGAGCCCGCTCGCCGCTCTGACCCCGCGATTTCGTAAGGTGGGACAAGGCCCGCTTCGGGCCGCAGGCCCACCAATCGGGGCGAGCGATCTGCAGCCGACGGGAAAACTGGTTCGATCAACGCCGCGGCGGCCCCAGACACATTTGCCATCGGTCGTCGCCGTCTGTTCGTCGTCGCATTGTCGCACGGGAGCGGCATCGCCCGCGTTTTTCGGCGACGCTGAGCCGGCACATTGTCTCATTGTCTCACGGGAGCCGCATCGCACCTACGGTTTACTTGGCAGGGGTTTGGGAGCGCGTTCCAGCACCGGACTAATGCTTTTCAGTCTGAGCCGTGTTTTGTGGTCCTCATCCATTATGGACAAGCTGAAGTCGCCGTCGGGAGTGGCGCGCGTCCGTATGGCAATTGGGATATGTTCTGGGCGAAAAGTGTCGGGAATCCCAGGCCGGTAGAGAGTTTGACCCCCAAACGGCATTTTTGACTTGCCGACAGTGAAAACGTTTACGGTTTCAGCAATAGCAGTATCCTCGATTAATCCATTGCGATTCACTGTCACCAAGCGGGTCTGAACACGTTGGTACGTGGTCGGCAAATAGGGAAGTGCGTAAAACGCGATTTCCTTGCCTTCCAAGAAAGTGTAGCCGCCTCCCGCATTCTGGTAGTACGTGAGAACGCCAATTTTCTGTGGTTTGGCATTCGTGAGGCAGGCGAGCCGCACATCCTTGTCGGGTCTGACCGTACTTGATTTCGAGGGCGTGGCAGTCGGCTCATCAGCCGCCTTAGCAATCGGAGCCGACAGCCCAACCACGAACATGAGGGCAAGAGTCCTTCTCACTTAGGGTCCTCCCCTCCGACTTTACCGACACTCAATCTTCTCCCCGGCGTCGACTCAACGTGGTATGGTGGATTTGTGTCGTGCGATATATTCGAGTATTAGCCGCGCATCATGGTCTCCATGCTTTATTGACAACCGGAAGTCACGGTCGGGCGCGTCCCGCGACCATATGGCTATTGGTATATCGCGGCGCGAACGCCCGAAACCGGTGTCTGTCATCTCACTGCGGTAGACGGTTTGACCACCAAAGGGCATCGGCACCGTCCCGACCGCCCCAACTTGGACCATAATTGTGCCGTTGAGCAAGTTGTGTTGAAGGTTGTGCGTGGTAGGCAAAAAGGGGAGTGCGTAAAACACGATGTCCTTCCCCTTCATGAAGGTGTACCCGCCTCCCGTATTCGGGTAATACGTGAGAACGCCAATCTTCTGGGGTTGCGCACCAGTTTGTTTCGCAAGCCGCCAATCGTTTTCAGGGGTAACCGTACTGAGTTTCGGCGGCGGCGGGGTCGGTTTCTCATCCGCCTCAGCAATTGGGACCGACAGCCCAACCACAAGCAGGAGGGCGAGAGTCCTTCCCATTGGGGGTTTTCCTGTCAGCGTGCTTGATGTCGCTTTTCTCGCCACTCTTGCATTGCTTTATCCAATTCAATCAACCCAGCGGTCGAAATCGCGGAGGCAAACGTTCGCCCCTCGTCATCCTTAATCCAACAGCGGAATACAGAGTTTGCGCCCGTCGTAAGCGTCCCAGACAACCGCGCCGGTTTGCAATCCGAGAACGATTCCGCCTTTCGAGTTCCCAAGGTCGCTTTGCATTCAACTCTTAGCGCAATTGCCATAAAGATACCCTAATTCACGTCGCGAGCGACGGCAATCAGTTTTCCGACGGTGTCGAGTTGCGCTCTGGCGGCTTCAACACTACCGCACTCGCGAACGAGACTTCAATGCGGCGGTCAGTCCCCCGGACCCGTTGGCGCTGGGTTTGAGTCTGCGAACCTTCCGGCGGCGCTTCGAGCCGCGAAGCTTATAGAAAGTTGCTTTACAAGTCCCTTCATTGATTCGCCCCTTGTGCCAAGTCTATCGCGGAATCCGGTGGCGTTCGCTCTCACGCGGGATTACGATCCCCAGCCGCAGGTTCGAACTGGCTGGGGGCGCTGCACTGCGAGGCGGATCTGTGGCGCGAACGCAGCCGCGTAGGAATATTCACGGGCGTCCGTGGTGGTTTCTTGGTCAAGGTTCAAAGTTGTGGCCCGCGCGAGCTCAGAAAAGACCGATCGAAACGACGCTTCCAAACTGACCGTGCGACTGCTGCGAAATCACGACTGGCCCGAAATTGAGAAACTGTTCGGTCCCCGTGGTGCGTGCGGAGGATGTTGGTGCATGTGGTGGCGCGTTTCGCGAGGGGGGAAGCTCTGGGCGGAAATGAAAGGCAAGAAGAACCGTGCCGCCTTCCGGAAACTCGTGGAGAAGGGGGACGTGCACGGCGTCCTGGCCTATTCCGGAGACGAGGCCGTCGGTTGGTGCTCGTTCGGGCCACGTCGTTCGCACGCGCGTCTGGAGACCGTTCGAGCGCTGAGGCGGGATTGGTCCCAAGGCACCTGGTCGATCTTGTGTTTCTACATTCCGCCCCCGTGGCGCCGCCGGGGCGTCGCAAGACGCCTCTTGGAGGAAGCGACAACCCGGGCCTTCCAGTTCGGAGCGTGCGAGGTTGAAGGGTACCCCGTCACGGCGAAGGATCGCACGGGCTCAATGCCTGCGGCTTTCGCGTGGACTGGGGTTCCGACATTATTCAAAGCAGCCGGATACCGCGAACTTCCCGAACAAGAGGGGCACCGACGCGTCTTCGTCAAGAGTGCTAAGCTCTCCAAGACAGCCAAGCGCTCCGCGTCGAAATCAAACCGGCGGAGCGGCGCGTCGCAAAAAGAGCCGCGCACGAAATAAGCAATTTTGTCGCGGGCTAGCCGCATCCCCCTTTAACTCACGTTACGCAGCTAGCCTGCCTAGGCCGCTTGCGGCGGCGCGCTTACTTCGTGCGCGGGGACGGAGCGCCCATCTCGGGCCGGCGCCTTTTCTTGGTAAATTGGACTCTCGGTCAGCGGATTTCCTGATTGAGCCGCCAGGAGCCTGGACATGAGCGAGGAACAAAAAGATTTTGATCAGCGGTTCGTGGACATCGACAAGCTCTCGCCCGGTCCCATCCGACACGCGAATCTCACTGCGGCTCAGACGATGGTCGCGGACTTCACGTTCCGCGCGGCAGGCCGATTCGTCTTCCGCACGCTGGAGCAGTGGGAACTCGGCTTCATGCGGGACTCCAACCCAGATAGGGAACTGCTGTTCTGGACGGCGATCGCGTTGACTCTCTTGAGGTACAACGTCCCATCCGGGCCTCTGGAAGATGCGGAACGGGAGTCGGTAGTTCGCGGGTTACTGACAATCTCTTTCGGCCAGCACCTTGACGACCGAATGCTTGAGTCGCGGCTCCGGGAGTTGATGGGCGCCCTCGACGGTGCCAGTCCTGAAGACATGATTGCCGAGCTGCGCGCGATCTATGAGCCGGGCGAAGGAGGTAGATCACTGAATTCGTGAGGCGCTGACGAGGCACGGCGCCAGAATGGGCGATCGTGATTTGTCATAAGTTATTGCGGGCGACAGGGGTCGAACCTGCACTCCCAAAAAAGGGAACAGGACCCTCAATCCTGCGCGTCTGCCAATTCCGCCACGCCCGCGGGAGCGTTGAGTATATCAGGCGCGAAAGTCGCGGCAAGCACGCGCATGCGTCCGTGGAAACTCACCTAGGGCAGACAAGGACGCGTTTGGCAAGGAGCCCTCGCCGGGCGCATCGCCCAGCGGCCGGCACGATCCCGTTTGAGCGGCCGCCGCGCTCTTCACCCTGTTATCGATTCAGGGGAGCGGCGGCGCAGACCAGACTCAATCGTCGGCGCCGGACAGAGTGAAATCCGCCGACTGTCAACAAGGCCGACCCCAGCAGTACGATCGAGGGAGGGGCGGGAGTCGTGACTGCGGTCAGCGACCCTGAGATCAGGTTACCGCCCCCCTCGCCGGAAGCCGTGAAAAACGTGCCGTCCGGCGGGAAGCTGCTGACAATCAGGTCACCACCGGCGTACCCCACAAGGGTCGGACCGGGGAGGTCGACGCGCAACTGCCAGCTGTTGCTCAGGTCCGAGCTGTCGAGCCAGACGTGCGACGCGCCTGCGTTATTGGTTTGAACGAGGGCGGGAGGGGTTGCAACGAATGTGAGCGGAGAGACGTAACCCGCACTTCCTCCGGTAAGAGACAAATCCTCTGCCGTCGCCACACCGCTGGTCGGATCGATCGTGAGCGTCCCGGACAGCGTGGAACCGTCGGTGAAAGACCCCGATGCGTCAAACACGATGGGCGACGCCTTCGCCTGACCTACAAGGGCGAGGAGCGCGCCAAGCAGAACAGCCGCACGAAAAGTCGGCTTCGCAAGCTTCCGCATGTCTGATCCTTCCATGACCGGACACTTCAGGCCCGAACGGAACGGAGAGTGTGGCATTCCGCGGCGCAGGAATCAATCGACTGGGTCGGTCGGCTTTGGCCGCAGGCCGGTCGTCCGGCCCGACGCCCGCGGCGATCTCGCACGAAGGCGCCTCGCGATCCGGGCCGGCAGGACCGAGGCGGAGCGGGGCTTACGGATGTTGCTTGCCTTCGAGCCTGCTCTCTGAACTCGTAATCGTCAACGGTCTTAGTTCAAGGCCGGAGTATCGAGTTGGACCGGGCGAAATCCGTCGAGATTGTGCGGCATGCTTTTGGGTATGCAGACCATGTTGATCGAAACGGTGTTGCCGAACACGTTGTTCGGATTCTGCAGAAAGTTGTGCGGATTGAACAGCGGCGGCAAGTGCCAGTACATCGCGTAGTCGAGTCCGTCGATGAAACGCACAAGCTCGGCGGCTTTTTCACGGCGATCGTTCTCGACGTAAAGAATCGGCCTGCATTTCCCGATTGTTTTCGCCGCGCCCCCGAGCACCTGCCGTTCCATGCCTTCGACATCCACCTTGAGCAACGCGCAGCGGGCCAGGTTGAGACTGTCGACGGTGACCATTGGCGTCGGTTCGCCCCGTTGGCAGCCTTCGAGCGACAGGCCTCCATAGTTCTCCTCGCGCGTCGAGTCGAGTGAGGGCACCAGGATCTCTCCCGGCTCGGCGCCGACCGCTTTTTGAAAGCATTGCACGTTCGTCACGCTATTGAGCGCCATGTTGGCGCACAGGCTCTGGAACACAACTCGCTGCGGCTCGAAGGCCACGACCGCACCCTCGAGCCCCACCTGACGGGCAAAAAATAGCGTGTGCGTCCCGAGATTCGCACCGACTTCGACCACCAGAGATCCCGGCTTGACGATCTGGCGAAAAAGATCGATCTCCGCCTCGGAATACTCTCCATACAGATTGAGCGACTTGCCGATGTACCGGTCGTTCCTGTTGAACAGCATCTTGCCGTACCGGCAGTCGGCGAGCTGATTGAAGGGGGGGAATTCGATCAAATCAAACCTGCGCTCTTCTAAGCGCGTGCATCTTGGATGCGTGCATTTTGGGGGGCGGCGGCCTGCGTGATTATCGGGAAAATCCTGTTGGAATTCCAAGATTCGATCTCCGGGGCCGGGGATGCGTTTTCCGCGAGCGTTCATTTCGGAGGTCTCGGCGCGGTTCTTCGCCAGGGGTTGGCCCAGCGGGAAAGATTGGGATAAGCTGACAAAGGTCGAATCTCTGCTGCTCGGGCGGGCGTATTCGGACTGGGGTGTCGCGATGCACAGGCACAAGTGCTCTCTGTGTGGGTCGATTTGGGAGCATGGAGAGGAATTGGATAATGACATGCGCGCCCACGAGTGTGGGACGTGCGGTTCCCACCAGTTCCGAGTCCTCATCGATCGCCGCCCGGAGGAAGGCCCGCCCCGCTCGGCCAGGCCAGCGTTAGGCGAAGCGCTCTGTAGCTCCAAACCGTTTGATCGTTCGACCGCCGTCTTTTCCCTCGACATGCAGAGCGAGGAAGCGCGCGCCGCGATGCCGCGACTTTTGGAGATGGTCAGCGGGGATCCCGAGCCGATGGTGCGCCTGGCCGTGGTCGAAGCCTTGCGCCGCTTCAGTGCGCAGGCGAATGGGGCAGAAGCAAGCGCGGCGGTGCCGGTCCTCAGCGGGGCTCTCGCGGATGGTTATGCCGAGGTGCGCCGCGCGGCGGCGCTGACCTTGGGCGGCCTGGGTCCGGCTGCAGGCGTTTCGCACGCTGCGCTCGCGCGCAGCCTCAGCGACGCCAATCCGCGGGTGCGCGAAGCCGCAGCCAAGGCTTTGCAGTCGATCCAATCGAGTGACGGGGCCCGCAAGTAAAGACCATCGCCGGCTCGCGAGAGCTGGAAGGGACAAGACAGGCGATCGTTAAGTCGCAGTGGGCTGCATAGAATGGAATTCACGGCTCGCGGCTTCTCGAAGCGATTGTGCGTGAAATCGTGGTTTGAAGGTCCGTTCCGCCTACAGCGAGGCGGCCCAAATGGCTCGCTTCGAGTTCGCCTTGCTGCGTTTTTGTGTGCATGGTCGCGGGGTGTACTGCTTAGGGATGAGCGGCGCCACATATGAACAAAAGGTCACGGTTGGCGCGCCTGAGCGAAAGACCGCACTCGCCCGAAACAATGCCCCTAATTAGTGTTGGGACATGGAATGCAAGTCGGATCGGCGGAAACGCAAAGTGCCTTTTGACGGCCTGCCTTGGCTAAAATTAGGGCGTTTTCAGCCAATTGCTCTGTGCCTAGCAATAATTAGTAGAGGTTCTTATGAAGTTCGCCTCTGTGCGGTAAATGAGCTTCAGCTCCCCTCAGCTCAGAATTAGGTCAAGCGCGACCGTTCTTAGGATCTTGGGTGTCGTGCGATTTGTGTCATGACTGCCGAGTTCGACGGTCGGGCCACTAGGGGCGGGTTGAGGGTGGGCGAATGTCCAAGCGATTCAATCACAGTGTTGACTTCCGATCGCGGACATCGCCCGTCAACCAGCAAGCCGACTGTGTTTGGTCATTCTGCGTCACGGGTCGAGTGCGCGTTGATCTTAGTGCGTCAATGTGGCACAGCCGTGAGTTGTTCCAATCAGCTACGAAGGCCGGGCCTCATTCGCACGCCAAACGATCACGCTGTTCAAAAATGGGACTTTACACAACAAGTTGTGCCCTTGGGACGTCCGTCGGATGCAGAACTCAAGTGCAAGCCGAACATTAGGGCTTTTTTGCCTGAAGGCGCAAGGAATGCACGCTGCAGGGAGGCTAGCGTGTGGTTCCCTGGCACCAACGAATCGGAGTGGAGAGAGGATATGCCATCCCAAAGGTGCTTTGATCTTGATGCCGCTCCGATCGGGCCGCATTCCCGTCTTCAAGGCTGGGGATGCCGACGTTTCTTGTGTCTGTCCTCTCCCGATAGTGGAACCAAGGATCATGGGTAACATCGAACCATTCCCGGATTGGGGGAGCGAATACAGCAGGTACAAAGTGCTTTTTGTGGATGCATTAGGACGCCTAGCTAGGGAAGGACTTGTTGCGCAGCCCGCAGACATTGATGATCTGATTCAAGAATTCTACGCAACCTATTGGAGTGGATTGGCCGAGCGGTATGACGCAAATCGCGGTCCCGCCGCCAATTACATTTTTGCTGCCTTCGTTCGCTTTGCACGTCGCTCCATCATCCAATCACAGAAATGGAAGTCGCGATTGCAGGATATGGGCGGTCTCGCGGGTCAGGTGGCAGAACAAGCGGCCCCTTCGCAATTTGATATGCTCGCGAGAGGAGAGGAGAGGACATTATTGCGGGAAGTCCTTGCTGAGATACGCTTGGATCGGCGGACCGTTCTTTTGGAATACTTCAAACGCGGGCCACGCTCAAGGCGTGAATTGTCAAGAAAATACGCGATCTCGCGATATCAAATTGATGAGCTTCTCATCAACGGCTTTGGGGAACTCGTCATGCGGTTGGGAGCGCGAGGTGTCTGGCTCGAGAGCGACCGCGAGGTGGCCGTTGCTCTCTGGTGCGAAGGATGGGATGTTGAGCATACAGCCGCCCACCTCGGGAAATCCGTTCATGAGGTACGCGAAGCCAGGCAGCGACTGAAGAAGGTATTCGATGAGCTCTTGAAGAGCCGAAGCGGAGTTCCACCGACCTTGACAAAACTGATAAGTCCAGGTCATGCACTGCTTGACGACGAAGAGACTCGATCGCGGGTTCTCTTGCCCCGGAAAATGAACTGATCAACCGAACCCGTAACGCATAACTACGAAAGGAAGAAATGCCATGTCTGGCTTAGAATTGCAACAGCCGAAGGGAACCCAAGCGAATAGGGCCAATCTTGTCCGAATTTGCCGGGATGCTCTGCGGACGAATAATCCCGAGGCGCTTGCGCAACTTCGCAGCCATGCAAAGGCGATCATGGAATCTCTGGGAGAGGAGGAGATTCAGGATGCGCTTACGATTGGGTTGGACGAACAGGTGCCGGCAGCCCGAATTGCCGACGTCTACCTGGCGCTCTCGGCGGCGGAACCGTTTCCGTCTCTGTCGGACGAGACGCGCGACCAATTGATCCAGACGAATATGACCAGAGAAGCGGAAATCGGCTGCGCATTCAAGGAAGACCTCTTAAGCGATTTGGACCGTGCGCTAAAGCCCCTGACCCTGATTTTCGCAGAGGCACCGACCGTTTCCGAGACCGAGCAACGCCATCTGCGGCAAAATCCATCGGTAGCGCCGGCCTGGCCGGAGTCCGCTGGGCTGCTCGCATGCGGCCTGACGCCACTTGCGGTGCTGGCGGCCACGGCAAGCGTGTTTCCTCTGGCAACTCGTCTGAAAACGGGAGCGAGCCAGATTCTGAACAATGCTGACCCGGTCGTCCTCTGCTATGTTTGGCGCAAGGCGCCGCCGAAACAATGGGAGAGGTTTTCACAGAGCATAGTACGCGAAGTCTTGCAAGTCGCGCATTGCCGTGAGGCCACCGCGAAAATCCTCATCGACTGGTTGATTGACGTTGCCCGGGTGAAGCCCTGGATCTTTCGCGGCGCCGAGGCCGTGCCCCACGAATGCGGCGTCGAGTTGGTTGAGAACCAGGATTATGCCGACACGCCACTGAACGAAATTTGGCACAAGACCGCGGAAACTCTCGCGCCTCTTCGGCAACCAGCTTCCGCTGCCGTCGCGCAACTCGCGTGAGCTAGTCCAACGTCGATAGGGACTGATCAGCGCGGCCACACGACGATCTCGGAGTCCCAGGGCTCTCCCCGTTTCGCCACGCGTTCAAACCCGCGCTCCGGATCCCGCTGCAAGGTGTGGGTTTGCCACACAATCTTGGGGCCCTCTACCTCGTACAGCTGATGCACGAGCAGTGTATTCTCGTCTAGTCTCCGATTGCGCACGACGCTCGGCCATTTGCTGGGGACCTCGTTAACTTGAGTCGTCGTCCCACAGCGGGCTTCCAGATAACCCACCGGACGTCTCCGCTCCAACGACAGCGTGTGGTATTTCCTAACGAGGGGTGAGTGCGTGTGTCCCGTCAGGACCACGGGAATGTCGCAGCGCGCCAACAGCGTCCGCAGATCACGCCGTGATGCGTGATTCATTTCGAGTTGTCCAAGACGACTTGTGAGAGCGTACCATCTCTTTCCGAGATACGATTTCGCCTGATAGCGATCGTCATCTTTCGCTTCGTAAACCAACGAATGATGCAGCAAAAGGACCCGAATCTCATTCGGGTCGCCCACTACGGGCGACAGCGCAGACGCCAACTCCCTTAATTGATTCTGAAAGTTGCCGCGCGCCAAGATTCGCTCGGGGCCCCACGGCCAAACTGCGGCGTCCGAATTCAAGGACAGGAAGCGCAACCGTACATCGGTGCCGCTCAACGGAATCGGCGGGCCGACGAAAGGGAAACGCGGCTGCCATTGCTGTAAAATCGCTCCGGGCCCTCCGAGAAGCCAGAACCAGCGCCACCGCCCCGGCCAATGATCGTGGTTCCCGGGGATCGCCTGGTGACTGTCCGCATGCTCGTCCCCCATCGCCTCTTTCAACCAAGGCCCCGTGTTCAAGCCCAAGTCATCCAATGGCGGAGGCAAGAGGCCCACGATGTAATCGACGCACCGATCAAACTGCGACTTCTTTGCGCTGCTTGTCAAGTCCCCCGTGAGCAAGAGCTTGGCGCTCGGATCGCACTTGCGAGGGTTCCGGTAAAAATACATCAAATGGCGCAACGCCTTCGGGTCGTGACCCACCAATCCACCGAAGAAGGGAAACGCCGTCCAGAGCGTCTTCATACAGCAATCGTAAGAGACAGACCCTTGTGCATCGATGTCGCCGAAGTGCAGATCCGAGATCTGAACGAAAGTCTGCAGGAGCCTCCGCGGCATGACGTTTCCTTCTTACATCGCAGTCGATCTGGATTCGCCGTTCGCGAACATCACGGTTACCAGTTCTCCTCCGCCAGCTTGATCCGGTGCAACTCCTTCATGTACGCATGCAGCTTTCCGGATCCCATTAGCCAGGCGACTAAGATTAACATCAAACACTTCAGCGGAAGGGCAAGCGCGAAGGCGACTGATTCGACCACCTCTGCTCCACGAAAGACACCCACGGTTCCCTGCAGCACCGCATAGAAATAGAGAGCCGCGATCAGCGGAACCGGGGCGTTAAAAAGCGGGCTTTCGAGACGTCCAACCATAAGCGCCAGCCCCACTCCCGCTGCGAATCCGGCGATCCAATCGAAGCAAACAATCTTGTCTGTCCAACCAAGTGCGTAAAACGCGATTTCAGCCCCTGCTAACGCCAGCACGGTCGGTCCACCGAAAAATCGCGCTCGTGTCCCCAGCGGCACGCGAGTGGAAGAAATAAAGAACGGATCGTGAAGCGCGCAATAGCACATGATTGAGTAATATGTATTGATATTGTTGGCGAGGTGTTTGGAGACTTCCCAGACGAAGTCAAGCTCCCCTGTCGGCATGACCAGCTGCCACGACGAGAAAACCCGAGGAAAGTATTTGCTTGCGAAATAAATCAAGTACATCGCGACCCACGACGCCTGCAGGTAATACCAGCAACGATGGAATGATCTGGCGGCACCGCTTTCGTCCGGTTCATGGGTCTCATCAACTAGTGGATACGGGCACTGCAGGAGCATTGCCAGAATGACAACGGCTTCAATCAAATACGGAAACGGCGACGCAGTGTGCAAATACGGATATCCCACCCGAGGCTCAAGCGCTAAGGCATAGAGCACGACGCCAACGATACTGATGCACACCAGAGGCCACACGAGCCGGTTGTTGAACCAGTCTGGCGAGCGCGACCGCGAGCCATACCGAATCACCCGATCTTTGAGCGCACCGAAGGCCGGACCGAACTGAATCTGCCAAGCGACGTGAGTGCGGTATCTGTCATAAGCCCCAATTTGTCCCTCGGGAAGATTCAACAAGCCGATTCTGTCAAGGAATTTGACCCAGAAAACGCCTGGCCATCCGACGGCGAGTTTACACACGTCCGCCGTCGCCGCGCCCATCTGTGCTCCTTCAATCGCCCACCAATTCTTCAGGCGTGCTATTCCACGAACAGTCCGGTTGGTGAGCCCCACTCGAATCGCCTGGCAAAGTAGCGACCAAAGCGACCCCGCGAGGAAGGCGAGCGCGAGATTACCGGATAACCGTGCAAACCCGACACACATGCCGACGGAAGTAGCGCCTCCTATCTCGACCAACGCATGGCGCAAATGGCTCCGTCCGGACCCCGTACGACCTTTACCTTTCGCGTCTTTGTCGCTGTGTTCTCCGTCGAGGTCCGCAGTGCGGAGGTGCCACAACCGCGCCATCAAATTGCCCGCGATCAGGCCAACGGTGCCGCCTGCCCCACTCGCAAGGGCGATGACAAAGACCGTATCCATGGGCCGACCTTCAATTCATGCAAGGCACGCGAACGCGTCTCTTTGCGATAACCGAAGCTGGTCTATCAGTCGACATCGGCAACAATTGCAGGCTGCTCATCACTTTTGTCAGATCACGGCGCAGCAGGAGATGTAAGGATCTGCTGAGGAATTAGCGACGAGGAAGACGAATCAACAAGTAAACGTGCTCGCCAGTTAGATACGCTTAGTTAAAGCAAACTGTGGAGTGCTTTTGCGGCGAGCCGACAGTAATGCGACTGACATCGGCTGCTTCGAGCATCGGGCGAGATGGATGGAGTCCGAAGATCTCGAATCGTTGGGGTAGCGATTGTGGCACGGGGTCCTGAGCAATGCAAACAAAAATTGGCTGTCAATTACGTTTTTTCTGCGATGCAACGACCGTTTATCATGGGTGTGTGCACCTAGGGCATCCCACAAGCGAGGATGCCTGAACACGAAGGATTCGTAATCTCCGATCGTTTTTAGGGCACGCTGAAAACGGCCCCGCTTATGGCCCCGGCGGTAAGCCCACCGCCAAGCCAATCGTCGGCGAGAAGCACCTGTGCAACAATGAAGCGAGAGGCGCGATTGAGAGTTGGTAGGACACGCTCCGCGGTGATTAAAGATGCACGACCGTCGGTCGTGCCCGCGTTTGGCACAAGCCGCCGCAGACCGCATAATCGGTTGAGCGAAATAGATTTCTGCCTAGCCCCTGCCGCAGCGGCCACGAAGCTTCGACGCATGAAGATTGTCGACGTCCGCATTTTTCCTCTCACCGGAGCGACGGTCGACGGCGGCTGGCCGCAGGGCCACGAGCCTCAGGAAGATTTGCACACGCTTGTCGAGTTGGTGACCGAGTCGGGAATCAGTGGCTGGGGAAGCTGCTTCACGTCCGGGTCGCTGGTCGCCGGGGCGATGCGTTTGTTGTGGCCGCTCTTGGCGGAATCGCGGGCCGACGAGCCGGAACGCACCTCCGAGATTTTGCGGCAATCGACGTTCTGGCAAGGCCGAGGCGGTGCAGTCGAGCACGCGATCAGCGGCATCGACCTGGCGCTGTGGGACATCTTGGGCAAGGTCTGCCGGCAACCGGTTGCCCGTCTGCTGGGAGGCAGCTACCGTTCCCGAATCAAGCCGTACGGCTCGATTCTGTTCGACGAACCCGACGTGCTCAAACGGCGACTCGAGGAGACAGTGGGGCGAGGGTTTCGCGCGATCAAGTTGGGCTGGCGTCCTTTCGGACGGCGAAGTCGCCGGTTCGACGAGTTGCTGATGCGGACGGCTCGCGAGACAGTGGGCGACCAGGTCGAGTTGATGGTCGACGCGGGGGGCAGCGAACAGTTCTGGCCGCATGGGCTCAACTGGGCTCGCGAGACCGCGCGAATGCTGGCCGACTACGATGTCGCCTGGTTCGAGGAGCCGCTGCCGCCCGACGATCTGGACGGCTACGCCGAGTTGACGCGAAGTTCGCCGGTGCCAATCGCAGGAGGCGAGGTGTTGACGCGTCGGCAGTCGTTTCTTCCCTGGCTCGAGCGGCGGGCCGTCGACATTATTCAGCCCGACTGCACGAAGAACGGCGGCTTGAGCGAGTCGCGTCGAATCGCCTGGATGGCTCTGGACCATAATATTCGGTTCGTGCCGCACGGTTGGAACACGGTTGTCGGTCTGGCCGCTGATCTGCAGTTGACGGCCGCGCTGCCCAACGCCCAGTACGTTGAATATCTGACGCCTTGTGCGTACATCGAAGACTTGGCGGTGACCGCGCCCCGCTTGGATGGTGCGGGGCTGTTGTCGATCCCGGATGCTCCGGGGCTGGGAATCGAGATCGATCGAGACAAACTCAAGCGATTTTCTACGCCGCTCGAAAATTGGAAATAGCAATGGGAGGGCGAAGCTCCTGCTGAGCCTGTTTTCCTGACCTTAATATTGGGCAGAGGCTCGGCGGGAGCCTCGCCCTCCCAGCCGGAAATGACTCGATGACCTTGTTGCGACGTTTTGAGAGACCAGAGCTCTATCGCGGCGGCTACGTGTCGATTGGGAATTTTGACGGCGTGCACCGCGGCCATCAGGAAATTGCCCAACACCTGGCGGCTCGAAGCCGCAGCGAAGGCGTCCCCGCGGTGGTGCTGACGTTCGATCCCCATCCGCTCGCGCTGTTGCGACCCGGCCACGTCCCGCCCAGCCTCACGACGTTGAAACAGAAGGCCGAATTGCTCGAGCAACCGGGCGTCACCTGCGTGATCGCCTACCCGACCGACAAAGCCCTGCTGCAGCTGACGCCGGCCGAATTTGTCGATTCGATCTTGGTGAGCCAGCTGGCGGCGAAGGGAATCGTCGAAGGTCCGAATTTTTGCTTCGGCAAGGATCGCAAGGGCGACATTGAGACGCTGCGCGAACTGTGCCGCGACAGAAAAATCTTGCTCGAGGTCGCGGAGCCGGTGGGCGGCGACCGGGCCATGGTTTCTTCGAGCACCATTCGCTCGCTGGTTGCCTCGGGGCAAATCGCCGAGGCTGCGAAGCTGCTGGGACACTCCTATCGCATGGAAGGAGCGGTCGTCGCCGGTGCGCGGCGGGGCCAACAAATCGGGTTCCCCACGGCAAATATCACTGGGATCGAAACGCTGCTTCCGGCGGACGGAGTCTACGCGGGCCTCGCCGCGATCGGGGGACGGGAATTTGTCGCGGCAATCAACGTCGGGCCAAATCCGACATTTCACGAGAACGCCCGCAAGGTCGAAGTGCATCTGCTCGATTTTTCGGGCGACTTGTACGGTCAGACGCTGGCGGTCGACCTGGTCGATCGAGTCCGCGACGTGAGGAAGTTCGCAAGTCGCGAGGAACTCGTGGACCAAATCCGGAATGACGTGGCCGCGGTTGGGACTTTGCTTCGGCGCGGTTGACGCAAGTTCAGTGCGACGACACCATCCTCTGTCAAGTTGTGAAGGAGCGATCTTCTGCGAGTTTGGACTTTAGTGCGCGGAGCGTGATGCGAGCCTTGATGCGCGGCCGCCGGTCGGACAAGAATTGAGGTATAGTTGTCGTACGATCGCGACCCGAATTGTTCGAGGTTCCCGAGGCGATGATCCATCTCGCGTGCGCTTGCGGAACCCGCATGGAGGTGCTGGACCTTTACGCGGGGGGTCACGTCGTCTGCCACGCTTGCGGGGCTTCGGTTCTGGTGCCCGCTGATGCGGTGGCGCTCGAAGAGAAGTTTCGCTTCCATTGCCCGCACTGCGAAGCGCGGGTCGTCGGCAGGCGCGGATCGGCAGGCAAGAAATCGAACTGTCCCGCATGCGGCAAAGCGTACACGGTTCCCGAGCCCCCGTCCGATTCGGACATTCTCGAGTCGCACACCGATCGTCGCATCCATCTCGATACCGACGACCTGGCAGTGCGGATCGGGTTGCCCTTCCCGGTCGGTAGGCTGGAGCCGCCCGTCCCGCCCCAGCCGCGACCGAGATACTTGCATCCTCCGGAAGAGGTCGCCGCAGCGCGCGAGGAGCCGATCCCCTGGCCGCTCCCGCCGGAAGTGACTCCTGCTCCGCCCCCGGCCGAGCCTCAGCCAGCGGTCACACAACTGCATTCCTACACGCCACCTCGCCCGAGCCTGGACGATCCGCGATCGGCGACCAATGGGTGGCCGGGCGGAATGCCGATCGAGCGACACCTGGCCGAGATCATGGATCCGAACCGACAGATGGTCATCGACTCGATGAGTTCGATCCAGCCGTCGAGTTCCGCACCGACCGCGGCATCCCTGCCGCAGCTCGAAAACGCAATGAGGCCGTCGAGCGTCGGGGAGTTGCACGTCGTCAGCGGCGACTGTACGGGCAAACGGATCCGGATGGATTTTCGGCGCTTTGTGGTCGGCAACGAGCGCGACTGCGACCTGCGTCCGGTCAGTCCCCTGTTGAGTCGCCACCATTGCGTCTTCAAACGCGACGAGTACGCGGTGCGAGTCCGCGATTTGGGCAGCAACACCGGCACCTTCGTCAATGGGCGTCGCATTCAGAGCGAAGCCATTTTGAAACCGGGAGATGACGTCACCGTCGGCGATGTGACGCTCCACGTAATTCTTCCCCATTCGCCCCGTGTCACGCAGATGCAAGACAGCCACCCGTCGATCAGCGACTTCGTGATCCTGTAGCGGTGTCGACCCTACATGTCGTCTACGAAGACAATCATTGCATCGCGGTGGTCAAGCCGGTCGGTCTGCTGACAGCCGGCGATCGCACGGGCGACGTCTCCCTGCTCGACCAGGTTCGCGACTACCTGCGGGTGAAGTACAAGAAGCCCGGCAACGTTTTCGTCGGAGTTGTGCATCGGTTGGATCGTCCGGTCGGCGGCGTCGTCCTCTTCGCCCGCACCAGTAAGGCTGCGTCGCGCCTGTCGGAGCAGTTTCGCTCGGGCCGCGTGGAAAAGGTCTACCAAGCGCTCGTTGAAGGTCGAGTGACCTCGCGAGAGGGTCTGCTCGAGGACTGTTTGGTCAAGGACCACAAACAGAACGTCGTCCGGCGCTCCTCGGCAGCGAATCCGCGCGCCCGGGAAAGCCGGCTGAGCTACCGACGCTTGAAAAGCACTCCCTCGACCACGCTTTTGGAAATTCGGCCGACGACCGGCCGCAGTCATCAGATCCGCGTGCAACTGGCGGCAGCCGGCCACCCGATCGTGGGCGACCGCAAGTACGGCTCAAAACGCCCCTTCGAGGACGGGATCGCCCTGCGTGCCGTCCGGCTGACGTTCGAGCATCCCACGACGCGACTGCCCGTGGCTGTAGTATCCGCGGCCGACTGGCACCAGGCCGGGTTTTGAGTTGTGTCTCGGCCGAGCCTCAGCAGCTCAGTCGTGTTGGACAGGCAATCCGGTCACTAGGAACATTCCAATCGCGACCACCTCGCTACCGACGATGAGCAGTCCAGCGAATAATGTCCGGCCGACGGTGCCTTCCCAGGTAGTGAGGAGCACACAGCCCACGAGATTGCTGATGGCCGTCATGACAAGGAGTGCCATCAACATAAATGTGGCCCCGTGCGACCAACCGGACAATATGCCCGGCAAGATGACCAGCCAGCCCACATAACCGACTCCGCGAACGAACAGCCACCCGTAGCGACCGATGCTTGAGCCGATCCACAAACCGTACGGAATGGGCAAGCAGAACAGCGTGCCCATACTAAACATGCCCGTGAGCGCCAGATTCGAGACGTTGGAGGCGCTGTCTTTGTAAACGGTCGCGTAGGAGCTGCGATATTCCGAAGTTGCCTGGCTTTGGAGCCCCCGCATCCACAGGCCGAGTAACGCTACCAGCACGATGACCCCGAGTCCCGCGTAACCCGCAGCGATTTGCCAGCCGCCGGTCGACGGATTGCTGAGCGAGCTGTGCTTGTACCACTTTTTCAGTCGCTTGGAGAGCGGGCGTTGCGTGGTGACGGGCGGATCGTCGCTGACGCGAGCGACGGGCTTACGGGGGCGGATCGGAGTGGTCGCCGGTCCGTACTCTTCGTCGCCCTTCGCGGACGGGCTGGCGTCGACGACTTCATCGTCGATTACGTCAAGCTCATCCTCTGCGTCCGAACCGGAAGACCCTCCGGTGACTTCTTTGAGAGCCAAACCAAACGCAGCCGTACCCCCCAGCTCGTCTTTTGCGGATGCCGGCTCAAGCGGTTCGGAACCGGGCTCGCCCCCTTGTTGGGCGACCCGCTCGGATCCCTCCGCGGTCGGCTTGTAGTCGAATTGATGGCCGCAGCGCGGACAGGTCACTCGTGTCTTCGGGCGTCGCCCGAACCTGAGTTTGGCGCGACAAGCGGGGCAGCGGAATTGCTCGTTCGCCGGCATGTGAAGCGCTCACGGCGGGCAGACCCGAAATCACGAGAAGAACCAAAGAGCAAGAGCGATTGGAATGGCGCCGAGGAACCAGAGGACGCCGATTGCGAATTCCGCGGCCAAGGACCGCTGACGTGTTGTGTCCGGCATGGCGCCCATCTTAGCGGACAACCTGTGAGGATTTGGCTAAATTCCAATTAACACATCAATGGGGCGCGATCGACCGTAGGTGTGACCAGCTCGCGCAGCGAGCGCAGGCACACCATCTGGAAAAAACGAGTTGGTGGGCCTGCGACGGCGGAAGCCGGCCTTGGCCCACCCTACTTCACGCCTGCCAGACTCGTTCGTATCCGTCGCACGGCTTCTTCCACGGCTGCGCGGTCGTGGTGCCGGTTGGTGACCAGACGAAATTGGCGCGGAGGTCGGCCACTGGCCAAGAGGCCCGCCGATTTGAAGCGGGCCAAGATTTCCGGAGTCGTCAGGCCGGCTTCGCTGTGGTCAACGTTGACCATATTGGTTTGGACGGACTCAAGATCGACGCGCAGACCCCGCACGTCGTTGACCGCTTCGGCCAGGATCCGGGCATTGGCGTGATCGTCGGCCAGACGGCTGATCATCGTTTCGAGAGCGACGAGGCCGCAGGCGGCGATGACGCCGGCTTGACGCATAGCGCCGCCGATTCGCTGGCGGCAATGCTCGGCCTTCGCGATGAACTCGCGGCTCCCCACTAGCAATGAGCCGAGCGGGCAAGAAAGTCCCTTGGAGAGGCAAAACATGACCGAGTCGGCCCGCTCGGCGACTTCGGCCGCCGTTACGCGCTGTGCGATCGCGGCGTTGAAAATGCGAGCGCCGTCGAGATGCACAGCCAGATCGCGTTCGTGTGCGACGTCGCTGAGATGATTCTGAAGCGCTAACGGAACAACCCGCCCGCCGCTGAGATTATGCGTGTTTTCCAGGCACAGCAAACGCGGGATCGGATGAAGGAGACCAGGCGGCCGGATCGCGGCCCGCAGCTCGTCCGAGTCGAGCACTCCTTTGCGGCTGGCGAGTGCCCTCGGCATCAAGCCAGCCACATTGGCCATGCCGCCCGCCTCGTACTCGTGAATGTGCGACTGCGCATCGAGCAGGACTTCTTCGCCGGGGTTGGCATGCGCCATGAGGGCACAAAGATTCCCCATCGTGCCGCTGATCACCAACAGGGCCGCCTCTTTGCCGAGCATCTTGGCGGCCATCTTTTCCAGTCGCGCGACCGTCGGGTCCTCATCGTAAGTGTCGTCGCCGAGCGGCGCGTGCTGGATGGCGGCGAGCATCTCGGCCGTGGGAAGAGTCTGCGTGTCGCTACGGAAATTGAGCAGAGTTGCCACAGTCACGACGCCGCTCCGTTTTGGCCGAGGGATTGGTCCGCTATGCTGCAGCATATCATGCTGGGCAAAAAAATTTTCGGAGGGAGCCATGCAAGTCGTTATCACCGCGGTTGGTCCGGACAATCGCGGTCTGGCCGACCCAATCGTGCATCACGTCACGGGCTCGGGGGCCAACATCCATGAAATCCAGATGTACGACCACGATTCGGAGCAGTTGTTCGCCATGTTGCTGCGGGTGGAGTGGCCCGGCAGCCCCGAGTCGATTGCCGAACTGGCCGAGCGAATGAACGAGGTCGGCCAGAGCAAAGGGCTCTCTTTGCGGACCTGGTCGCGCGACGCGATTGGACGACCGCCGAGATTGGCACTGTGCACGACTCATCGGCCGGAACCGGCGCTGGCTGTCCTGCGCGCCATCCGCGATGGACGCCTGGCGGCCACTCCCGCGGTCGTGATCGGAAACCGGGACGCGTGCCGCGGAGTGGCCGAGCAGTTCAAAGTCGATTGGCAGCAAATCGGCGATGCCCAGGGCCGGCCCGACAACGACCGTCTCGTCGAACTGTTCGATCAATATGCCGTGGACTACATCATCCTGGCCCGTTACATGCGAATTCTGCCGCCGGCCACCTGCTGGAAGTTTGCCGGGGGCCGCATCATCAACCTGCATCACGGTCTGTTGCCCTCGTTCCCGGGTGCGACCCCTTACGAAGACGCATTTCAGCATCGAATGCTGACCTACGGCTCAACCGTCCATTTCATCGTTCCCGAACTGGATGCCGGGAACCAGATCATTCATCAGTCCACGTTCACTGTTTTTCCGGGGACTCCGCTCGCCGAAATCAAGCGCCGGGGCGAGACAGATCACGAACCTTCCGCCCTGGCGGAAGGTGCGCGACGAGTCGTGGACCGCGAGGTCGAGCTGCACTTTCACCGTGTGGTCAGGACCGGTGCGGCCCCTGGGTGAAGCATCGGTCCCGCTCGCTCGGTCAGTGTCTTGCCGCGCTTCGACGTACTGAGGGCGATTGACTACAATTGTTATGCCGCAGATCTCTCTGGAGCGGAGGCAATGGACCTGTTGGTGATCGAAGACGAGGCCGTGTTGGGTAAGGCACTCCAGCGCGGCCTTTCCGACTGTCATCATGAGTGCACTTGGGTACGCAACGGCAAAAAGGGGCTCGACTTAGGTTTGAGTCAGCGGTTTGACGCAATTATCCTCGACCTGCTACTTCCGGACATGGAGGGGATCGAGGTCCTCGATTCGCTGCGCTCCCGCGGGGTGCAAACGCCGGTCTTAGTACTGACGGCGCTGGGCTCGGTCGAGAATCGGGTCCGCGGCTTGCGCTCGGGTGCGGACGATTACCTGGTTAAGCCGTTCGCCTTTCCGGAGCTGACCGCCCGACTTGAGGCGTTGTCTCGGCGCTCGAATTTTCGGCCGTCGATGACGCACACGGTCGGCCCGCTGAGTCTCGACATGACGACGCGCCGCGCGTCGCGCGGCGACCGCGAGATCGAACTGTCGCCGACCGAGTTCACCGTGCTCGAATACCTCATGCGATTTGCCGGCCAGGTGGTGACTCGCAAGATGCTGAGCCAGCACGTCTGGGACGACGACTGGGACGGCACGACCAACGTGATCGACGTTCACATTAACCGGCTGAGAAACAAGATCGATCGTGGTTTCGATGTGGCGCTGATCCAGACGGTTCGCGGCCACGGTTACGTATTGCGGGCCGCCGAGCCGAGCGCAATCTGACCGGCCCGCGAAAGGCGCGGAAGGAAACTGCACCCGGGACGATCCG
>DASZIA010000244.1:0-15026 GCA_035949535.1 Planctomycetaceae bacterium | reverse complement strand
CCTTCTCGCTCGTGGAAGAGTGGCACGAGATTCCCGGCCGACCGAGCGATGGCGGATACCAGGCGCTCTTGGTCCGAAACGCATCCGAAAGTGCCGCCGAGGGCCCACAGAGAGCAACCGCACACACCGCCAAACCGGAATTGAGTTGAGAGCCCCCGTCCCGGCCCGTTAGACTGGCGTTGGCAGACGTAAATCCCGCCGAAAGACTTCAGAATTCTCGCCTTCCCGCCTCGAGGACCTTGCACGATGAAACGGCTTCTGATCGGTCTGTTCCTGATGGTTGTCGGCGCCGCGACGGTCCACAGCGCGGCTGACAAAGATCCCAAACCGGGCAAGAATCCGAAACCTGACAAGCCCGCGAAGGCCGCCACGCCCGAAAAAAAGCCTTCCGCGCCCTTGTTCGCTGATAAAGAACTCGCGGCCGTGGTTCGCGAGGAACTCAAAAAGGGGGAGAAAGAAGAGCTCAAGGAAGAGGAGCTCCAAAACATCTATTTCCTGCGAGGCAAGGGCAAGAAGATCAAGAATCTCGCCGGACTCGAAAAGTGCGTCAACGTCGAGCTGATCGACCTGGCTGGCAACGACATCGCAGACCTCAAGCCGCTGTCTGGACTGGTGAACGTGCAGTCGCTGGATCTCGGTCATAACCAGATCGTCGACGTCGCGCCACTGGCTCCCCTCGTGAAGCTGCAATATCTCAAGCTCGAATCGAATCGCATCGAGAACATCCAGCCGCTCAAGGATCTCAAGAAGCTGATGACGCTCGACCTTTCCAAGGACAAGGTGCGGTCGCTGGAGGCCGTCTCCGGCCTCGAAAAGCTGGTTTCGCTGTACCTGGAAGGCGATCAAGTGAGCGATCTGTCGCCCCTTAAAGGGCTGAAGTGGATTGAATCGCTCGACCTGCGCGACAACCAGGTCAGCGATCTGTCGCCGCTCTCCGGGATGACCGAGCTGCGCTACACGATGTTGGAGGGAAACAAAGTGACCGACCTGGGCGTGCTCGTGGCGATGGCCAAAAAGGACGCCGAGGGAGATCGGCGGTTTGCGCCGTATTGGTTTCTTTATCTGAAGGGCAACCCGCTCACAGAGACGGCCGTGAAGCAACAGGTGGCCGAGCTCAAGTCGTACAACGTCCGCGTCGAACTGGAAAAGTGAGGCCGATCGCCGTCGCAGGAACGGCAAAGGGACACCAGCGGCCGGCGCGTTCCCGCGCTCGACGAGCGCATCTCAGACGAGTGCGCTCACCTCAGTGTGTACGTCCGAGAGGAACTCGCGGTATTGCGACAAGAGTTCGTCCGCGCGGCGCTTCTCGAGCAGTCCCAGTGTCGTCAGTGTGCGGGCCAGGAGGTTGGGCGGCTCAGCCTGAATCGCGAGAAGAATAGCCAGCTGGTCCTCGGTGATGAAGCCGCAAGCGACCGCGCACGTTCCGAACCGCTCGCCGGTCTCTCGTTGTTTGCGGCGCACGTCTTCGATTTGCGGTGGCGTGAGCAGCCCGAAGAGCTGGGCCAGCGACCCGATCCGCAGCCGTTCGGACGAGGTCTCGAGCAGGGCCCGCGAAATCGTCGGAATATCGAGGATGTCGTTTTGCACAAGCCAGCGGCTGAATCGCTTTTGCGCGATGAGTTGGGCCAGGCGACGATCCTTGTCCGCGATCAGTGAGCGGACGTGGAACTGGTTGCGGCCGTTGTTCTTCGACTCGTACATCGCCTCGTCGGCCGCCGCGACCAGACGCAGGGCCAGATCGCCCGTCTCCCGCTCGGGGAGAGCGATCGCCGCACCGATGCTCACGGTCACCGGCACGCGATTGCCTTCGAACAAGAAGTCGTGCTGCTCAATTGCCTCGCGCAGGCGGGCAGCCAGTCTTTCCAGGCCTTTCTCGCTCGGCTGGTGGACGAGAACGACGAATTCCTCTCCTCCGTACCGGGCCACGACGTCCGAACGACGCAGTGCCTCCGTGTGGATGCGGGCGACGGTCGCCAACACCGCGTCACCGAATTGGTGGCCGTACTTATCGTTGACACGCTTAAAGCGATCGATGTCGCTGAACATTACGGCCAGCAGTCCGGCGGACCGGCTCGCTCCGCCGATTGCAGCGTTGAGTGCCTCGGCGAAAAACGCGCGATTGTAAAGTTTGGTCAACGGATCGCGAGTAGCCCGCTCCTGCAGCTCTTGGTTCTTCGATTCAAGTTCCTGCTTGGCGTGCTCGACCGCGTCTCGCTCCATTTCGACACGCGTGCTCGCCATGTGTTCCCGCACGGCGACCTGCGCCAATTGCTCGCTGGCCTCGGCCATCAGGTCAACCGACGTGTCGAGCCCATCAAAGCTGACAGAGAATAGGTGCCCGGCGCGGTCGATCCGCTCGCGAGTCTTTGTCAGGTACTCCTCGACCGCCGGCCGATCCATGTGAAAGAAGGCCGAGGCAAACTGCTCGGTCCGCGCCAGGGCAGGACCCTTATCGGGCGCACAATAGTAGTCGCCCACAGCGGCAGCGATCGCGATCACGCGGTCTCCGACGGTGTCTTCTTCAGCCAGCTCGGCCAGAACTCGTTCCGTGGGCCGGTGGTGCCGCTCGACCGCTTCAATCAGCTTTGCCGGCAGCTTCCATTTCCGCATCAACTCTGTGCCAATGGCGACGTGATCGACTCCCAGCTGGGTGCGCTCGAGTTCCGGAAGCGAGCCCCCTTGCGACTCCCAATCGATGAGCACCGGAAGATACTCCGGCGACGACGTCTTGAGGATCGCGAGACGACCCAGATCCAACAGCAGCCCGGTGAGAAAGCAATCGCTGGAGAGAGTCTTGGCGTAATGTTCAGCGAGGACCTCGGCCGCCACGGCCTGCACGATCGACTGTTTCCAGTACGCCGCATAATGCTGCGAAAGCGGGCCGGATGCCATCGCCGCGTCGACCAGCGAAAAGCTGAGCGCGAGGGTCGTAACGACGGTCGTGCCGAGCAGGGGAACCGCTCGTTCGATCGAAGTCACCGGCGATTTGAATCCGAAGAAGGAGGAGTTGGCCGCTTTGAGGATCTTGGTCGTGATGGCCGGGTCGGATTTGACGACGTCGATGACTTCCTGGAACTCCGTTTCCGGATCCCGAGCCAGCTCGAGCAGCTTCATCGCCACCGAGGGCAGGGTCGGCAGTTGCGACGATGACAGGATTTTTTTCTGGTCGACCATCGGGGCACTCGATCGAGGGAGATGGGTTCCTCGCCGTTGCCGGTCCTATCCGACTGGAAGAATTCTTCCTAAGACAACGCCGCAAGGTGCACGTGCGAATATATCTCACACAACACTGGCGGCTGGTCGGCTTGCGGGCTGTCGCCGCTCCTGCCACGTGGTCCCAGCGCATTGCGCGATTGGCGCAGGGTATGCCGAATAGAGACTCAGTGACGTGGATCCGTCGCTAATGATTGCGCCGATCGTGGCGACTTGAGGGAGTAAGTAGTTGCCCTACAAAGCGTCGCACACTCTACCGGAGTCGCCTCGGGCCGCGTCGGAAATCCGAACCTGTGAGCCGTACTATGAGTCCGGGTCGGCCACTTTTTTCATCGAGACGGCAAGCTCCATCTCCAGCTGCAACAGCCGTTGCCAATCGGGCCAACTGACGCGCATGACGGGGTTGTTCCCCGGCTCTTCGACGGCCCCGTGCAGAATCCTGCGGATCTGCTCGTGGCAATATCCCAGCACGTCGGAAACCTGCGCTCGTTGCAGGGGCCGCAAGCCGCGGGGCGGCTCGGGCGGACCATGGGGGAACAGGTCAATTGACAGATCGTCGGGATCACGTTCCGCGGGTCCGTTCTGCCCGGCACCGCCGAAGCAGGTGCCGTCATCGTAGGGGTCAGCACCGAATTGCGTGCCGCCGTTGGTCGGCATCACGTCGGCCGTGCTTTCCGTCTGGGCCCTGCCTTCGGACAAGAGTTGCGACAACCGGGCGCGGATTTCCTCGGGGCTGCCGTAGACGAGCAGGCAGCGGCCGATGGCGATCTGGTCCCCGATCTGCAGTACGCGCATCTGGATCGGATGCCCGTTGATCCGCGTGCCGTTGGTGCTTTCGAGATCGGTGAGGATCAGCTTCCCGCCGTCCTCCTGAATCTTCGCATGGAACCGGCTGACGCGCTCGTCGTTCAGTCGGACGCTGTTTTCGTCCTCCCGCCCGATGGTCACGGGTGTGTTGAGCTTGCGAAAGATCAGGCCGCGTTCGAGCCCTTCGAGTAACTGTAATGTGACCTGCGCCATCACGGTCTATCCACGCAGTCCCACAAGCCTGCGCGCGTGCCGCGCGAGACTCGATTTACTGCCCCGCATTTCTTTTTAACGCCGTTTATTCGTCGGCGTCAACAGGACACAATTGTAGCGGGCTAGCCGCGTAGTTGCTGTAGAGCATTCACGCGGCTAGCCCGCACAAGGTGGCCCCGCCACACGCGGTTGGCCCGCAGAAGGTGGCGCCGCCACAAGCGTCCAGCCCGCAGAACGTGGCCTTGCCACACGAAGTGGCCCTGCCACACGGGCGTGCGTAGAATCGTGCCAGCCATGGCAACTGAAGCCCCCTATCGCGACGAGCTGGCCGCAAAGTATCTCGATCAGCTTCCTTACACGCCGTATCCGGTGCAGGAAGAGGCGCTGCTCGCGTGGTTCACGAGCGACGAAGGGCTGATGGTCTGTGCCCCGACCGGCACCGGCAAGACGATCATCGCCGAGGCGGCGCTCTTCGAGGCCCTGCACACCGGAAAAATTGCCTATTACACCACGCCCCTGATCGCGCTCACCGAGCAGAAATTTCGCGAGATGCAGGCGGCCGCCGTCCGCTGGGGCTTTTCGGCCGAGGACGTCGGGCTCGTCACCGGCAACCGCACTGTCAACGGTCAGGCGCGGATCCTGGTGGTCGTCGCCGAGATCCTGCTCAATCGTTTGCTGCATCCGGCGGCGTTCGACCTCGCCAGTGTGGCGACGGTTGTGATGGACGAGTTCCACAGCTTTGCCGACCCGCAGCGCGGCGTGGTTTGGGAGCTGTCGCTCGCGATGCTTCCCCCGCATGTGCGCGTTCTGCTCCTTTCGGCCACCGTCGGGAATGCGGCCGAGTTCATTGTTTGGCTCAGCCGCAGTCTCGATCGCAAAGTGCAGCTTGTGCAAAGCACCGAGCGCAAAGTCCCTCTCACATACCATTGGGTTCCGGACGAACTGCTCAACGAGCAGCTCGAGCGAATGGCAGAAGGCAGCGAGACGGAGCGGCGAATCCCCGCGCTGGTCTTTTGTTTTAACCGCGACGAGTGCTGGTCGGTGGCCGAGCAGCTCAAGGGAAAGAGCCTGCTGGCCGACGGTCAGCAAAAGCGGCTCGTGGAGGAACTGGCGAAAGAAGATTGGTCGAAGGGCGCCGGCCCGAAGCTCAAGCAAGTGTTGCAGCGGGGTGTCGGCATCCACCACGCGGGAATCTTGCCGAAATACCGCCGAATTGTGGAGGAGCTGTTCCAGCGCAAGCTTCTTTCGGTCTGCGTCTGCACCGAGACACTGGCGGCGGGCATCAATTTGCCGGCCCGCTCGGTCGTGCTGACAACTTTGGTGAAGGGTCCGCCGGGCAAGAAGGACCTGATCGATCCCAGCAGCGCGCATCAGATGTTCGGCCGTGCCGGCCGGCCGCAATTCGACTCGCAAGGCTACGTCTATGCGCTGGCCCACGAAGACGACGTCAAGATCCTGCGATTCAAGGATCGAATCAACCAGATTCCCGAGCAGACGAAAGATCCACTCTTGATCCGGGCCCGCAAGAAGCTTGAAAAACAGATGCCCACGCGAAGCAAGACGGAAAAATATTGGGAGGCCGTGCATTTCGAGAAGTTGAAGACGGCCCCGCCGGGCAAGCTCTACAGCAAGGGGCAACTGCCCTGGCGACTTCTGGCCTACCTGCTCGAAATCTCTCCCGACGTCGAGAAGCTGCGCGCGGTCGTTCGCAAACGCTTGATGGACGCGCCGCGCATTGAAGCGGGACAGAAGCAGCTTCAACGGATGCTGATGTCGCTCTGGGCCGGCGGTTTCGTGCGTCTGGAGCCGGAACCTCCGCCGCCTGAGGAACCAGGCGCTGCAGGCGGCGCCAGTTCCGCGTCGAGCGGGAACGCTTCCGCAAAGGCAGTCCCCGGGCCGCAGGTGATGGGATCGTTCGGTTCCCTGCTGGCGGCGGCTCGGGAAGGTGAGCGCTCGTCGACTGGTGATAAAGGAACTCCGCTGTCGGGCCCGCGAATCATTCGTATGGTCGGGGAATCCGAACCGGTTCGTGAGATCTATCAACCGCGGTTTGCCCATCCGACTCCTGAACTCGCCAGGCTGCTCGTCTTTCGCAGCATCAATCCGCTCTATGGAGCGTTCCTCCTGAAGCACTTGGGCATCGCGGATCAGAACGAGCGCGTGCAGGCTCTCGAGAGCGTGCTCGAGGTGCCGACCTCGATTCTGCGGGACGTGCGCGTCCCGCAAATGCGAGATCTTCCCCCCGGTCCCCTGGCCCGCGATCGCCTCGACCCAATGCTCATCGAGCGCGGGCTGGTGACCGCCGAGCAGCTTCGGGACAAGTCCGAGGATGAAGGCCTCAATTGGGAAGAGCGCTGGACCCCGTCGCTCGCTGAAAAGCTCCGGCTGCTCTTCGACTCGGAATTCCCCGGCGTGCACGACCTGGTGACGCGACCCGTCTGGATTGCCGGCGAAGCCCTTCACTTCGGTGGCGATTTCAACAAGCTGATTACCTCGAAGGGCATCGTTCGGCAGGAGGGCGTCATCTTTCGCCACCTGCTGCGGTTGATCCTGTTGTGCAACGAGTTCGCTCAGGCGGCTCCCGCGGACATCGACCCCGAAGTCTGGCGAAAGGACCTCCGCGAGTTGGCCGACGCGATCACAAATTGCTGCCGCTCGATCGACCCGGAAAGCACCGACAAGGCGATCGAAGCCGCCCTGCACGCCCCCGACCTCGTTCGCGGCGAAGAACCAGCCGCCGCCACGACGCTTCCCCCCGTCGACGACAAAGACGCCGGCGAGTTCGGCATCGGGCTGGAGGAATGACGTTGGAGTCCCGGCTTCAGCCGGTCCGCTCGCTCTGTGGGAACAGGCTGTTGATGTCGCGCGGTCGTTTTGGGGGTTCAATCGTCCAGACGTCCGACGCACCCTCGCGATAACCCTTGTCGTAGGCCTTCTGGCTCTTCTCGACATCCATGCGCGAGCCGTGATACACGCCGATGCCGTAGATCGCTCCGAGACACAGCAGGTGCAAAAGGACTGCAGCGCCTCCTTTGACTATTCGGCGTGACATTTGTAGCTCCCTCGGCGCTTACCTTTACATTGGTCTGTCCCGTCCCATGTCCCGTCCCCATGTCCCGACGCGACGTACCGTCGCCTTGAGCGAGTGCGCCACCCGCGCATGTCGTGGTCAACTATCTCGTGGTCAACTTCCTATTAAAAGTAGTTGACCAGACCAGACCCCCTTTGCGTTACTTTCCGTTAATGTCCGTGCCAGGCGTCAACGCGGACCGGCTGAAGCCGGGACTCCAACGAGAACCTGTCCCGTGTCCCGTCCCATTAATTGTGTCCCGCTGGACGGTCGCCAAGGGTGCCGGGGATCTTTTCCTCCTTAGTGAAAAAAGATCCCCATCACCGGCGGGGATGAAATTTTTGTCACCGCCGGTGATCTTTTCCCCGCCGCGCCGATTCGAGTTCCTTTCCCGACGGCACGCAGCCTAGCGACGAGCGCCACGAACGCATTCCGCGGCCGCGCGCAGTCGAAAACTCCCTTATTTCCATTCAGCCACAAAATCGCGATTCAAACAAGATCAGTTTTCTACGGCCACCGCCACCAGAGCACCGGCAGAACGGAGCGACAGGCGCATGGGAGACTCCTTGCCCTCGGCCCGCGACGGTCGATCTGACCATTCGACGCCGATGGCCGACGCGAAGTTCCCCAGCTACTTAGCCGGTACCCAAACGGGGCTCGGTGTCGCCGGCGTGTGCTCTTTGAGCAGTTCCAGCTCGTGCTCGACTCGAGCCAGACGCGCCTTCAGGGCGGCCTGGTCGGCAGCCCGCTTCTTGGCTTCGGCGTTGTATTGATCGGAGAGAGCGGCGAAGGCGCCGTCCTTTCTCATCAAGCGGATCGAGGCCAGCAGCCGCTTGATTCGCGCATGCTCGAACGGATTTTGCCGAATGACGAGCAAACCGTCGACTTCGGAAATGGATGTTCCTTCCTGCCAAGAACCCGGCTCGCCTGTCGAAACAATCGTTTGAATGAGCGGTAGCCGCGCGGCAGCGTGCTCGTGCGACTCTTCCTCACCGCCGTTTTTGGCCGCAGTCGACGCCGGCCCAATTGCCCCCGCAAACTGAAGCATGGCTTGATGCCCCTCGCCAGTTCGCCCTGGTTCAAGCACTACCGGGCGATCGAGAGTGGCCAGGTTGACCAGGTCGCGACAGTCGTAAACGACGACCGTCAGATCATCGTTGATCCTGTCGACGGTGCTGATCATGAGCGCTCCATTGCGGACCTCGTACCCCATCGGCTGACTCATCTGAGCAAAAAGCCAATGGAACAGATCGTGCAAGGTGATCCCGGGAACGGCGACATGGACCTCCGACGACAGGTCGACATTCGCATCTTCGAGCGCCTTTTGGTCGATCATGATCGGAATTTGGTAGCGAGCTGCAATGAAATCGAGCGCATCCTTGAGCGCCTGGGGCTCGATATTGAATTCAACCGGCTGGGCTAACGCTTCAACGATCCGTGTCTCGAGCTTTGAACGCTGCACGATGTCGGAACTCAGCGGGTGGTCGAGGCCGGAAGGAAGGGCGGAAACCGCCACTGGCGGCGAGGCGACGTTCTGCGCGCTGCCGGGTCGTTGAGTGCCCGCGATGCCGTGGCGTGGATGCTTTTCAGCCTTCGGCCTCTCTTTGAGTTTCTCGGCTTTGTGGTTTTCCGCTTTAGGCTTTTCTTGGGCGACAATCCGTTCCGGACCGCGAACGGCCCGGTTGTCGGGCCAGAAGGCGAACGCAATCAGGAGAGCAGCAGTCAGGGGACCGACCGAACCGAGCGACAGACGCATGAGGAATCTCCTTCGCTTCAGACGGGCAATGGTGGTGAAGTGCACGGCGCGCACGTTGGCACGCCGGCCCGCGCTAACTCATCTAAACGCGATTCCAGGTGATCGCGCAACTCGTCGGCGACCTGTTCGCGCTGCCCGGGCGTAAGACGCAGCCACTTCGGGAGAAGTTTCAGGTAAAGCCCGAATTCCTGTTCGGAGACGGCGGCTTTCTGGCGAAAGCCGGAATTGGAAGCGGCGCCTGCACTTGGGGCGGTCTGCTTAAAGCCCTGAGACGGGTTGCTTTCGTGCCGGAGTCGGTAACCAGGGAACCGGGGTCGGCGCCGGGGTGGGAACCGGGGTCGGCGGTCGAAGCTCCTTGGGCATCTGCGGCTGCTCGCCCGGCCGCTTCGTTGTCTCGCCATCGCATTGAGTGCCGAGCGAGGCGAAGGCACCGTGGGCTCTCATCAGACGAATGTCGGCAAGAGCGCGGCGGATCTCTTCGTGAACCAGCGGGTTTTGACGCACGACCAGCAAGCCTCGGAAATAGACGATCCCCTCGTCGTCCCAAGAATTGGGCCCTGTCGCTGCTTTAAGCGCCGAGATCAATTGCGCGGCGGCCTGCATGGCTGCAGGCATGGTCTTGTTAGGAGCCTTGATTGGGGGGTTTGTGGACGGAAGGCTCGACCTTTGCGGCTTGTCTTGGGCTATGGGGCCCTTGATTGTTTCTGACGAAAGCTGAAACACTCCTTCACCCGAGCCAGTTGCCTGCGCAACGCCCGGCGCCCGGTCCGGCGCGCCCGCATCAATCAGGTCACGGCAATCGTACACGACGACGACAGAGTGCCCTTTGATCTTGTCGATCGTGCTGACCGAGAGCACGCCGCGTCGAAACTCGTAACCCAATGCCGGACTGGCCTGGTCCAGAAGTAGTTCGAGCAGGTCTCGCATGGGGATCCCCGGCACAGACAATGCCACGTTCTCTTTCTTGGGGTCGAAACTCGCATCTTTCAGTGCTTTGCGATCGATAATGAGCGGGATCTGATATCGGGCGGAAATGAATTCGAGGGCGTCTTGCAGGGGTTGCGACTCGATGATGAAGTTGACCGGCTGACTTAAGGCCTCGGCAATGCGTGCCTCGACGTTGGAACCTTGAAAGACGTCAGAACTCAAAGGCCGCGCCTTGGCCTCAACAGCCAGCCGTTGCAATTCGTCTTGAAGGGTCTTGACCTTTTCACGCAGGGAGGCGATCTCCTTCCCCGGGTTATCGACCTGCGACCTCAGGCCCTCTCGAATCTTCTCCAGCTTGCTGACGTAGGCCTCCAACCGCTCGCGTTCCCGCTTGAGCTTGGCGATCTCATCCCCGTCACTAGTCGTTTCGGGCGCCTTGCCCAAGGGGCGGGGTGCGGCGGCGGGAGCACCCTTGGTTGGTTCGGAGTGCGGCGCCTTCGGCTTTTCCTGGGCGACAATCTGTTCCGGACCGCGAACGGCCCGGTTGTCGGGCCAGAAGGCGAACGCTATCAAGAGAGCAGCAGTCAGGGCGCCGACCGAACCGAGCGACAGACGCATGAGGAATCTCCTTCGCTTCAGACGGGCAATGGTTGTAAAGTGAGCGGCGAGAACCGCCGCGTCGCCGAATTCATCGAGAGCTTGAACGACGGCCTTCTCGCGCGGCACGCCGGTCCGCGCCAATTCTTCCAATCGTTCTTCCAAATGATCGCGCAGCTCGTCCGCGATCTGCTCGCGCTGCCCCGACGTGAGACGCAGACACTTCGCGAGAAGTTTCAGATAGAGTTCGAATTCTTGTTCGGACATGGCGAACTCGGATCGCGCTACTCGTCAAGGAACGCGCTTCGGTTCGATTCGTTTGCCTTCGTTGAGATGCGGATCATTGGCTCTGCAAGCAATCCACTCATCCGGCTTGAGTCCCTCTGTGATCTCCAAGAGGCCGTCGTGCTCAAATGGCGATACCCTAACCCAACGAAGCCGTGCGATGTTGTCGTCGCCTACGACCCAGACCACCTTTCGACCGTCAGCGGCCCACGCTCGCGTGTCGCGTGCTCCAACGGGGACGAGCAAGGCTGCATGTGGCTTACCGATCGCGTAGCGAACTCGTACAGTCAGCCCGGCGACCAGGGCCGCATCTTTGTTCGGCACCCGGACTCGCAGCATCGTCGCGCCGGTGGGGTTGTAATCGAAAACGGCGTCTTCCATGAATTCCAAGAATCCTTGCTGCTTGAAATGGCCCCCTTGTGGAAAGGAGATTTCAACCGGCACTTCCGAATCATTGAATTCACGACGTTGAACCCGTTTTCGCAGCGCAAACCACGTCGATTCGTCCATCGAGATCGAAACGTATACCGGGTCGAGGCAGACCATTGTCGCCAAGACACTCTCTTCGGCTTTGACGAGGCTGCCAACATCGAACGAGGAGCGGCTGATGTATCCGCCAATCGGTGCAGTGATTCGCGTCCAAGCGAGCCCGAGTTGCGCGGATTCTCGGTTCGCGCGGGCAATCTGCAAATCCGCCTGGGCGATTTGGCACTCCTGCTCGGTCTCTTCGGCAAGCCCGCCCGGACCCTCCCCTCGTCGATTGAGTTCCTTAGCTCGCGATGCCTTAGTCAACGCCAATTTGAGCCTTGCTTCATCACGTTCGACTTCGGCCTTTGCCTTTTCCAGGTCGATTTGATACGAGGCCGGATCGATCTCGAACAACATGTCCCCCTGTTTCACGACTTGTCCCGTTCGGAAATCGACTTTTCGCAAATAGCCCGTAGCACGGCTTCGAATCTGTACGCGCTGCGACGGTTGCACGTTGCCTGAGAAAAACTGGTGGTCAGTCACTTCTTTCGTGACAGGGCGGCAAACCTCCACCAGAGGTGGCGGTCCAGCGATGCCAGAGCCGCCAAAACCCAGGCCTCCCTTGGCAACGGGCCGCGGGGAAGGCGACGCGTTTGGCTCGCCCGGCTTTTGAGCGGCCGGTGGCGCAGGAATCGGCTTCTCCTGCGCGACGATTCGCTCCGGACCGCGAACGGCTCGGTTCTCCGGCCAGAAGGCGAACGCAGCCAACAGCACGCCAGTCAGAACTCCGACCGAACCGAGCGAGAGACGCATGAGGAATCTCCTTCGTTTGAGGCGCGCAACGGTCGCGAAGTTTCCGGCCAATACGGCTGCGTCGCCAAATTCGTCGAGCGCTTGCACGACGGCCTTCTCTCGCGGCACGCCGGCCTCTGCGAGTTCTTCCAGTCGCTGTTCGAGGTGATCGCGCAGCTCATCGGCGATCTGCTCGCGTTGCCCGGGGGTCAGGTTCAGGCAGCGGGAAAGAAGTTTGAGATAAAGCTCGAATTCTTGTTCGGACATTTGCGGTCAGTCCCCGCAATTTGTGGAGTCAGGCGGTCGCCGGACGCAGACCCGGCGCGGCCTCCAGCAGATCTCGGATGCACTCGGCGTAGGCCCGCCACTGCACGGCCTGCCGGTCGAGGCACGCGCTGCCCGACTTGGTGATCTCGTACCACTTGCGACGCCGGCCGGTCGAATCGTCCCAGCGGCTGCGGATGAAGTGCTCGGCCTCGAGGCGATGCAAGAGCGGGTACAGCGTGCCGGCCGGCAGCGGCACGCGGCCGTGGGTGGCCTCGCGGAGTTGCTGCTGAATCGAATACCCGTACTGCGGCCCCTGCTTGAGCACGGAGAGGACCATCATGTCCAAACTCCCGCGCATCAGCTCGGCGCTAAATCGATCCGTCACGCGAGCCTCCTCAAGAGAATTGATCGGGAGGGCGAAACTCCCGCCGAGCCTTCTTCCGATGCCGCTCGTAACAAGAGCGGCTCGGCAGTTCACCCCCGGCGAATCGCCCCCGAGTCACGATCGGCAGCCACACTATATATAGCCGTGCGATATGTGAGTAGCAAGCGCAAAACGAGGACGAAATGGTGCCGGAAACCGCGGATCAAGAACGCATCTTGTCGGATCAGTCTTCGATCGTTATCGTGAACGCATCATGAGAGATCAGAAAAGAGGATTTCGACCGCCCTGGCACATCTCCCGCGAAATGTTCCTCTCGGAAGCGGAGGTCGAGCAGTTGCGACGCCACCTGCAGGCCACCCAAAGTGAGTCACCGCGGCAAGCGGCACTTGCGGCCCGCGATCGCTTGTTGATCGAGGCGCTCCTCTTTTCGGGCCTCAGAAACAGCGAGCTGTGCGGATTACAGATCGACGACACGGTCCTCGGCACCAGTCAATCGGCGTTCCGGGTTCGAGGCACGCCGCGGCAAGATCGCACCGTCCACGTGCCCGAATCGGTCAGCCTGTTGGTGCGCCACTTTGTCGATTCGCATCGTCCGCACCTGGTTCGTGCCACAGAGATCCGGGACCCGACGCACGGTCCGCTGCTGGTGAACGACCGCGGAAACACCTTCGAGCGAACGTCGCTCTACCGCCGCGTGGTGGCGATTCTGACTGCGGCCGGCCTGGGCGACCGCGCGAGCGTCCAGCTCTTGCGGCACACCTACGGGTATCTCGCCTATAAGCGTAGCGGCGGCAACCTGCTCTTCATCCAGCGTCAGATGGGGCACGCCCATCCGATGGTGAGCAGCGTCTATTCCCAGTTCTGCGAAGAAAATTATTCCGAAATCGCCGACCGTGTGGGCCAGGCGAGCACTTCGTTGACGATCAGGACTTCGCCGCCTCGGCGAAATGTCAGGAAGGAAAAGTCCAATGTGCGATCACGAGAAAATCCTCGACCGCGTAAGAGCCGCAGTCGCTGAAACGTTGAGCATCGAACTCGATGAAGCGCAGGCCGATCAGCGGTTCTTTGCCGATCTGGGTGCGGAATCGATTGATTGGCTCGATCTCACGTTTCGTATCGATCGCGATTTCGGGGCCAGGTTGCCGGGCCTTGGCAACTTTGAAGGGATCGCAACCGACGCGGAGGGGCGATACCTGCCAAATGGGATCGCGGCGCTCCGCGAGTTCATGCCAGGTTCGCTCTTGGATCGCTGGGTCGATCCAACAGCCTTGCCGACCGCCAAAGAGCTGGCTGAGGAAATTACCGTGAGCGATATCGCGGGCATGATCGAGATGGCGCTTCGCGGTCAGGAAGCGATTCCTTCTCAGTAGCCCGTGCTCGTCACTTCAGCTCGCCGACACGCGCCGCACAGATCGTTTAAGGGCTCGGTTCGAAAACGGAGTGTGCCCGGGAGAGCCACAACTCTCCCGGGCACAGACCTCACGTTCTATCGCCGAGGACAAGGGTTCTTTTGCCGACGTCCGCCGTCAACGATGTCGATGTTTCCAGCAGTCCGCAACGACCTCGGCAGGGGGAGGCGGGCCAGGTTCAGCCGACCCGATCCTCCCGCTTGATTAACTAGCAACCGCAACCACAGCCGTGGGGCCAGCCGAACAGGCCGTGGCCGCAGCCGAGGCCCGTTCCGCATCCGCCGCCGCAGCCACCGCATCCGCCGCCACAGCCACCGAACATGTGGAAGTGGTGGTGTCCGCAACCACAGCTGTTCTGGCAGCCGCAGCCGTGGCTGCGGTGGTGCCAGTGGTGCTGGTGACCGCATCCGCAGCCGCAGCTCGGCGCGGGGCAACCACAGCCACAGCTCGGGGCCGGAGCGCAGCAGCTGGGAGCAGCCGGAGCACAGCAGCTAGGAGCGGCCGGGGCCGGAGCGCAGCAGCTGGGAGCAGCCGGAGCGACCGGAGCCGGAGCGCACGGCGCGGGAGCCGCACACGTCGGAGCCGGAGCACAGCACGACGGCGCGGGAGCGCAGCACGACGGGGCCGGAGCGCAGCACGACGGCGCACAGCCGCAGCCACATCCACCGTGGTGGAAGAACGCGTTCGCCGAATTCACGGACGAACAACAGAACAACAACGCCGCAGAAACCGAAAGCCACTTCATTGCAACTTCTCCTCGTACACCAAGTCTTGTAGGGACGAACGTGAGGAACTCCGTGTCATGCCGTGACCGGCGAATCCGCATCGCCTGGCAGG
>DASZIA010000243.1:0-7517 GCA_035949535.1 Planctomycetaceae bacterium | reverse complement strand
CGTCGCCTTTGCCGGCCTGGTTCTCTCGTCCGTTGCCACGACGACTCGACCTGGTTGCAACCGGTCCGTGCGCCGGGCGGCTCCGTATTCCGCACTCCGGCCCGCAGGATTGTTGCCACCATCATAGCAATGGCGACAATCTTAGGTCCAAAGTCCAACGTCCAAAGTCATCAAAGGCGCGCGCAAAGCCCTGCAGACATTGGACCTTAGACTTTGGACCTTGGACTCGCACGCGTCTCGCGTGCGCTCAGTCGGCCGCCGCGGCGAGCAGTCGCTCGATGGTGCGAATCAGCTCGCCGTACTGGAACGGCTGCTCGAGGAAATGTTCCCCGGTGGAAGGCAAGCGGGCGTCGTTGACCTTCGTCGCGCCGATTACGATGCGCGGCACGTTTTGCCAGCCGGCAGGAGCGGCGGCGGGAGCCGGATCCTCATCGAGATGCAGCACCATCACGCTGGGCCGGCGTTTGGCAGCAAGTTCTTCGGTCGCCGCGCTGCGGATGCGATCGACCGACAGGCCGCGCGGCTCGAGCACCGCTCGCAGCACCTCTTCCGTCTCCGAAAGACCGTCGACGACGAGAACGCGCTGCTTGGCCGTCACGGGTTTCCTCGGACAGTCGGCTCAGTCTTTCGCGAAAGCGCGAAAGCCGTTTTTGTGATTGTGTCGCGAGTCAGGGTGAGAGTCGGAGTTCGTTCGTGGGGCGGGAGAATATCGCGATCACGAAAGCGTGTCAAAAGCAAAATCGCGTTCGCGCGCAGCGCACCGTGGCGCGATCAGAAAGCGAAAAAATCCCGAGGATTTCAGTGATTTTCGCAGCTCGACCGACTGTAAAAATTACAACGGCCAGGCGTCGAAGCACGAATGACGAAATCCGAATGACGAAGGAAGCACGAAGCCGCAAGCACTAAGTCAAGCGGGCTTCCTTCGGACTTGAGTCATTTGGGCATTCCTTCGTCATTCGTGCTTTCTCACTTGGGCGCCATGCGAATCGCGCCGTCGAGGCGGATCGTTTCACCGTTGAGCATCTCGTTCTCAACGATGTGCGCAGCAAGAGCGGCGAACTCGTCTGCCCGCCCGAGCCGTGAGGGAAAGGGAATCTGCTGGCCCAGCGACTTGCGGACTTCTTCGGAAAGTTGCCCGAGCATCGGCGTCTCGAAGATGCCGGGGGCGATCGTCATCACGCGAATGCCGAACCGCGACAGGTCCCGCGCGACGGGAAGCGTCAGCCCGACCACGCCACCCTTCGACGCGCTGTAAGCTGCTTGCCCAATTTGGCCATCGAACGCAGCGACCGATGCCGTGTTGACGATCACGCCGCGCTCGCCGCCGGCCGAAGCTTCCCCTTTCGCCATCGCGGCGGCCGCCACGGCAATCATGTTAAACGTGCCGATCAGGTTGACATTGATTACGCGGGAGAACGATTCCAGCCGGTGCGGACCTTCCTTTCCGACGGTCCGCTCAGCCAACGCGATCCCCGCACAGTTGACGAGGCCATGTAGGCCGCCGAACTCGCGAACGGCCGACTCGACGCAGCGTTCGGCGGACGCCCGGTTGGTCACGTCGGTCTCGACGAAGCGGGTGTTGAAACCGAGCTCGGAGGCGAGCGCTTCGCCGGCCGCTTTCTGCACGTCAGCGATTACGACACGGCCGCCCCCGGCGACGAATCGCCGGACGCAGGCCGCCCCCAAACCTGATCCCCCGCCGGTGACGAGGAACGTGTGATCGGCGATTTGCATGATGCGAGTTCCTTCTAGTCTACACGGACCGGATACCCCTCACCCCCGGCCCCTCTCCCGCGAGGGGAGAGGGGGGAAGAGTGTCAATGGTTAGCGGTTAGCGCGACATGCGCAACAAGACGTCACGTGCGAATCTTCTCCCCTCTCCCCTCGCGGGAGAGGGGCTGGGGGTGAGGGGGGGGCTGCAATCAGCCTCACAGAAATCAGATCCGTTCAATTATCGTGGCGGTCGCCATTCCGTGCCCGATGCACATTACTTGCAGACCGGTCTTCCCGCCGGTTGCCTCAAGCCCGACGAGCATCTTGGACATCAGCCCCGCCCCCGTCGCCCCCAGCGGGTGGCCGTGCGCGATGGCCCCGCCCCAGGGATTGACCCGTTCCATCCGAGGCTTCAGCTCGCGGGCCCAGCACAGCACGACAGTGGCGAAAGCTTCATTGATTTCGATCCAGTCGAGATCGTGGATCGTCATTCGCGCCCGTTCGAGCGCTTTGCGCGTCGCGGGAATCACGCCGGTGAGCTGCATCATCGGATCGTCGCCGACGGCCACTTTGGCGAGAAACCGCGCTCGCGGCTTGAAACCGTCTGCGCGAGCCGCCTCGCGGTCGCCAACGAGTATCGCTGACGCACCGTCGGAAATCTGGCTGGAATTTCCCGCCGTGACGACGCCGTTGCCGTTCGGGCGAAAGACCGTGGCGAGCGACTTCATCTTCGCCATGTCGAGTTGGTCGCGGATGCCCTCGTCGCGCTTGAGCTCTATCGACTTCCCTTCGGCGTCGATGCCGGGCGTCGGCAGGATTTCCTTATTCGATCCCTGAGCCGCTGCGGCGCTTGCCCGTCGATGGCTTTCGGCTGAGTACTGGTCGACTTCGTCACGCGTGATCTTCCACTTTTCCGCGATCCGCTCGGCGCTTTCCCCTTGGTGGATCAGGTCGTACTTTTTGAGCACCTCGGGATTCAGCTTTTCGTAACCGCCGCCGATGTCGGTGAACATCGGGACGCGGGTCATGCTCTCAACACCCGCGCCGACCGCGTAGCGCGAGTCACCGGCCGCAACTTCCTGAGCGGCGAAGTGCACGGCCTGCTGGCTCGACCCGCACATGCGATTGAGCGTGACGGCGGGCACCGAAACGGGGAACCCGGCAAGGAGCACTCCCAGGCGGCCGACATTCGCTCCCTGCTCGCCCGCCTGCGTGACTACCCCGGTCACGACGTCTTCGATCTTGGCCGGATCAATCCCCGCCCGCTTTGCCAGCCCGCGGAGTGCGTGCGCCAAGAGGACATCCGGACGCGTTTCGCGGAACGCGCCGTTTCGCTTCCCAAACGGGGTCCGCACCGCTTCGAGGATCACAGGTTCAGCCATTGTTATTTCCTTCCCAGCTCTCGACAGAATTCACGAACGAACGGCGACGATCGGCAAGTCATGAGTGGACGCCCACGCTTCCCATTCGCCCGCACTCTTGCGTCCGAACGCGGTTCCCAATGCTTCGTGCGTGAATGTTTCGAGGCCCAGCTCGACTTTGAGGCGCTCGGCGAAATGGGGCTCAAGCGCCGCGACGGCAACCCACCCGTCCGTCGCCCGATAAAGATTGTATCCGGGCCAACTCCCCCCGAGCAGCCCACCGGGACGCGTCAGTCCGTACTGATACGGCAAGGCAAACCGCGCAGCGGCTTCCGCCAGGCTGACTTGCGCGTAGGCGGCTTCCGCTCCCCGCTCGCGCGCCAATAAGAGTGACACCGCGGTCGACACGGCTTCCTCCGCCCCTCCCAGATCGGCGAGCAGGGCCCGCGGCATTTCCGGCGGGGAAACCAAACCAAGCGTCGCCTGATAAGTCAGGTCATGGCCGGGTCGATTCTCATTGGGCGGTGCGAGCCCGATGATTGCCACCTGGCACAGCCGCGGAAACTGCCGGTGTACGTCGCTCCACAAGAGCCCCAGTCGCCCGAGCGCGGCGGGGCGAGAAGAGGTCAAAAGCAGGTCCGACTGGGCGAGAATCGGATTGAGTCGCTGGCGATCCGACGCGACTTTCAAGTCAAGTCGCAACACGGTGACATTCTCGTGCAGCGCCCGATACCACGCTGCGCATCCGCGCGCGAGTGGATCGCCGTCAGGTGGCTCGATCTTGGTGACGCTGGCACCCAGATCCCGCAAGCGGCCAGCCGCAGCGGGCCCCGGAAGATTGATCGCCAATGTGACGATCGTGAGACCGGCCAGTGGGTGGAAATCGAGTGAAGGTCGGTTCGGCATGAAGGCCTCAGGGGGAGGGCGAAGCTCCTGCTGAGCCGGTATTCGTATGGCTAAGACTGCGGCTCGGCAGGAGCCTCGCCCTCCCTCGCCCCTCAAAGCTCATCCGGCGCGGCCAACCAGGGTGTGATTGACTGCTTCGCCGAAAAGAGTTCCGACGGCGTGAAGTAGATTTCGATCTCGCGCTTGGCGGCGTCCGGTCCGTCGCTGCCGTGCATCAGATTCATCTGCCGGCTGATTCCGTAGTCGCCCCGGATCGTTCCCGGCGGTGCTTGCCGACCGTTGGTCGGACCCATCAAACCGCGGACGACCGCGACCGCGTCCGGTCCTTCCGCCACCATCGCCACGACCGGTCCGGAGGTGATGAACTTCTCGACCAGCGGGTAAAACGGCTTGTTAACGTGCTCAGCGTAATGCTGCCGGGACAGGTCCGGCGTGACTTGCAAGAGTTTCATGCCGACGATTGCCAGGCCCTTGTCTTCGATGCGGCTAATGAGCCGGCCGGCCAGGCGTCGCTCCATGGCGTCGGGCTTGATCAGGATAAGAGTCCGCTCGCTGGGCATGGATTGATTCCGTGGTTAGCGACCAGCCAGCGCGGGTTCTTCGCGCATCAGGTCAATAAATTCCTGGAAGAGATAATTGCTGTCGTGCGGTCCTGCCGAGGCTTCCGGATGGTATTGCACGCTGAAGGCCGGGCAATCGCGGTGCCGCAGCCCTTCGACAGTTTGATCGTTCAGGTTGATGTGCGTGATTTCGACGCGGTCGGAAAAGGAAGACGCATCGAGGGCAAAGCCGTGGTTCTGGCTGGTGATTTCGACGCGGTTGGCCCGACGATTGAGCACCGGCTGGTTGGCGCCGCGGTGTCCGAACTTCAACTTATAGATCGTGCCGCCGCAGGCCATCCCCAGCAGCTGGTGCCCCAGGCAGATTCCGAAAATCGGTTTTTTCCCCAGCAGGCCCTTGATGGTTTCGACCGCATAATCGAGGGGACGCGGATCGCCCGGGCCGTTGGAGAGAAAAACGCCATCCGGATTGAGCGCCAGAATTTCCTCGGCGATGCTCGTGCCGGGAACGACTGTGACCCGGCAGCCCAACGATCGCAAATGCCGCGGGATGTTCCACTTCATTCCGTAATCGATTGCCGCGACATGCAGGGGCGGATTCGCCTTCGACGGCGGCGAGTCTGCTTGCAACCGCTTGCCGTCTTGGGGCCGGAACCCGCGACCCAACGAAGTCAGCTCGTCCTGCCATTCGGACGCGCGATCCGGCATGACTTCACGAATCAGATCCTGGCCAACCAGCTCGGGGCTACTTTGGGCTTTTCGGACCAGTGAGGCGTTGTCGAGGTCGGTCGTCGACAAGACGCCGGTCATCGCCCCGTGCACCCGAATGCGCTTCACAAGAGCTCGTGTGTCGATTCCCTCGATGCCGATGACGCCGGCCTCTCGCAGGTATTCGTCCAGAGTTTTTTGCGCGCGGAAGTTGCTAGGTTCACGGCACAGCTCGCGGACGACAAAGCCCCGCAACGAGAGACCGCGGCTCTCGACGTCCTCGGGATTGACGCCGTAGTTGCCGATCAGCGGGTAGGTCATCGTGACGATTTGCCCGCAGTAGGAGGGGTCGGTGAGAATCTCCTGGTATCCGGTCATGCTCGTGTTGAACACGACCTCGCCGAAAACTTCCCCCGGCGCGCCAAAGCCCGTACCGGTGTAAACGGTGCCGTCAGCCAGCGCGAGTTTTGCCGGGAAGGGCATGCGTTTTTTTGTAGCAGAGCCCCGAAGCAAAGGAAAGCGCGGTCTCAGGTGGGCTAGCAGCTTGTTGGAGTCCCGGCTTTAGCCGGTCTGCGAGCCGCTCCCAATGGGACCGGCTGAAGCCGGGACTCCAACGGAGCGGACAAGCGCCGATGCGAGCTTAGTGTTCGTGCGTGACCACGAACTCGTCGAAGCGGATTTGGCCCTTCCCGGTGTCGCCGATGCTCTGTAAGAGCTGTTCCATCAGGCGGCGGAATCGCGATTGCCGCACCGAATAGAAGTTGTGCTTTCCGTCGCGGCGGGCTTTGATCAGTCCGGCCACCCTCAACAGCGCCAAGTGATGGCTGACCGCCGGCTGGCTCTGGCCCAGTCGGTCGCACAGTGCGGTGACATGCAACTCACCCTCTCGGGTGAGGTACACGAGAATTCGCAGACGTGTCTCGTCGGACAGGAGCTTGAAGACCTGCACGAGCTCTTTTTCAAGCTCGCTCGACAGCTCGGGAAATCGCCGTTCGGTTTGCTGAGCTGAGTGGTCGGCGGAGTGAACGGCCGAATCGCGTTCGGCCTCGGTGACGGGCGCTTCAATCAGATTGGTACTCATCGGTTCTTTCGAGCTCACTTTCGCAGGCTCATCGCGGCCGTCCCGTCGGGCGTGCTGGGCCGGTCGAGAATCGTCTGCCAACGGTGCAATCCTTTCGTCAGCCGTGGCCCAAAGGCGAACGCCCTCAAGCTCCGGCGGCTTCCCACGACGGAAGCCGACTCAGCTTCAGTCCCTGAAATCCCGAGTCAAATAACCAGATGCACGTCGCGAAAACGCACGACTCCGTTTGATTCGCTTGAACTGCCGCCGGACACCGTGTTCCCGTCCGGAACGAATAAAACCCGGGACGACACACGCTTCCGCGTCAATGCGAAAACCGGAACCGACGGACTGGTCCAAAGACTGTATGGTCGACACGACCGAAAGACAGGATCAACGAGAGATGTAGAATCCCACGCCAGACGCGCAGAAAGACCGCAACGAGCAAGTGCACAGCGATGGGAAAACTGCGACTTGCGGCAACAGCGCTCCTTGTCCGCGTGTCTGGGGCTTATTATGGCAGCCTGGAAATCGGGCGTCAATGATTATCGGGCGATTTGATTGTGCCGATTTGGCCGAAAATCGGGCGAAAATCCTGTAAAAGCTGCGTCTTCCCGCAAACTCCGAAAACCGCCTCCGGCCGCGCCGCTGTCACGTTCCGCACAAGCCGCCGCCGGCTTTGCGAGATAAGATTGTCACTGGTCTGCCTTGGCTTCGGACTGGGAATTCATAAGTCGACCGGAACCCGATGGACACGCAGCTCCGCCTGGAGATCCTTCCGCAGCCGGATCATTTGACGTGCGGCCCCACCTGCCTGCACGCCGTGTACCGCTTCTTTGGAGATCCGATTTCGCTGACCCAGGTGATCGACGAGATCCCCCAGCTCGAGGATGGAGGGACTCTGGCCGTCGTGATGGCTTGCCACGCCCTGAAGCGGGGTTTTAACGCCACGATCATCACGTATAACGTGCAAGTGTTCGATCCGACCTGGTTCAAGCCAGGCGCCCCGCGGCTCGCCGAACGGCTCGACGCCCAGCGCGAGGCCGCCGATTCCACCCGGGTCCAACTGGCGTCCAGTGAATATCTGGACTTTCTGCACCTGGGCGGTAAACTTCGCATGGAAGATCTGACCAGCGAGCTGATCCGGAGGTTTCTGAAGAATTCGACGCCGATTCTCACCGGTTTGAGCGCCACGTATCTGTATCGCGC
>DASZIA010000242.1:0-4372 GCA_035949535.1 Planctomycetaceae bacterium | reverse complement strand
GCACGGGGACTAACCAATGACACAGCTCCCTCTACCGTTTGAAGTAAGGGCGGCGTTTCGAGTGCCGCGGCAACAGGCAGAAAAGGTCGTGTCGAAGTTCAAGACGGGCATCAGCTTTCCCGGGTTTTTGCCGGCTGCACTGAAGTCCTCGGACGCCGGCATTCACCCGAATCCGCCAGATGGTCCCGAGGCGGCGATCTGGGTTGTATTCAAACCGAGGCATGCCTCGGATCGGGTAACCCAGCGATCTCTCGCAAGGAGCGACGGGACTGCTTTCGAGCCGGTTGCCGAATCAGCATATGCTGACCTTATTGGCCCGGAATGAGGCATGTATGATTTGGTCTTGGCCTCGCTGCCGGACGTTTAACGAGATGGTGATCTGCTACCACCAAACAACTGACGGGGATCGCATTCTTGCGGAGGGGCGATTCACCGACTGTCACGCGATCAAGCACCGGAGCGCCGCGGCTACATCGATAACGCCGGGAATGTGGCTGACAACAGACTGGCCCCAGCCTAAGGCAAGGAACTGGATCTTCCGCCTCGACGTGCCCACTGAAGTCTTGGAGCGTGACGGACATCAGCCGGAGGGGCAATCAGACCTGCGGCGGTGGCTCGTTTCATCGGCGATCGTCAACAGGCACGCAAGGCTCGATTGCTACGTCGACCCGGCCGGCAAGCGCTTTGGGAATTGGCCTGAATAGGCTGGTCGTCACTCACATCCGAAGGGGCCCATGCATGGACGCGAAAGCCGACCATCAGTCCTTCATCGCCACGCTGATCCACGACGGCTGGTCGACCGCTGGGGTGGCAACGGCCAGTAAGAGGAGGGCGATCAGGCCGATCGATACGCGCAAAGTCGACTCCTTTCGACGACTGGAGTTCCCTCTTATCGGCGAGCGAGCCGCGGGATGGCGGGGATTTTGAAGGAAACTGCGTGGCTGGACAAGCGACACGTGGGGAGAGGATCGGCGACGGTCGATTATTTGCACGCCCGTCGTCGAGCCCTGCTGCCGGGTGCCGGGCCCCACGGACTCCCAACCGTCGCCGGCCTTTTTTCTCCCCCAAAAAAATGAAAAGCGGGGACGACCTAATGGGTTCCCCGCATTTCCTAACACCACGAAAGACGAATCTCTACGTGAGCGCGTTCTGCACGGTGTTGAACTTTGCGTTCGCGTTGGTGCCGACCGCTTGGATGGCCGTCAGACAGACCACGATGATCAGTGCGAGCATGACCGCGTATTCGACGGCAGTCGGACCGTCTTCTGAAACCAAGAATCGTTTCACGCCGTGCAGAAGTTGGCTCATCGTTGACTCTCTCTGTAGTTGTTTCTGTAGTTGTTGTTGAGAATGCTGACAAGCAAAATCCTGTGTCGCAGCCCTCCTGAATCAACCTCTTTTGGGAAATTCGACTCATTAGGCGTGTTTATTTTCGGCAACGAAGCCGCAAGGGCGGCTCGGCTATATCGCGTGGTCGCACGTGCTCGGGCTTGGGTGCACCCGGCGGCTTGTCGCGCTCGATGACCAGGGCTTTCTCATTGCCGTAGCGTCGCGGTCTTTTGCCGAGATGACCCCCCGAAGACGCCCGAAGGACTCAAGGTGTTTCGCAGCTTTGCCGAGCGCCAGGTCGGTCTCTGGCCGACCGCACCTTTTTGCGCGCGAAGGTTAGCGCTTAATCGTTTCGACCGTGAATACAACGCCGGCGCCTCTGAAGGCCGGTGGCATCCTATCGATCGCCGCGCCCGCCTCTGCGAAGCTCTGGAACACAGCGGCGCGCTCCCGCGGAACTAGCAAATGCATGCCCTTGTCGTTCGGCTCACTTAACCAATACATTCCCGTAGCGCCAGTTGCCCTCACGACAAATTGTTCCGGTTCTCCCATTGTGGTCAGTCCAGAACAGCAACGCGGTTGGAACAAATCACGACCGAGTTGCGGGGAGTGTTTTTGGCGCCGCATACGCTTCGCAACTCGCGTTGCGCCGCGTGTGAGACGGGCGAGAACATTTGAGTTACTCACGGTCCAACCTCCAAGCCGTCTTGTGGAAACATCGGTGTGTAAGTCGGTATGTGGGTCGCATCGAAGCCGAGCCGGAACTCAATCGCGTCCTGCTGGCCGAGCAGTTCGTCCTCCCGCTCGGCGTGGATTTCACGGTCGGTGGGCGACATCACGACGAGTCGTAGTAACTCTCGCTCGTTGGCTTCCCAGAGGGATTCGAGGGTGTGTCGGTCGAGGGATCTGATTTCCATCGCAAGACTCCAGCTTTGCGGGGTCGCCGTTGCCATGGCGGCCGGGAATCGGATCGGTCCCAGCGATCGTAGTTCAACGAACGGGCTGCGATTGCAGTCGCGACACCAGCCATCCGCCTGCGATGATTACCGCGAGCAGGATGCTGTAATCGATCGTCGTGGCCGCCTCCCAACGGGCGAGGCAAAATCGCAGTAGTGGCCTTAGTGACCAATAAGAGGTTCCATAGGACACGCCCTCTCATGCCGGCCGAGTTGGCTGTGGCGACGAGCGCCTTCGTCACGCGCGCTGAGCGGCCGATGTGGGACCTAAATTGTGCGAAGAAGTGATCCAGACGTGGGGGCACCCAGTGGTGCCCGAGTCGCGAATGCGGCTACCAGTTCTCCAGCGAATTTGACTCGCGGAACCGCGAGACGGTCCCGCCAATGCGCTCTGTGAACTTTGCCCGCAAGCAGAATGAGGCGGAGTTTCTGGACGTGATAGTCAATTTTAGTTCACAGATCACCTCCGTGTCGCCGGCACGGGTCGCTCGCAAGACGATGAAAATGCGTCCTTTTTTTGTTCGCTATTGGAAACGTGTGGGGGCAAATTGTCATCAATCGGTTCGAATTCTGCGGCCGATTTCCGGGCGTTTGATCCGCTCTCGGAGCCTGACTCGCGATTCGGCCAAAACGTATGAGATTTCGGTACCAGACCAGGGAGCCGGCCGAATTGAGCTGGACGATAAAGTCGCCACCATAGGTGTTGCCACCGGACACGATGTAGGGGAGCGTCACGGCATGCTTGCCCGTGCTGAAATCGACCGAACCGGTGTAGTACCGTGGCAGAGCCCGCCACCCGGCGCACCTAAGCGAACCGGCACCGTCCTCGAACCGGTCGCTCAATGCGCCGGGTGATAAAGAGCTCGTCGACCGACGTCGAAAAAGAATCAGGTCCTGCCGGCGGCGTGCTGCAGCACAACGTCACCAGCCGAGCCTGCACACGGCCGTCGAGCAAAAACGTCTTGCAAAGCATACGATTCAGCCGCGCTCAGGCGCCTTAAGCCCCAATAGGGGACTCTCCCCCCGTCCCACGGGATCACAAACTCGAACAAAACCGAGCGAGATCTGGCCGGCAATCGCCAAAGTCAATTACGCGCGATCTCAAAATTCCCAAGCTCACTGCTGAGCTGAAAAAGCTCAGCAGCAGCGGCATCCCAGCGGACACTTTGCCCGGCCGCCGATCGGACTATCTGCTGACCGGGGGATTTGGGAGATGGCTGAAGTGAGTCACCGCATTGGGACCCGCGGCGGCCGCTTCACGGCCGGCGATCTTCAGGTCGAACACGTAATCCTTTTTTCCCGGGGGTTGATGATCGATTTTGAGCTCCGGATATTCCTTTAGGTTTCGATCCGGATCGTCGTAAAGGTTGAGGAACTGGTCCGGGCCAGGGTACTCCTTGTGCTGCCCCCGTTTCAGCTTGGAGAACGTTGCGATGTAAGTGCCGGCCTTCACGCCGTCGTCTTTTGCAAAGGTTCCGAAGGCGAATTCACCGCTTCGAGAGATGGGCCGAAAGAGCCCATCGGCCTGCGGGTTCGCGGGGTCCTTGAGCATCATGACGATCCATTCCCCCTCCGCGAGATCCGGGGGCATTCGATCCACTGTTACCGTGCCAGCCAGGGGGTAGACCGCCTCCCGCGTCTGCCCGGCGTTTTCCAACGCCTTGTCGACGGCCTGATCGGTCGTTTGCCCCGACGAGCAGCCGGCGACGAGGAGCACAGCGAGCACGCTGGATCCCCGGATTGCACTACAAGGTCGCAGGAACATCCCGTGATTTCCTTTCCCGCTCAAAACGATGTGTGATTCGCTAGGGCTGGCAAAAAGCTGCCGCCCAAAGAGCGGTCGCTCCAGGAGGCAGCTTCTTGGAGTTTTTCCTGTCGGGCAATCGCCGTCAAGCAATCGCCGTCAAGTGACTTACTTAGAAGCTTGAGTCTGTAACGGGCTCTCTTCCGTGAATGCTCAACAGGGCCATGAACGTCAAGAAGCTGATGTTCTCGCTGATCATGCGGGCCGAGCCGTCGCACATGCAAACTCCAACCGCCCCCGGATGGAAGCTGTAGCCGAAAGTCCGGATCCACTCGTTCGTGCA
>DASZIA010000241.1:0-10081 GCA_035949535.1 Planctomycetaceae bacterium | reverse complement strand
GACGATGCTGCCGTCGACGCGTCGCACTCGGACCACATACACCCCGGGGGACCCAAAACTGCAGACGTATTGTTCGTAGCAGTTGCTCGGGTCGGGTCCATAACCATCGTGCATGTGCACGCCGCCGCCTCGAGACTGCGGATCCGTCACCGAGCAAATTGTGCCCAGGGGCTCCTCGACCGAGAGATCGAGGTCTCCATCGCCGGTCCAATGCAGACGCACAAACAGATCCCGCGTGCGGGCCTGCACCATCGCCGCTCGCAGTGCCTCGGCCTGGGACTCTTTGCCGATTGACTTGAGGGCCCGTTCGGCGTCGAGCGCCGCGTCTTCTGCATCTCGGTGCAGTTGCTCGTAATCCTTGGTCCAGACCGTTCGCAAGACTCCGGGCGCCGCCCAGCCGACGGCATCGTAATCCTTCAACTCGCGGGCCAGACGCAGCCCGAGCACGTAGGCTTCGGGACGCGTCGGCTCGATGTCTGCGGCTTGGCGATAGAGCTTGAGAGCCTGATCCTTGGCGCCAAACCGAGTCAGGTAAGCGGCCGAGAATAGCGTGCTAGGCACGTCTGTGGCGGAAAAATCGATCCGCGACAACAGAGCGCGCTCGACGTCCGATTTGGGGCGGCCGGCGAGTTGCATGGCGAGCGCCAGCACGTCATACATCCACGGCTCGACCTGGCCGTTCAGCAAGGCTCCCTCGAGAACAGCGATTGCCTGCTCGTATTTCTTTTGCGTTGTCAGACGCAGAGCAAGGTCGGCGATTGCCGGCGACGGAGGCTGGTGCTTGCTGAAGTACTCGCGCCAGTATTTTTGCGGAGGTCCCGCGGAGCCGTCCGCCGTGGGCAACGGGATCTTGAAGTCGCTCGGCCGAGGCCCGTCGATTGAGAGTCCGCCTTTGCCGACAACAAATCTTGCGGGCGCTCCCGATTTGCCGGGGATCGCCCGTTCTTCCCGATCACCTGAGCTTAACGCGCGTCGTTCAGTTTTTTTTTGCTGGCACGCACCGCGTCGTTTGTGAACGCTGAGGAGTCGTCGATCTGAGCGAAGGCAGAGCGGTCGCCGGAACCCGACCCAGCGCCGGAATTGTCCACTGCCCGCGCGGGACGTGAACGAAGCGGCATCTCAGCCGGCGGAGGCAATGCAGGGCCGGCCGCACGCAATGGCTCGGCGGGAATACTGAACATTCCGCCGCCGCCCAATCCGCCACCACCGCCGCCGCCACCCAACCCGCCGCCCTGCCCGCCGCCCTGCCCGCCGCCCTGGCCACCACCGCGGCCGCCCTGCTGGCCGCCGGCGCCACCGGCGCCAGCCAACGCCTGCAGCTGTTGGGGACCCATAATCAGGTCGCCGACGGGATACATGCGGATCGAAAGCTTCTCATTCGCCTTGTCGACCGTCGTAATCTTGAGGACTTCATCTTCGATGACATACGTGAGCGGCTGGGACATCTGTTCCAGCAAGAGCTTGAACAAGTTGCGCAGCTTGATTCCCGGATAGCTGCCGTGAACCTCGGTCGACAAGTCGACATTGGCGTCTTCGAGCGCCTTAGCGTCGGGCACGATCGGAATCGAGTAGCGGGCGGCGATAAAGTCGAGAGCCTCCTTCAGGTTTTGAGGCTCGATATTGAAATCGACGGGTTGATCGAGGGCCTCGCTGATGCGCTGCTCGGGTTTGCTCTCCGAGCGGAGATCAACTTGCGCCCACTTCTTCCGCCGCTCCGTTAGGGCTCGCCAGACTTGGGCGTTGGGCCACTGAATGGGCGGCTCGTCCGGGAAGGGGACGTGGGCCAACTCCACCAGGTAGAGAGTCTCGAGGAACCGATCGGCCCGCAGGCTTCGCAGCCGATACGCCTTGTTCAATTGGCCGCCGGCCTCGGAATTCATCAATGCTTGCTGGGCCGGTCCGTTTCCGGGGCGAAGATTGATCGCCTCACGTGCAACAGCTTCGGCCTGTTCATAGGCGTTATCGTCGCCATGAACCGCTTGGACCAGCAATGCACGACACTGATCAATCAACTCGGTCAGGCGCGTCTCTTCGAGCGACATTTGTTCGAGTGATTTGCGACGAGCTTCAACTTGGGCGGCCCGTTCGGCGCTGTTGAGCCGATTGATCTGTTGGTGCTCCTTGATGCTGCGGAGCTCCTGGATCGTATTCAGCAGTCGTCGGGAAAGTTCGTCCCGGACCTGCGGCTCGATGTCGCCCGCCGTGGTGACAATGCCTTGCTCGCGCTTCAGAAGCGCGATCGCCGAATCGGGGTCGGTCGCGCCAGATCGGCGAGCTTCCGCAATCGCTGCCGTGACTTCGTTACTCAGCTGCTGGCCTCGAACGGCCATCAGCTCGCGGTACCTGTTGACGGAGCTCTCTTGCGGCGGGCCTACGCGCCGCCCCAGCTGTCCGGCCGATGCCTCGGGGAGCGGCGGACCGGCAGGCGGGCGAGTTTTCGGCGGCGTGCTCTCGGATCCCCCCTCGGGTGCGACCTGCCGCAGAATCTCGTGCGCCGCAATTTCCTTTTGCAATCGCGAGGCAGTCGCCTTCAGGGACGCGGCCCGAGCATTGCCGGGATCCAGATCGGCCACAGAGCGGGCCATCCGTTCGGCCGTCGTCGCATCGTGCGATCCGATGGCCTGCTCGCCTTGGCTCAGCATCGATTGAATTCGTTCCGCAAAGCGGTGGTTGGCTGCTGCAATCATCTGCGTCCCGGCCAGGGAAGCAGCCACACCTCCGCTCGATTGGAGTCGCTGCCAGAGGAGCGGCAGGATCGCGTTGAAGTCGCGTCGAGCCACTCCGCGTGTGTGAAACACGAGCGGCCGCTGGGAGTTTCCGAGGTCAAACGTTACCGTCGCGGCCTCGGATAGGCGACCCTTGCCGAGGTAAACGGTTTCACGATCGCTACGCAGAGGCAAGGCGATGCGAGGCAGCAGCTCGACATTTTGGCCACTGGTCAAAAATCGCGTCGGATAGAGAATTGGAGTTTTCGCGGCAGCCGCCAGCTCGGCCCCCGTCGCTTGTGCGCTCCCGAGCGGGGCGATCAGCACGATTCCGCCAGTCTGCTGCGCGAGCGTTCCCAGCATCTCGAGATCGGTTTGCGGGCCAACCGCGAAGCTGTGCAGAGCGACGTGCCGGCCGCGCATCTCGGCCGCAAATTCGCCGACTTCGGCCGGTGCAGCCAGACGGGCCGCGCTCATGCCATCGCCGATATAGACGATTGCGGCCGATTCGTCGGCGGGCAGTTCACCGAGGACCGTCCGCAGGCAAGCCAGCTGGTTGGTTGCACCGAGCGGAACGCGGTTGGTGAGGGCCTCAATCCCGCGGGCGCAGGCTTCCGACTTCGGCGAGGCCAACTCAAGCATCATCGGCTCTGCCTTAACGTCGACGGCGTAGAGCCTTACTCGGTCAGAGTTTCCGAGGGAAGCCAGATAGCCGCGTACCACTTCCATCGATCGCTGGCGGAAGACGCCGCATTGGCTAGCCGATGTGTCAACGAGCACCGCATGCGTCCGCACTTCCCCAAGGGGAAGGAGCGCCCGGTCGGCACGCACTCCCAAAGCAAAATAAGCGTCACCGTGCGACGGTGAATATTGGTAAACGCAAACCGATGGCTCGGAAGCTGGAATCGCGCCGGCTGACAGCGACGTACCCGCGAGACCCGAGACGACCGCACAAGAACCAAGGACAACCGCTGCACTCATGGCAAGCCCAGGCCGGATCGCCATATGTCGTAACTCCCGAAAGAATCGTCAATGTGAGCCGAGGCAAACGAACCGAGGCAGCCCGACCTGCGCTGTGTGCGCGCAGCCTTCTCGGAAACCATCTCGATTTTATAACGGTTCGGAGATGTCTTCGTAGTGAATTCCGCCGAAATTTGCCGAAATGGGCAAATTTCCCAACTTCCGCGGACGGAAGCCTTTCGTGTCGTTTTTGCGAAGGAAACTCCAGAGGTTCTTTAGGCGAAGTTGGCCTCTTGATCCGAATTCGCACCCGACATCCTCGCGACTTTCCGGTTCGTAGCGATTCCGCTGGTTGTGCTGCTCCCGCCGAGCCGATGAACAAACAGAGGAGTCTGGCGGGCTCGATCGCGGTTCGCCCCAAGCTCTTGCACGCTTCGCGGAGACCGCCCGGCACGCACCGGGCCTGCGGCCTTTCAATCGGCCGAGTCGTTCGCACGGATCTCAGGGACCGCTCGCAATGCGGCGTACTTTGTTCGTCGCCGGTCTGGCAACACTGGGAGCGGTCCTCTGGCTGCACGCAACGTGGTGGGAGCAGGAGTTTTCGCGCGATCGGGGCGGATCAACCGACGTGGCCGCGATCCTTCCCGGGGCTGCCTACGCAGTGGATGTCGACCGCGATCAGGCGGTACTAGATCTCGACTTCCAGCCGAACTCGCGATACGTCGTCGTAATCTCAAGTCTGGCACCAAGCACCGGAGGTTTTGCGGTTGCGGCCTCGTCTCAGACGATCGGTTCGCCCGAATTTCCGCCTCGACGGTTGACGCCTCTGGAGTCGACGATTGGGCCCACCGATTCATCGATGAGTCCTCCGTCGAAGCCTCCCTCTGCTTCGAGCGCCGCGGCACTGACCTCTGCTCAGGCTCCGCGTCCTATTCTGCCGCTCGAGTCGTCTCGACAGCCCAAAACAGACACAGCGTCCCTTGCGGGGGCGGCCCGGACGTTCGCACTCCACGTGACTGACGGGAGTTTGGACGACCCCCACCAATACGCGAAGGTCGCCGCCCGCGAGGTCGCCGTGGGCCGCAGCGTTCGTGTCTATCTCGACGACCAGCAATCACTAGCAGAGTTGGCCCCCGGTCTGGTGCGGAGCATTGCGGAGCTATTCGACAACGAACTGATCCCCCGGTTCCGCGACGTGTTTGGCACTTACCGCGACGTTGACGGCGACGGACGATTTTCGGTGCTGCTCAGCCCGTGGTTGGCCCGCCTGCAAGGGGGTCGTACTTCAATCGGCGGATTCGTCCGCGGGAGCGATTTTCAGCCGTTTATTGCAGCGCCTTTCAGTAATCGCTGCGACATGATGTACGTGAATTCTCAGACCATACCCGGACCGCACTTGCGCACCCTCTTGATTCACGAGTACACGCACGCCGTCAGTTTTAGCCGCCGGACGGCTGGCCAGCCCGGAAAGCCGGCTTTTCCCGAGGAGGAAGACTGGCTGAACGAAGCCCTGGCCCACTGCGCTGAAAGCCTATTTGACGGCGGTTGGACCAATCTCGATTATCGAATTTCGCGCTATCTTAACGACACCGCCGCCTACCCCCTGGTGGTCGAGGATTACTATCGGGCGGGCCTGTGGCGCTGTCACGGATGCCGCGGCGCAACCTATCTTTTTCTGCGCTATTGCGTCGAGCGCTTCGGAACGCAGACGTTGACGCGGCTTGTCGCCACTCGTGCGCGTGGCACGCGCAACCTCGAGCTTGCGACCGGCTGCTCGTTCGAGCGCCTGTTTCGTGACTGGACGCTTTCCCTGCTCGAGTCCAAAGACCCGGGAAGCATAACCACCTCCCCGGACACCCGGCAGTGCGCGATGCGCACTCAGGGAGCGAACCGCGGACGGTTGGCGAACCTCGATCTTTGCGGGCCACTCGGAGCCTGGGGACTGGCCGGTCCGCGACGGCGAAAGTGGCAGATCGACTCGGGCCCGATGAACATTGAACTCAAGGGGACATCCGCGGCGTTCGTGGAATTGTCAGCCTCGGGCAAGGCCGGTTTGCGGCGCATCCATCTGGTTGGCACGCGAGGCATGCAGCTGCAGGTTTCGTTTGTGCAGCTGTTGGATGATTTGCCCCGAGTCGAAGTCGAGGCGGCCTGGTCGCCTCAAGTGACCGCCAGCGCTGCGGCCGAAGGACGTGGAAACGAGTTTCTGCACATTGTTGCCCGCGTTCGCTCAGATGAGGATCTCGTCATCGAGCAGATCGCGGCCGAGCAAAACGCCGGAGAGGATCACGTACCGTTATGCTTCTCCGGTGATTCATTTAAATCGATTGAAGTCAGCGAGGACCGCCAGCCGGACGCGCCGACATCGTTGGAGCAAGGATCGCGCAGTGGGGCGCCGCGAGCGCGCCGATTCGAGCTTCCGGGGAAGCAATTCCTGAACGCCGCGTGCCCGGTGATCGTCAAGGTCGTCGCGGTCGATCGCAAAGGTCGACGCGCTGCGGATTGGACGACCGTCCCTGCACTCGCTCCACGGCAAGTCGTAGCGATCACGCCCGCTCGGCGCTAAACCGTAACAACTGCAAGTCGACTCACGATTCGGCCGGTCGAGCCAGCGCTTGAAACGCGTCCTCGCGATTCTCGAACAGCGGCCAGACGTCGAGCAACTTCATGGTTTGAAGCAGAGTCCGAGTCTTTTCAGAGGCCCTGCACAACACCGCGCGGCCCCCACGGTTGGATGCGATGCGCGAAAGCGCTACGACGACGTTAATCGTCACTGCGCTATAGACCGGCGCGTTCCCCAAGTCGACCAGCAAATCTCGAAACGGTCCCCCTTCCAGCAAGCGGCGGACTTTGTTCGACTCGACGTGCACGTCGCCGTAGTGAAACTCGGATGCGTCCCCTAAGGGCATCACGACGAGCGTCGTGCCCCAGCGGTCGGCCCAAAACACCTTGTTATGGCGGACCGGCTCCAAAACATCGAACTCCAGCGGCGTACCGGCTTGTGCCTGGCCCTCAGACGAATCGACGCACCGAGCAGGGCTCATCACACCGGAGCCCTCCGCTACGAGCGTCTTCGCAGGCTCGGGAGTTGCCTCCGGCTGTGCAACAGGCTCATTCGAGGGTGGGATGCCGCCCTCGACGTCGACTGGAGCGCCCATTGCCCGCTCGGCAGCGAGCCTCTGCCACTCGAAAGTAAGCCTTTGTTTGAATTCAGCAAGTTCGCTTGTCCGACTTGCCAGTTCAATCCTCTGGCGGCCAAGCGACTCAGTATCCTCGGCCAAACGCCGAAGCCGCGCCGCCAGATCCTCCTGCCTCCGAAATAGATCGGCGGCGAGCGCGTCGTAGGCCGCCCGGTCGACGTGCAGGTGTTCCCATTCCGACGCCAATCGCGATTGTGCCTCGCTCAATTTGGCTTCCCGCGCATCGAGTGATTCCTCGCGAGCATCCGCCGCTCTGCGCCGGGCAGCCAGATTCCGACGTTCCCGCACAAGGGATGCTCGCTCGGCGTCGACCGTGGCGGTGTCAGGTGCAGCGGCGATTTCTTCATCGCCCCCCTCCGCCGGCGACAGGATGACGTCCATCTCGTCCTCATTCGACGACGCGATTGGATTCTTGACAATCGACTTCGACAAGGGCACCGGCCCGCCAGGACTCCGCTCGGCGATCGGCATCGCACCACTTAAGTAATGAACTCGTAAGTGAAATCGACCGAGGCGCAGCGTCTGCTCATTCTCGAGCCGTGCGCATCGCAGGACCTTGCCGCGTAACCGCGAGTGGCCGCGGCCCGAAAGGTCCACAATCCACAGCCCATCCACGAGCCACAGGAGACTACAATCGACCTTGGCCACGCTTGGGTGCTGCAAGCGGAGTTTGCAGCGTGGCGAGCTTCCCACAAGGGTGATCAGACGGGAAATCGTCATTTCGGCGCTGGGCACGGCGCCGTTGAGGATCTCAATTTCAACACGGGGCAGCGTCCCCAATTGCCCCGTATAGGGATCCAAAGGGCTGAAGTGTTCGGGGAAGGGCACGTTCGGACTGCCCAGACCGATACTGTCGAGCACTTCGACCTGACTAGGACCGATGCGAGCTGGCGAACCGGGGTCCAGCCAGCCACTTTTCCGCGCCTTGTCGCCCCAATGCGTCCCAGTTCGGCTCCCCAGATCGATGCAAAAGATGCGGCCGTAAATCGCCTGCAAATATGCATGTCGCCGGCTGACGTCTGGGTGGTTGAGACGGCAAACACAGCTCTCGTCGCGCCCGATCAGTGCGAAAGGTCCGTTGACGGCCAGCTGCGTCGGCTGCGGCTCATCGGGACCAGACACAGCCAGGCGAAACATTCCCGGCAAAAGTGCACTGTCATCGCGTTCAGTGGCCAGCATTCATCAAGACCTGCGGCTGAGCAATGTTTCTGCTGCTGACGCAACTACGAAGAAATTCTCGCGAGCAATGAATTTCGCGCAAACTTTGGGCCAGTTTTTCCGAAACTCAGCACCCGGCCCGTTGAAGCGCTCCATCCAGCCGTGGTAGGGCTGCATCGAATCTGCTACCGGCGACGCAACTTCACTATTACCGATTGACCGGGCGCATTCAAGATGGGGATTTCACCTAAACCCTTGTGGGAACTTCGCAAAATGGCCCTGCGTGACGATGGATCAGTGAGCGATTTCCTCCGCGCTTCGGTCATTTTTCGAGCGCGGGTTATTTTGTCGCCATCGGCTTCCTCGGGGAGTATCATCGGGCGGGCTAAAGTGTCGGGGGTCAATGGGATATGCGCAGTCTGTGGTACTACGGCGGTGCTCTTTTTCTCCTCGCCGCCGGCGTCGTTTTGCTTTATCTCGTGTTCTTGGCGACCCAGGCGCTTCGTTCCCTGGTGCGGGCACGTCGCTGCCAGAGTCTGGCCGACACGGCTGGCAAAAAACAACGTGAGGGAAACGCAACTGAGGCTGTCAGCCTTTATCTGAAGGCCGAATCCGCTTGGGCTCTGAATCGCTGGGATGGCAGTCGCGACTCGTGGATGCGCGACCTCGACCTTTTGGCAGCCATCGGCTCGGGATTGGTTCGCTCGGTCGGTCGAGAACCGGGCACCTGTTATGCCGACTTCAACGCGACGATTCGCGAGATGCGCGAAGTGTTGAAGGAGCGACGCAACTTCGGCGTCGACGGCCGGCGCATTCTTCCGGATGTCATGATTCGCTGGAAGGCCTCGATGGACCGGCTCGACGATTACCGAGCCCAGCTGCGCGAGGTTTGCCATCCGCGTAGAATCCGTCGAATGTGAGCACGCAGAAGAAGCCGGAAATATCCCGCCCAGAATTGCCACGTTGGGACTGGACAGAGGAAGCGACGGCCGCCAGAATCATCGATCCCCTGCCACTTGTTGGGCTCGGGCCGCGCTCCTTAATTCTGGGGCGATTCCAAAGCAGGCAACGAGGCGGACACGCTCTGAGACGGTGGTGTTTGAAGCCGCGTCAGATCGAGACGCCAAGGGCGCATAGCTCAGTTGGTTAGAGCGCAGCTCTGATAAAGCTGAGGTCCGTGGTTCGAATCCACGTGCGCCCATTTTCGAGCGAGGAGTCGGGCGGAAAGGCGAAGCGGGGATGGGGCCGTTCAGAGTTTTTCCAGTCGATTTCCGCAGCGCTCAGGGGGCGGCGGGGACGTAGCTCAATTGGGAGAGCGCCGCCCTTGCACGGCGGAGGTTGCCGGTTCGATCCCGGTCGTCTCCAATTTTTTCTGAAAAGATGACGCGGCCCCCTTGACGAACAAGGGGGGTCGCGCTAATATTGTCTTTCCCGCGGAGAGCTTGTCGACATAAGTCGTTTCTTGCAGGCGGGTTGAGTCCAATTGAGTGGTTTGAAGCCGTTTCAGCGGTAACGCTGGACCGGCTTCAGCCCACTGGGGCGCAACCCGGAGGATTTTTATCCTCCGGGTTTGTTCTTTGACAATTTAGATAGCGGTTCAAGTGGCATCTGTAAACACAATGCAATTTGGGTGATCGGTTTACGGATCGGCGGCCCGGCTGACTCGAAAGAGTGACGGGACGCAGGTGCGGAGTCGGTTTTCGGGCGCGGGTAACCGCGGCCGGCAACAGGCTCACAAGCCGATCTCCGGGCGTATTGTGTCAGTGCACTCTTAGCGGCTTGGCGGCTTGGACGTTGTCAGGTGCCTGAATCGGGATTTCCAGATTGGAGATTTTCGATTCGGACATATTTCACGACGGACTAAGCGAAAAAAGACTGCATGTTGAATGCGTCTCGATTGGCCGGGGTAACCCGGGCGTTCGAGGCGAGGATCATAGTGGTCAAGTTACTAAGGGCGTGTGGGGGATGTCTTGGCGCCAGAAGGCGATGAAGGGCGTGGAAGGCTGCGAAAAGCCCGGGGAAGCTGTCAAACAAGCGTTGATCCCGGGGTCCCCGAAT
>DASZIA010000240.1:0-2672 GCA_035949535.1 Planctomycetaceae bacterium | reverse complement strand
CGATATCAAGCCAATCCGGCCCGCCCACAATCTCCTGATGGTCACGCGCCGCGGGTATGCCATATGCACATGCAATCATCCATCGCAGCGGTCCGAACCCCACAAAGCGCCCGTTCGGGAACCCGCAGGCTAACCCTCTCTGAAGTAGGACGTCCCGGTTGTTGACCGGCTTGACCGACGCGACCTCGAATGTGGGAGGTTTCGTAGCGGCCCCTGGCGCTTGGGCTCGCAGTACGTTGACCGCGCCAACCACCACGATTCCCGCAGCAGCCAGGAGGAACGTTCTTGGAAAGGTCCTCGGATTCCCCATAAACCCTCGGTTCGTTTGACGTCGGAGACGGGCACCTGGCCGCTGTTGGAAGCAGCCTACGCTCAGAAACGCCGGGGCACTGAGCGATGATACGCCCGATGGCCGAGGGGCTGCCTCGGTCCGTCCTATAATCGAGTTGTGGCTGAGTTCGACCCTGGCAACCGATCAGCGATCCTCTCGCGAGACACGAGCGCTAACGTTGAACGCCTCCAGATCGAGGCGTGGCGGCGGATGTCACCGCTCGAAAAGGCCGGAATCATGAGCCAGGCGACCAGTGACGCATTGACCCTGGCACTGTCTGGCATCCGACAGCGTCACCCGGGCGCCTCCGCGAGGGAATGCTTTATTCGGCTCGCTGCGCTCCAGCTCGGGCCAACCCTCGTTCGTCAGGTGTATCCGGACGCCTCTCAGATTCTCGGCCCTCCCGTGTGACGTTCGGCCCGATTCAGGTCGCGCTTCAAGTGGCGAACGCACTTATCGACCAACGCCAGGGCTTCCTGTTCAGCGTGCCCTCCGCACCTGAATGCGAAAACGGCGACGCGATCGGACCACTCTAAGCCCCAATCCCTCTAATCCCTACGCGACACGGCTGCAATGAAAACGGCAGCAGGCCTGCACAAACCGTCCACGTTTACTTCGCCCGGGCCGACTGATCCGGCGCCTTGCAGGCCCAGTTCGCCCCGTCCTTCAAGTCGCCGGTTCCCTTGTATTCCGCATACTGTGGATATGGGCAGAGCGGACGTGTGAGACCTTTCGCGCCCGTCCCCAGCATTTGCTCGGGAGCGATACCGTTTTCCACCCATTTCTCCAGGGTGCCGATGGAGTCGAACGTATTGACGCCGAGGCCGCCACCGCAATGGCCCATGCCAGGCGCCATGAACAGGCGCACCCAGTCGCTCTGATTCTTGCCCATCTTGTCGAGAACGGAGTCGTAGTACCAAATCGTGGTTTCGGGGGTGATGCCGGTATCGGCCCATCCGTGCGTCAGGAGCAGCTTTCCACCGCTCTTCTTGAACTTGCCGAGATCCGGATTCACTGAATCGACGTAACCCACCGCCTTGTCGATGAGCGGCATGTCTCTGTCGAGGTCGAATTTCTGCCACTCGAGATTCGGATCGTTGAGAGCGATGCGGACGATGTCGAACGTGCCGCCCGGCGACTGATTCGTGGCACGAAGGGCGCCGATCGGGTTGCCGAGCGCCTGGCCGGAAAAGATCAATTCGCCTTTCGAGTTCTTCACACCGCCATAGAATGTGTTGACCGTTTTCAATTGCGCGGCCGTCAGGCACGCGGCATCGTCCTTCCCCGCCGCGCACAGCAACTTCGAGAAGTCCACGTGGCACTCTCGCGGATTGTTCAGGAACCCTTCTTTGAGGGTATCGCACGTGTTGGTGACCATCTGATTCACCAGCGCCGCTTTCTCGGTCGTGAGGCTTCCTTCCGGATGACGTGACAACTCGATGCTTCGAGCGACGCCCGCGGTCCACATATGGATGTGCCGGTTGGCAAGAGAGCCGGCGATGATGCCGTTGTAATCGTCGGGATACCTCTGGGCTTCCATCAGCGCCATGCGACCGCCCGTCGAGCATCCCTTGAAGTAGGAATATTTCGCACTGCGCTCGTAGAAGGCGTTGACGATCTGCTTGGCTTTCAGGGTCATCTCATGCGTCGCGCGGTAGCCGAAATCGACCATCTTTTCAGGATGACCGATCGCCCAATCGCCGCCTGGTTCCTGGTGCCCGGTGTCGGTGCCCGCCGTAGCATAGCCAAGGCGCAGCGCCTGAGGCATTTCATTCGTCAAGCCCTGGATGGAGCCCGCAAAGCCGCCGTTCCCGACGCCCATGAATTTGCCGTTCCAGTTCTGCACGGGCAGCCAGAGCTCCATGGCGATGAAGGAGTCGGAGGTCGGCTTGAGAGTCATCTGAACGCGGCAATGGGCAGGGATGTTCGGCACAGGCGCACCGCCTCGCGCGGCCGGTTGCGGAGCAGCTGGGGTCTGCTGGCCTCCACCACGGGCACCTCCACGTGCACCGGCCCCAGCCGCGCCGCGCGCCGGAGGCGGACCTTCGGGAACAACAGTCGCGGAGGTAATCGTGGCGTCGGGGAACTTGAGACTGGCCAGACTCTCGCACGGTGTCGCGGCAGCAGCGGCGAAGAGCAGAAACGCGGTGCCGATCATGGTGGCCTCCTCGAGGCGAAACGTGGGAACAATTGCGGCAAAAGCGCCTCACGGTATCACACAAAGTGAGCGTGATCCATTCGCGTCCGAAGGCTGCGTTCCCCGGTTCGCGGGGGCTTCCTACGGGGGCGCCTGGCAGCGGTTCTGGTGATGTGGTTCCGAACGAAAAAATGGGACACGACG
>DASZIA010000239.1:0-8522 GCA_035949535.1 Planctomycetaceae bacterium | reverse complement strand
GGCGAGCCGCTCCGCCACGGCGGATAAGCTGGCGAGTGCTTCATTTCTTCTGACAAAGCGACTTAGGCGAGCGGCGGGTAGTCAGCCCGCCGGTTCTTCTTTTCCTCAATCGCTATACAAAAACTCGTTGGAGCTAATCAGGGCCTGACAAAAATCGGTGAGCGGCTGCAAGGCGGGCTGAGCCGGGGCAGGGTGCTTTGGTGTGCCAGCTGCGGCTGGGCGAGCTTTGAGCTCTTCGGATTGGCGCTCGAGGAACGCGACCGATTCGTCGATCTCTCTTTGCGTCGCCGGTCGCGCAAACGCGATCTCGAACGCCTTGGCAACTTGCAGTCGCGGATTGGTCCCCAGGTCGCGCTGGAGCCGCTGGGCGAATCGGTAAGCCTGCGAGAGGGCAAACTCACTGTTCATGAGCATCAACGCCTGGGGCGCCGATGTCGACGACACGCGGCGGTCGCAGTTGGTCTCCATGACGGGCAGGTCGAACGTCCGCAGCAGGGCCAGCGGCCGGCTGCGGCGGACTTCGATATAGACGCTGCGGCGAGATTCTTCCGCGCCGATCGGGACCTCGGCTCCCGGCTCGTTGGCCCCGACCTTGGTGTCGATGCCGACAACGATCTGGCCCACTGCGTCTTCCTTCACTGGAACCGGCCGGCCGGACATGCGGTCAAACAACGAGCCGCTGGCGGTCAGCACGCAGTCGCGGACAACCTCCGCATCCAGCCGCCGGACGTTCATCCGGGACAGGAGCAAGTTATCGGGATCGGCGGCGTCGCGCTCCGGCGTGCGGGCCGAACTTTGCCGGTAGGCGGTCGAAGTCACGATCAGCCGTTGCAGCCTCTTGAGGCTCCAGCCGCTCGTGGCAGACTCGTCAGCCAACCAATCGAGGAGTTCCGGATTGGTTGGCCGTTCGCCCATCCGGCCAAAGTCGGCGGGAGTGGAGACAAGGCCTCGGCCGAAGTGGTGCAGCCAAATTCGGTTGACGAGCACGCGGCCGACCAGCGGATGCTTGCCCGACATCAGCCGTCGCGCGTAGGCCAGGCGCCGGCCGGAGGTTGGGCGCTTTGAATCGCGACGCGGAATGGCGCCGCTCTCTCCCGCGGCTGCGCAGACGGTCAAGTCGCCGGGCTCTTCCTCTTGTCGCGGCTGCCCGAACTCGCCCCGGTAGAAGAGGAAGGTTGGCGGAAGCTCGCCCGGGTTTTCGGTCAGCACGCGCAGGAAGTCTTCGACGGGCGCGCGGGCCTGAATGGCCGCGACTTTGGCCCGATCCTTCTGCAAATCGGTATCAGCAGTCGGATTGTATTGAGACAAGAGGCCGGGCGAGATGTTGACGCTGGGATGCAGGCTCAACAACTGGTTCTGCGCGGCAGTGCGCTTGGGAGCCGGCGTATCGAGGGCGGCTTTGAGTTCCTTGGCGACCGGCGGCGCGAACTTGGACAGTTCCTTTTCAAGGGCTTCGGCGACGTAGCGGCGCTCCTTCTCGGCCACCTTCGCCGCGGCGGCCGACGCCTGTTGGTTCACCGCAACGACGCGGGCCCGATCGGCCTGCGTATACAGGGAAACCCGTCGCTGCGACGGAACGCGCCAGTTCTTCCAGTTGAGAGCGGGCTCAAAGACCGCCCGCAATCGGTAATAGTCATCCTGCAGGATCGGATCGTAGCGGTGGTCGTGACATTGGGCGCAGCCGACCGACAGTCCCAGGAGCGACGTCGAGACGATCTTGATCGTGTCGGCGATGTTTTGGTTGGCCGCTGCCGGAGAGTTGGCGCTGGCCGTGCCGTCGGCCGCCATGCGCAGGAAACCCGTCGCGCTCAGTCTTTCGATGGCCTCGGGAGTCAGGTCCCCTTTTTGGGGCGGGAGCAACTCGTCCCCGGCAAGCTGCTCGGCGACAAACTGATCGAACGGCTTGTTGGCGTTGAACGCCCGAATGACATAGTCGCGGAAGTGGAAGGCTTCCGACCGCGGAACGTCCTGATCGTCAAAGCCCTCCGAGTCGGCGTAGCCCGCGACGTCGAGCCAGTGGCGGCCCCAGCGCTCTCCGTAATGCGGCGACGCGAGCATTCGGTCGACGAGCCGCTCGTACGCATCGGGCGACGTGTCGGCGAGAAACGCTTCGACCTCGGCGGGCGCGGGAGGCAGACCCAACAGGTCGAGTGAGAGGCGCCGGACGAGCGTTCGACGGTCGGCTTCGGGCGAAAAGGTGAGCTGCTTGGGCTGGAGCGCGGCAATCAGAAGCGCGTCGATCGGCGTGCGAATCCGATCGTTCGCACCGAAACGCGGAATCGGCGGACGTCGGATCCTGCGGAAACACCAGAAGTCGCGATCTTCTGCGGTAATTAGGGCTGCTGCGCTGATTTCGGTCGGTTCTTTTTGGGCGGTGGGAGCGCCTTCCCGAATCCAAGTCTCGATCACGGCAATTTCAGCCGACGAGAGCTTCTGGTCGCCGGGAGGCATTTCTCCAGATTTGACGCGATCGAGCAGATAGCTCTCGTCGGGGCGGCCGGGAGTGAGCGCGGGTCCGGACTCTCCGCCTTTCACCATCAAGCGACATAGACGCATGTCCAGAGCGCCCTTACGGACGTTTTGATTGCCGTGGCAGTCGAGGCAGTGGACTCGGAGGATGGGTCGGATGTCGCGCTCGAAGGTCAGCGGACGGGCAGCTTTCTTCAGCGGCTCGATTGTTTCTGCGGGCAGGACTGCAGGCGCAAAGAGCAGCACCAAGCTGCAAAACCAGCTGCGCGATCGCGTCACGATCGGGGACGACCCCCAGCGGGCCACGCATCCAAGTTTGTGCATGTATGCATTATTATTGCCTGGTGCGATTGTCGCAAGATGACCCCCGGCCAAGGGCATGAGGTGACCGGATGGGGTCACTCTCAATTTCGATGAGCGTTCCCCGCGCCGCGCGAGGGGCTTGGAATGGACAGCTTCCAGCCAAATAATTTGCATTTAGAAAATGAGTCAGTTTTTTCCAAATTAAGATTTGATGTCGGATTAGCCGCTCGCTACTCTGGGAAAGATTTTTGGCGTGGCAGTTATCCGATTGGTCGATCGGAGAACTGCGCAATTTGGAAAAGTCCCCTGCAATAAAGGTTTGACCGGCAGGGGCTTCCCGTGCTAGTGTGCAACGTGCTAATTTCCTTCCAGCGGGTGACCCCTCCTCGGCGCATCATTAGGACCTGCCGCGGCGGGCCGGGGTCGAAACGGAAAGTGGGTTGAATCATTATGCGAAAATCGCAGTTGTATCTGGCACGCCGCGAGCGCCAGATTCTCGACACCCTGTATCGCGTTGGCGAAGCCGATGTGACCGGCGTGCTCGAAAACATGCCCGATCCGCCGAGCTACTCGTGCGTGCGGAGCCTGTTGCGGATCCTCGAGCGTAAGGGCCACGTCCGGCATAAGAAGCAGGGCGCACGGTACGTCTACTTACCCGCCCAATCGCGCGACAAGGCGCGAAAGACGGCTCTGGAACACATCGTCAAGACATTCTTCGACGGGTCGATGGAGCACGCGGTTGCCGCGTTGCTCGACATTTCCGGCGTCGACGTCAAGACGGACGGGCTCGATCGAATCTCGCAGATGGTGCAAGAGGCCCGCAAAGACGGGAAGTGAGTCCGAGCAGAGTGATCCTGCGAAGGTCGCGGCCGCGCTGCCGCGTCGGTCGGACGCTGGTTTGTCAGCCCGTCAAAGCCGCATCAGCTGGATAAAATTGCAAAGAGGGCATAGGCTCCGAATTGCCGCGAGGCGCCTGTCTCTTCTTTTGTGGCCGTTCCGATCGCGGGTTTTGACTGCTCTCCTGCCTGATTCAGACGGGCGCGATCGGCTCCGTTCCTTGTCGTGAGCCCTGTTGGCAGTAATCGCCGATCAGCGAAATCAGCCTCGCCCGGTCGATCGGCTTCGTCGCAAAGTCGTCGCAGCCCGCGTCCAGGCAAACCTGCCGGTCCGATCCCATCGAATGGGCCGTCAGCGCGATGATCGGTTCGTGATAGCCCGCCAGCCTCAGCTGCTTGACCGCCTGATATCCATCGACGATCGGCATCTGCATGTCCATCAGGACGACGTCGAAGGGCTTTCCCTCGTCGTGAGCGGCAAGCGACAGTTCGCAGGCGACGGCACCGTTCTCGGCTAACGTCACGTCCGCTCCTGCCTTACGAAGGACGTACATGATGAGCCGCTGATTGTCCGGCGCATCTTCCGCCAACAGAAGCCGGCGGCCTGTGAGCGGCTGGCGGTTTGGTTCCTTTTGTTGTCGACGCAGGGCCGAATCGCCCGATCGCAAAGAGTCGGTGGAACCATCCGCCGCGAGTGCAGGAGTTGGAAGCAGCAGCTGGAAGGTCGAACCTGCGCCACACACGCTGCTCACGGTGATCGTTCCCCCAAGCATCTCAGCCAGGCGATGGCTGATGGCCAGGCCGAGCCCGCTTCCGCCGAACCGCCGGGTGGTTGACGAGTCGGCTTGGGTGAAGGGCTGGAAGAGACGCGACACGTGATCGGAAGTCATCCCGATTCCCGTGTCGACCACATCGATTTGCAGCAGGGGTCGCGACTTGTTCTGGTCTCGCCAGCGGACGATCACCTGCACGCCTCCAGTTTCTGTGAATTTGACGGCATTGCTGACGAGGTTCAGGACGATCTGTCTCAACCGCGTGGGATCGGTGAGCACGTGCAGGGGAACGCGGGGGTCAAAATGCGTCGTCGCGGCAAGCCCTTTGGCCGCAATGCGCACCTGCAACAGTTCGATGACGTCGGCCACGATCTGGCGCGGCGAGCAGCGGACCTGCTCGATGACCAACTTGCCCGACTCGATCTTCGATAAGTCCAGAATGTCGTTGATGATTGCCAGGAGGTGCTCGCCGTTCCGCTTGATCGTTTGCAGCGCGTCTTGCGCCCCTGTGCGGTCCAAGGCCGAGTCATCGAGGTAGTCGGCAAATCCCAAGATGGCCGTCATGGGCGTGCGGATTTCGTGGCTCATATTGGCCAGAAACTCGCTCTTTGCCCGATCCGCCGCCTGTGCTTTGGCGAGGGCGGCTGTGATCGCCTGTTGGGCGTTGTGTTCCATCCACTTGAACAGAGACATCAGAAAATAGACGCAGGTCAATACTCCCAGCAGCCCGGAGAACTCCAAGAAGCGTTTGCCGCTGACCGTTGCCTCATCCGGGAAAGTGAATCCGTTCTCTCGCGCTACGTAGAATGTCACGATCGCGGCAACGCTTGCCAGCGTCCACAGAACGCCGGCCCGTGTCCCGCACAGAGCAATCGCAAACACGGGGACCGTTACGTACCACATCGCCGGCGCAGAATGATGACCTCCGTTGAAGCATGCCAAAGAGGTATACGTGAACCAGGCGACCGCCGTCACAACGTGCCCGCAAACCTGAAGGTTTCCGCCGCTCCGAAGATAGACCAGGTTTACCATGAGCGCCGCCATGGCGACGTCGACGATGGCGCTCGAAATCGGCGCGCCCAGAACCCAGAAGATCGTCGAAAAGATCGGCCCAAAGAAACAGAGGGCCAGATCAAAGGCGATCACGCGGTTGGCGCGGCCAAAGGCCTCGCCGTCCTTCCGCAGGGCGTCGGGGATCAGCCAGTTTTGAATGGTACGGAGCATAGGCGCCCAATCCGGCAACATGAGTAGCTAGGTCCCTCACGAAATCGCGTCCAGTCGGAATTTGAGCGGCGCCACCGATTCGGGGCGAGTTCCCAGACCACTCATGCACCGCCGCTACAACCGCTTTCGTCGGAATCCACGTTTTCGCGGATCGCGCCCTGTTGGTCACGATTTTCCTGCGACAAAGGGCTCAGTTTTCAACCCACCACAAGTCTGGCGGGCGACGGAGCGTCGGCAAAAGGTGCGCACCAGGCTGCGTCTCCTGGGGCGTGCTGCACGACATCCACGAGGTGGAATAGCTCCCGCGCTCGCCAGCTCAACGGCCCTGCGGCTGCGGTTTCTGGGGGACGATGCGACACTCGCTCGTGAGCATCCAATTGCCAAAGGTTGGTCCTGGCACCAGGCCGACAAGGAGTGCCGTTGCCAGCAGCACGGAAACTCCCACGATTGAAGGAGGCCCGGGCTTCTGAAGCATCCACGGCCCCACCCCCCACAGGATCAGCAGCCCGGCCAGGGGCGCCGCGAAAGCGCAATCATAACTTGGGATGATCCACCTGAAGGTCACCAGCCGTCCGAAAACTTTGATCGGCGGCCGGTGGTTTAAGACATGCACGAAGACCCGTCCGACAATCAACAGCGTGGCAACAAAAAATGCCAAGACAACAAAGAATTTGACGTCGTCCGAGGGTCTGAAGCGGTTGTCGCTGACGTCGGCGAATCGCAGGAAGCTTGCCAAGAGCCACCCGGCCAAAAGCGAAATCGAGACACCATCGAAGGCTGGTAAGCGCGGCACGGTCCGATTCGGCGCCAAATGGCCGAACGGCCAGCCCACGTTCACGGAAGAAAAATCCGCCGCTCGAATGCCGGCTGGAACCTGTTTGACGAACCATCGTTCGATCGAGCTCGTCTCAATCAGGCGCAGATCGTTCAAAGCCCGACGGAGCCCGATCCAAGCCACCAGATAGGTTGCCAACGCGACTCCGCAGGCGAGTGCCGGAGAGCGCGCGCTCATCATCATCCCGCCCAAACCGAAAGTCACCGCATAGCCGAAACCGCGGGGTCCACCCGTTAGCAGCGCAAACGCCATGCACAACAGATATGCGACGGCGAAAAACTGAATCGGCAGATCGGGCGATCGCTCGGGGTGGCGATACCACATCAGCCCCAATGCTGACAGAAGCAGCAAAGCGTCTGTGAGGGTCAGGGTCACAGAACCGAGAGGCAGCGGTTGCGGGCTGCGCCAACAGGTCGTCCGCAACCACTCGCGGTAGGCGGGCCGCAGATTGGGATGAAACGCCGCCACCCGGTAGACGCCGTAGAGCGAGACGCCGAACTGCAGAACAACGATCGCCGGCCCGTCGGTGCCCCCGATGCGCTCCTCGGTCTGCCAAAAGAAATACTCGAAAAACAGCAGGAACAAGCCGAAAATGGCGAGAGGCCAGCTCGGCGGAAAGGCCAACCGTGCGTTTCGGATCGCTTCGCTGTACCAGAAACGTTTCACTGCGGCCCATCCTGAAAACGCGGCCCGTCTTGAAAATAATCCGCGACGTGGTCAGCCGTCTGGGGGAAGAAGAGTCTTTCGAGCGCGTCGGCGAGCGAACCACCCCGGCCGGCTTGCGCCTTCAGTTCCGCAACGGATCCGTCCGCCACGATTGTTCCTGCGCGGAGCACCACCACGCGCGTGGCGAGTTGCTCGACAAGTTCCGGCACTGGTGCGGTCATCACGATCGTCGCCTGACGATCGACGACGAGCCGCTGCAATACCTTCCGCAGCGCCAAAATGCCCGAAGCATCGAGGCCTCCTGAAAGGGGCTCGTCTAAGAGCAGGATGGGCGTGTCGGTGATGAGTGCGGCTGAAAGCGCGACTTTTTTCTGTTGACCAGCCGATCCGCTGGAGATGGGCGAATCGACGACGCTTTCCAATTCGAACAAGGCGACCAGACGCTCGACGTGGTCGAACAGTCGGTCATAATCGACGTCGTAGAGTTTGCCGACAGAGATCCAAAACTCGCGCGCCGTCATTGTTCGCGGCAAAAACGCATTATCGGGCAGGTAGACTGCCATGCGGCGGATATCAAGCTCAGCTTCGGGAGTCGAGCGGCGTCTGAAGCCGCCGATGGTCACGGACCCTTTCTGCGGCGAATGAACGCCGGCGATCGCCGAGAGCAAGGTGGTCTTGCCCATCCCGTTGGGGCCGATGACGGCCACCAATTCGCCCGCGAAGATCTCCAAGTCGATATTGCGCAGCACCGCGCGAACGCCGTAGTGCTGAGTGAGATTCTCGACCCGAATCACAGCCTCTGACGGGTGGGGCATCGCGGGCTCCGATCGTGGGGTGATGCCGCCTTCAGCAAAACTTGCGGACGAGGAAAGCGACCGCCAAACCGATCGCGGCTCCCAGAAACGGCGCGCCGACGCCGAGCGTATCGCTTGCGCGCGACCAGAGCCAGGCGCTGAACCCGATCAGGAGGCAAAACGGCAGCACGTCGCCGAGCTCCAATCCCAGAAAGCGCGCCGGCGCGGGTGATCCTTGCTGGCCGGACGTTTCGGGAGGCGCGTTAGCGGATATCTCGGTCTGCGTTTCCATCTATATCCTAATGCTCGCAGATGCGCGGGCGAGCCACAATATGCGGCACGAGTCGGCACGGGCGGAACCTTCTAAGAGTCGTTCGCCCGACCAGCGCCGTGCGGCCGCGCGGGTGGCGAGTCGATTGAAACTCGCCTTCGTTGCCCTATAATCCGGTGCTTAACGACTGCCGGCAAAATCGCCGGCGCCGCCTCGAAACTCCTTGAAGGAGGCCGTTTTGAGCCTGCTCGTGAAAGCCCTTTCCTCCTCCGTGGGGAAGAAGTTCGTGATGGGATTCACGGGACTGCTGCTCTGCGGGTTTCTGGTCGCGCATCTGGCGGGCAATCTGCT